>CAJOHG010000085.1 GCA_905234395.1 uncultured Selenomonadaceae bacterium
GCTGATAATTTGCGCCATAAGAAACGGTTTCACGTCAACTTTCAGCTGCGCGGCGATGTTGAAAGTTATCGGCACCGTGAGCAAAACTGTCGTGACGTTATCAAGCAGTGCGGAGCAAACGGCGGTTAATGTGCTGAGCGCGACGAGCAAGGCGACAGGTTGAGCTTTAACTTTTTTCGCCGCCCATATCGCCAAAAAATTGAACAGCCCGGTTTCGCTCGTGATGTTGACGACAATCATCATGCCCATTAAAAGCCCGATGGTGTTGAAGTCGATGTGATGAACTGCCGTTTCTTGATCGAGTATGCCGAGCAAAATCATCAGCATTGCGCCGAAAAGTCCGACAACCGTTCTGTGAACTTTTTCGGAAATTATCAGCGCGTAGGCGGTCACGAAAATCGCAATCGCCACGTAGGTCATTGTATCCATTGAATATCCTCCAACGGGAGCTAAGAACTCGTCCCTAGTCCCTAAATTTTTTGTCGACGACGGTCAGCGTGATTCGTTCGCCGTCACGTTTGATTTTGAAGTTGTAGCTTTTGATGCCGGCGTTGGACAGCTCCATTTTCAGCGCGAGAAGTTCTCGTCCCAATTTGTCGGTAAGTTCGGGCGTGAATCCTGCCTTCGCAAGCGGTTCGGGCGGAGCTTCTGCCTCGGCGACCAAACGCATTTTTTCAGCCTTTTTCGCCGCGTTAAGGAGCTGTTGTTCGATTGTCTCCTCTTCGACGTAATTTTTTACCATGTCTTTATCGGTCAAGCCGCGCGGAATTTTTGGCAACGTTTTCACCTCCAGTTTGAATTTTTTTGTTAAAAATTGCCTTTGACTTTAGCCCAAGTGTCTTTCAAGCCGACGACGCGGTCGCTTTAAAAGCGACGGAACAGTTGACGCGTCAAGCTCTCGAAAATTTTCAGCTCTTCGCCGCGCATGAATCGTGACGCAATTAGAGCGTGTTGGTAAATTGCATTTGGCTTGTTATTGCTTTTAATTTTTTAGGATCTACTTTTTCTTTGCTGCGCCCAAAGAAAAAGTAGCAAAAAGAAAGGGCGTCATCCGCCACGGTGCAATCCTGCACCTAACGGCGGCGGCGCGCGTCCATGCGCGCCGGGTATCAGCTCTCTTTAACAAGTATTTACCAACAGTTTCTAATTTGTCACTTGCCCTTGACTTTTGCCCAAGTATCTTTCAAGCCGACGACGCGATTAAAAACCAATTTATCGGGCGTGGTGTCCGAATCGACGACAAAATATCCCAAGCGCAGGAATTGATAGTGCGTGCCGGAATTTGTCCAACGAACGCTCGGCTCAATCAACGCCTGCTTGACAATGAGCGAATTCGGATTCAACGCGGCGATAAAGTCTTCGGGCAAATTTCCGTTGGCGTCGGTCGTCAAAAGGTAGTCGTAAAGTCGAACTTCGGCGGGCAATGAAAATTTCGCGCTGACCCAATGAATCGTGCCTTTGATTTTGCGTCCTGCAGTCGCGCCGCCGGATTTGGACGTGGGATCAATCGTGCAGTGCAATTCGACGACTTCGCCCGCAGAATTTTTGATGACCTCGTTGCATTTGATGATGTAGGCGTATTTGAGACGAACCTCGCCGCCGGGCTTGAGACGGAAAAATTTTTTCGGAGCATCTTCCATAAAGTCTTCGCGCTCAATGAAAATTTCTCGCGTGAAAGGAACGAATCGACTGCCGCCGCGTGAAGGATGATTTTCCGCCGTCAAATACTCGACAGAATCTTCAGCGACGTTGGTAAGGACAACTTTCAGCGGCTCAAGGACAGCCATCACTCTGTCGGCGTTGACGTTCAAATCTTCGCGGACGCAATGTTCAAGCATGGCAATATCGACGAGACTGTTTGACTTTGCGACGCCGATACGTTCACAAAAATCGCGAATCGCCGCAGGAGTGAAGCCGCGTCGTCTAAGCCCGCAAAGTGTCGGCATACGAGGATCGTCCCAACCGCGAACGTGACCTTCTTCAACGAGCTGCCGGAGTTTGCGTTTACTGGTTATGGTGTTCGTCACGTCGAGGCGAGCGAATTCAATTTGACGCGGGCGCGTATTCGGATCAAAGCCCAACGAATCAAGCAGCCAATCATAAAACGGACGATGATCTTCAAATTCCAACGTGCAGACGGAATGCGTAATGCCTTCAATCGCGTCTTCGAGCGGATGCGCAAAATCGTACATGGGATAAATCAACCAATCGTCGCCGGTGTGATGATGAGTTGAGCGCGTGATTCGGTAGATGACCGGGTCGCGCATGTTGATATTCGGAGACGCCATATCGATTTTCGCACGCAAAACTTTTGAGCCGTCGGGAAATTCGCCGTTCTTCATGCGCGTGAACAAATCCAAATTCTCTTCGACGCTCCGATTGCGCCACGGACTTTCTTTGCCCGGTTCAGTCAACGTGCCGCGATAGTTGCGAATTTCTTCCGCGCTGAGGTCGTCGACGTAAGCCAGCCCGCGATTGATTAACTCAACAGCGAAATCGTAAAACTTGCCGAAATAATCAGACGCGAAAAATTTTCTGTCGCCCCAATCAAAGCCGAGCCATTTAATATCCTCTTGAATCGAGTCGACAAACTCAACGTCTTCCTTGGTCGGATTGGTGTCGTCGAAACGCAAATTGCATAAGCCGCCGTTGTGAAGTGCCAGCCCGAAATTCAAGCAAACACTTTTGGCGTGCCCGATGTGCAGATAACCGTTAGGCTCCGGCGGAAAACGCGTGTGAATTCCGTCGGCGTATTTGCCCGCCTTCAAATCGTTTTCAATTTCCTGCTGAACAAAATTTACCATCAAGTCATCCCTTCCTGCATAAAAAAATTTTTTCGTTTCTATCCAAGCCGTAGCGTTTCAAAATTTTTTCGTCATTCACCGTGAACAGCTGAACTTCAAAACCCGCCTCCTGCAAACGTTGCGGATAATCTTGCCCGTAAGCTCGCACGTGGTCAAATTGCCCGTAATATTCCGAGCGAAGTTCGGGAGTATTTATCCTCGGATCTTCAAACGTCTGCGGAATGTTAAATATCGGCACGTTCAAAAATGCAAGTCCGCCCGGCTTCAAGACGCGATAAAGTTCGCTCATTGCCTTCCTGTCGTCGGGAATGTGTTCCAGGACGTGAGTGCACATTATCAAATCAAAAAAATTGTCGTCGAAGGTGATGTCCGTTATGTCGACTTGTTTTCTGACCATGCCGTGATAATTTTGCGGCTCCAAATCAGCCGTCCAATAATCAATGTCCTTAAACGACGAGAACAGCCGATAGAAAATTTCTTCGGGCGCAAAATGCAAAACGCGCATGTTTTCTTTGTGCCAATTCAAATTTTGCATTAACAACCACAACGCCCGATGACGTTCAAGCGATTGACAATTTGGGCATTGAGCATTCGGTCGAGGATTTTCTCCGAACGGCAAGAATACGCGCAGTTTCGACTTGCAAACAGGACATTCAAAATTTCTCTCCACAATAGTTGCGTCGGCGACGTTTTCCAAAAGGCTTTCGACGTAGCGAAGATGCCACATTAAATTTCTATATTGCTCATTGTTCATGATGTCACCTCGGCAAGTTTCTTTTCGACGTGTTTCATCAAGCGGCGGACACCTTCGGCAATGCGCTCGTCCGGCGGCAAATTTGAAACGATTTTGTCAATGTAACCGCGTTCGACAATTTTGCGCATCGTCCACGAAAAATTAACGTCGTAAAGCCACATGAGCCGAACAATTTTTCTGTCGCCGTTCGTGCGAATTTTGCGGTAGTCGGCTTGCTTGCCGGTGACGAAATTTTCCACAAAGTCCGGGCTGATGTCCGCAACGAGATTGCCGCCGGATTTGATGAAGTTCGGCATTTTGTCGACGTTTGCTTGAGCAAGGAACGGTTCCAGCACGCGATAAATGTCCAACTTGTCGGCGTCGCGAATAATTTTGGCGAAGAGAATTTTTCTGTCGTCATCGGTCGGCGCAACGGTCTTCTTGTTGTGATTTTGAATCGCGAATCGCAAAATTTCATAGTCCTGCGCGGCAAGCTCGTTGAAAAATTCCAACTCGTCAATGACTTTAAGCGCAAGGTCGGCGTGATCTTCGGAGTCGGCGTCGTTGAAAGTTTTGTAAATGCTGTATTGGCGGAAGCGTCCCACGTCGTGAAACAGCCCGATAATTTCTGCAAGCTGTGCGTCGTGCGTCGGCAGCCGTAAAAATTTGGCAAGCTCCACGGAATTTGCGGTAACGTAGCCCGTGTGAGTTTCTTTGATTAAAATTCCGCGCTGAACTTCCGCGTCGTCCGAATAAAAACTTTTCATGTATCGTGACATCCACTCATGCATTCGAGTGAGCAATTCTCGCATTGAATCAACCTCCAAAAGTTAGAGTAGCATTAGCGCAGATTATACAACCGATTGACGCGCCTTGCAATTTATCTTGGCAAATTTATTGACGGGCAAAAGACGCTGTGTTAAGATTAGCGCGCTTTAGAGTAAAATTTTTTTGGAGGGATTCTTGATGAGTAAAATCGCGGTCGTGTTTTGGAGCGGCACCGGCAATACCGAAGAGATGGCAAACGCTGCAGCTGAAGGCGCAAAATCGGCGGGCGCAGATGTCGAGGTTTTCCAGGTCGACGACTTCAACGCTACTGACATGGCTGATTATAACGGTTTCTTGTTCGGTTGCCCGGCAATGGGCGATGAAGTTCTTGAGGAAGATTCCTTCGAGCCTTTCTTCACTGACGCAGAAGCAAAACTCAACGGCGTACCCGTCGGACTTTTCGGCAGCTACGGTTGGGGCGGCGGCGTATGGATGGAAAATTGGTCTGAACGCACCAAAGAAGCAGGCGCAAAATTTGTCGGCTCCGTTATCGCGGAAAATGCTCCCGACGACACCGCACTTGAAGAATGCCGCAAACTCGGCGAGGATTTGGCTAAGGCTGTGTAAAAATTTTTCGGCGCATGAAATAGAAAATCCCCGTGACTTTTTTGTAGCGGGGAAATTTTTTTAGCTCAATGCTTGCAGAAATATTCGCGGTCAATCATTCCGAGCACGATTAAATTTTCGTAGACGCCGCCGGTCAAAATAATTTCGCGCAAGACTCCTTCGCGCACAAAACCTAAACTTTCGTACAGGTGCAACGCGACTGAATTGTAGTCTTTGCAGTCAATCCACACGCGATGAAATTTCTTAACGTCAAACGTCCATTTGAGCAAAAGATTCAGCGACTCGCGACCGTAGCCGATGCCTTTCTTGCCGATGATGACGTGCGTATATTCCGCGCAAGGTGAATCAAGTTCGCGCAACATGAAATAGCCGACAGATTGACTCGTTGCGACTTCCTCAACGATAATGTCCAATTTCTCCGAGCCGTCCGAATTTATAATCGCGCGATGATAATTTTCGTCGAACGGCACGATGAATTTCAGATTCTCCGGCGCGGCTTGCAACGTCATGATGTAATTCAAATCGTCAAGGTTCGCTCGTCGAAGTTTGAGCCGTTGACCTTCAATCAAAATTTCGTTCACGCTATCAGCTCCTTTGCGATTAATATATCAGTGTCAAATTTTTTTTCAAGTAGAGGTGTTTTATTTGGCTTATCTTAGCAACATTGACTGGTTGGCTTTGGGACAAAAGCTAATCATTCCGGGCTGTATCTTGACGTTCGCGCTGTTCGTCGGCATCGCGCTCAATAAGCTGTTGACAAGAAAACTTGACGCCAAGATTGAGGCAAGCGACTCCGAGATTATGGAAATTTTTTTCCGCGCAATGAAAGGCGTCCCGATTTATTTGTGCATTGTTATCGGGCTTTATTGGAGCGTCACGACTTCAGATATGCCGCCGGGTCTGGAAAGATTTTTCTCTTACGTTCTGTTCACGATGATTGTCTTTTCGATAACGCGAGTCTGTGAACGAACGCTTTCGGGATTTATTCGCTTGAAATTTTCCGACACGGGCGACATGACACAATCGACGTTGCTCGATACAGTTTTCCGTTTGGCGGTTTACGCGTCGGGTGCACTGGTTATCCTCGACTACTTTAACATTTCAATCGCGCCGATTATGGCAGCTATGGGCTTCGGTTCCGTGGCGATTGCCATGGGCGTGAAAGAGCCGTTGGAAAATATTTTCACGGGACTTTTGCTCATGGTCTCAAAACAAGTTCGCGTCAACGACTACATCAAACTTTCCACCGGCGACGAAGGACGCGTTATCGACATCAACTGGCGTTACATTACGATTATGCCGCCGTCGGAGAGCAATGTTGTCGTCATTCCGAACAAAGTTATCGCCAATGCCGTCACGACGAATTTTTCTCAACCGCGCGATGATATTGTTGTCGTCGTGCCAATCGGCGTCGGCTATGAAAGCGATTTGGAATTGGTTGAGCGCGTGACGATTGAAGTTGCTCGCGAACTGCAGATTAAAATCGATGAGTACGAACCGAAATTCGATTTGGACGGCGTCGACAGAAACAAATTGGCTCCCGTCATTCGTTTTCAAGCTTTCAACGACTCGTCGATTGATTTTAATACCGTTATGCACGTTCAGACGTTCACCAACCAATATCTTTTGAAGCACGAATTCATTAAGGCAATTACGAAACGTTATCGCGAAGAAGGCATCAACATTCCGTTCCCGATTCGCACGCTCGATTTGCCCGATGATAAAAAAATTGAACTAAGGAAGTGATTGCGTATGATTGTTGACGGCGTCAGAGTGAATTTTGTCGGCATGGACGACGCCACGCGCGAAGAGGCTGAAAATTATGTTGCTTACGTTCGCGGACGAGTTTCCACGCCGATAAAAAGCATCAACGTCAAGCTGTGTGATGACGGCATGGTCGACGTTAATTACACGGCTCGCGGAGAAAAGTTTGAACGCATTAGACGCATCACCGGGTACCTCGTGGGCACGACCGACCGTTGGAACGACGCGAAAAAATCTGAAGAACATGACCGCGTTAAACACAACATTTACAACTGAAAAATTTTTTCTGCACAAACGCAGAATACCTGCTATAATGGCGGCGAGATTCGTTGCGAGTCT
>CAJOHG010000086.1 GCA_905234395.1 uncultured Selenomonadaceae bacterium
ATTAAGGAAGGGCGCAAAGTCGTTGCCTTTGAATTTACTATGGACACGTTTAATGTACCGAAAGACAATGATGACAGTTACAAATCAAATGGGAGCAATGACGCAATACAGGTACTTTGTTCTTTGGGGTTTGCAGAAAGAGACGCGAGAGCTATTTTTGCGAAGTGCCGGGATACGGCAGATTGTTTTTCGAGAATCAATCGGGCGGAAGCGATTTTGACTCGGAGCCAAAAACCCGTTGAGAACAAATTAGGCTTTCTGCGTGAGGCTATAGAAAAAGATTGGCAAGTTGAGCGTAAGCCGAACAAAGAATCTAAAAGAAGTCGAAAAGTTACAAGGTCAAAAGAAGTCGCCAAAGCGGCTGATTTTCTTGATGATTCCATGGCATCTATAGGACAAATTTTGAAATCGACATTTCCTGAGCTGGTGAAAGATGAGCAGCCGCCGTCAAAACCTAAGCCAATTAAGATTGGCAAGAAAGAAATGCCCTACAGCTTGGCAGAAAATTTTATTAGGTATATACGGAAGGGAGAATTTCTTGACAGCATAAGAGACCACCTTAAGGACTACAACGTAACCATAGAAAAATTTACGGAGCTTTGCGAAAAAAATGGATTGTAAATAAAAAAAGTCCGCGTCGAAAAGACATACGCGGATTTTTTTATGTTCAGTAGGCTTTTAGTTACGTAGCCTTACTGTAATTCAATGCGCCTTATTTAGAGGATAATGACAAGCAACAAAATGATTATTTTCGATTTCCTCAAAGGGCGGTTTTTGGGTTGTACAAATTTCTTGGCAGTAAGTGCACCTATTACGAAAAGGACATCCTGAAGGGACATCAAGCGGGCTGGGTATTTCACCCGGCAAAATTTCTATGTACTGATTTTTTTCGCGTTCCGTTGAAAAAACCGCCTTTAGCAAAGCGTGCGTATAAGGATGCCGCGCCCCGCTCAATTTGTCACCGTCTATTTTTTCCATTATGTTGCCCAAATACATAACGGCGATTTTGTGACTGAACATGCTAACAAGCGCGAGGTCATGGCAAATGAAAATATACGTTATTCCCTTTTCGCGCTGGAGTTTGACGAGCAATTTAATAATCGTGTCTTGAACGGAAACATCAAGTGCGCTGGTCGCTTCGTCGCAGGCAATTACTTCCGGTTCCAATGCCAATGCCCGCGCAATCGCGACGCGCTGACGTTGCCCGCCGCTCATATTGTGCGGATAACGCTCCACAAAGTCAGCGGGCAAATCAACTTGCGTTAAAAGTTCGCGAGCTTTAGCGTCAACTTCGCTCTTTGCTATCAAATCGAAATTTAGGAGCGGTTCGCAGATAATGTCGCGGATTTTCATTTTGGGATTGAAAGCGGCGGTCGGGTCTTGAAAAATCATTTGAATGCGTCGATAATTTTGCCGCTTAGCTTCGCCGGTCAACTGCGTAATGTCTTCGCCGTGAAAAATAATTTTGCCGCTCGTGGGTTTTTGCATATTCATAATCGCTTTAAGCAAAGTAGTTTTGCCACAGCCACTTTCGCCGACAATGCCGACAGTTTCGCCTTTTACCACGTCGAAAGTTATATCGTCGCAAGCCGTAAGAAATTTCCCGTCGCTCACAGGGAATTTTTTTGTTAGATTTTCAACGCGCATAATGACTTCAGACATAACGCCGCCTCCCCATTTCCGGTACACTCGCCAGCAAAGATTTTGTGTAGTTGTGGCGGGGATTTTTGACAACGTCATCAGTTGCGCCGGCCTCAACTATTTTTCCTTGCGACATGACAATCAGATTGTCCGAAAGGTAAGACGCGACGCCTAAATTATGAGTAACGATAATCATTGCCGCGCCGGTTCCGCGAGTTATAAACATTAATTCGCCGACAATTTGCGCCTGCGTTGTTACGTCAAGTGCGCTGGTCGGTTCATCGGCTAGCAGTAATTTTGGCTGAAAAGTTATCGCCATTGCAATTCCGACGCGCTGACGCATTCCGCCCGATAGCTCAAACGTATACGACTTCAAAATATTTTCAGGGTTAGGCAAATTCATCAGCTCCAACTTTTCAACCGCCATATCGTAGGCAGATTTTTTATCAAGGTCGCTATGCGTCTGAATATATTCGACGAATTGCTTGCCGATTGTGTGAACGGGATTCATCATCGCGCCGCTATCTTGAAAAATCATCGAAATATCCTTGCCGCGAAGACTGCGCCAGCTGTCCGCGTCGAGTTCGCTAAGGTCGCGACCGTTGAAAATTATTTTGCCTTCAGAAACGTAGCCGCCGCCGGGCAAAACATTCAAAATAGCTCGGATAACAGTTGTTTTGCCGGAGCCGCTTTCGCCGACGATTGCCAAAATTTTTCCTTCGTCAAGTTCAAAGTTCACGCCCGAAATTGTCGGCGTTTTATTTTTGCCGTAGGACACCGCCAAATTTTTTACATCGAGTAACATTTTAACACGCTCACTTCGCGGGCTTAATCAAATTTGTTATCCAGTAATAATCGGAAGGATACATCTTGACGCCGGCAACGCGCTTGGAGTTGATAATATTTGTTTGCGGGTAGCCGAAGAAGATAGACGCCGCGTCATTTAGCAAAATTTGTTGCAGTTCAATAATCAGCTGACGACGTTTAGCCGCATCAAATTCCGTGCTAAGTTGCTCAAGTTTCGCGTCGTATTCGGGATTGCTATAACCGGAGCCGTTTTGCGGGTTGGAGCCGTCCGGATTTGATTTCCAATACCATGTCAAGAAAATTTCGGGGTCGCCGGTGTTGGCGGTCGTAATGTTTGAAATAAGCAAGTCATATTCGCCCTTAATGCCCATGTTGTCAATCAAGTTATAGTCGACGGTATTAATTTTAATGTCAAAGCCCAATTTCTTAAGGTCGGATTGCACTGCTTCGGCATAAAGCGGAAGTTCTGCGCGGGAATTGTAAACGACAAAATCAAGCTCCAGTTTTCTGCCGTCCTTTTCGCGGATGCCGTCGCCGTCAGAATCTTTCCAGCCTGCTTCATCGAGAAGTTTAGCGGCGCGTTCGGGATTGTAAGCGTTCGGGTCGGTCAGTTGGTCAAAGCCATAATCGAGCGAAGGCGGAACGGGAGCTTTACCAGGAATGAACGTACCCTTCAGCAAAACTTCATTATAGGTTTCGCGGTCGCAACCGGAAATGAACGCCTCACGAACTTTTTTATCACTTAAAATTCTGTCGGGATTCTGATTCATGCGAGCAAGCACCACGCGCAAGCTAGAAATTTCATCGATAACAAATTTATCGTTGCCCTTGAAAATATCAATGTCGCCTGCCGCAATGTTTACCGCAACATCAACATCGCCCGCTTGCAGAGCCATTGCGCGAGTATTTGGGTCGTCAATCGAAGGAATTTCTACAGTCTCGAAGGGAACTTCTCCGTAGTAATTCGGATTTTTCTTCATAACGGCGCGTTCTTTAACGAAACTTTCAACAGTATAAGGACCAGTGCAAATGGGACCTTCCTTGCTGAAGTCGCGCCCACTTTCCGCCGCCACGTCGACAATTATAAACAGCGGGTCCGCCAAATAGCCGGGCATGCCGGGCAAAGGCTTATTCGTCTTGATAACTAAATTTTGTCCGTCCGCCGTGATTGATTCGTATTCAAAGAAAGTTGCGGCGCGAGTGTTTTTAGCAAAGGCGCGTTCGATTGAATTTTTAACAGCTTCAGCGGTGAGCGGGTCGCCGTTGGAAAATTTCACGTCGCCACGAATTTTAAAAGTCCAAGTCAAGCGGTCGTCGCTCGTTTCCCAACTTTCCGCAAGCCACGGAACGATATTCATTTTCTCATCAAATTTAGTCAAGCATTCGCCCAGACCATAGCGCATAACAACCCAGCCAAAATAATTTTGCGTCGGTTCCAACGTGTCAGCAAAATTCGTTACGCCAACTTTTAAAGTCGTCATATCGCCGCCGCCAGTTGAGCCGCTATCCTCTCCGCCGCAACCTGTCATTAGCAAGCCCGCCGCGCAAATTGCCGCTAAAAACTTCTTAAACTTAAACATGATTTAACCACTCCTAAAATTTTTTATTCGTGACGCGGGTCAAGCACGTCGCGTAATGAATCTCCCCACAAATTGAATATCGCCACGACGATAAAAATTGCCACGCCTGGATAAATCATTAGCCACGGCGCAGTTTGTATATATTGCCGCCCTTCGTTTAGCATAAGCCCCCATTCGGGCGTTGGCGGCTGCGCTCCGAAGCCCAGAAACGACAAGCCCGCAATTTCCATCATCATTGTTCCGATATCCATTGCGCCAGTTATAACGACCATCGGCAAAATATTTGGCAAAACGTGCCGCCATAAAATGTTAATTGTCTTGGTGCCGTTGACTTGCGCGGCGATTATAAAATCATTGTAACGAAGTTTGATAACCAGACTGCGAACAAGCCTTGCATATTTCGCCCAGCCGACTGCCAGCAACGCTAGAATTGTATTGGCAATCGAGCCGCCCAAAATACCCGCAATCGCTATCGCCAACACTACGCCAGGAAAAGCCAACATCATATCAGCGACGCGCATTAAAATCATTTCGACTTTGCCGCCAAAATAGCCCGATAAAATCCCGACAAGCCCGCCGACCAATGCCAATAAAATTACAACGCAAATCGTCATGAACAATGAAACTTGCGTACCGCAAATTATTCTGCTAAAAGTATCGCGTCCTAATTTATCTGTACCTAAAAAATGTTCCGGCGTCGGCGGTTGCAAAACATTTCTCATATTGCCGTCGTAAGGGTCTTGAGGCGCAAGGTACGGCGCAAAAATCGCAATCAACACCAGCACAATTACAAGCGCGGTATAAACGGCGAACAACTTATTTTTCTTGAAGACTTCAGCCAACGCAAAGCCCCCTCACAATTCCTAATTCCTCATTCCTCATTCCTAATTGCATTACCGTTGCTCCCCCTTTCTCAATTTAGGGTCAAGCCACGTGTAGGACAAATCAACCAGAAAATTTATCGCCATATAAACAATCGCAATCCACAGTACAAAGCCTTCAATCAACGGATAATCGCGCATCATTATCGCTCGCACTGCCATATTGCCAATTCCTGGCCAGCTGAAGACTATTTCTATAACCGCCACGCCGCCCAAAAGCCAGCCGATTGACATTCCCAACAAAGTTATCAGCGGCAAGACGGCATTTGGCAAAACGTGTTTCCAAAGTATTGCCGATTCGCTCAAGCCACGTGCTCGCGCTCCCGTCACGTAGTCTTGATGAAGTTCATCGAGAATAACTGTCCGCACTTGCCGAACATATTTTGTTGATTGATAAATTGCCAACGTCAAAGCGGGCAGGACAATTCCTTTTGCTGTAACTGTCGAACTTGCTATCGGGAACCAACCCAATTTTAAGCCGAAAATGTACAGCAGAATTAATCCCAGCCAGAAACTTGGCATTGATACCCCGATAAACGCCAAAAATCTTACGACGTAATCTGGCCATTCGTTTTGACGCACTGCCGACCATATCCCCAACGGCAACGATATTATTAGCACAAAAATTATCGTCACGAACGCAAGAAGAAGCGTTCCGGCGAAACCTTCGGATAATTTTTCTACAACCGGCTTTTTCGCTGAATAACTCATGCCCATATCGCCTTGAACGACGCCCGCCAGCCAGTTGCCATATTGCACGATAAACGGCTTGTCCAATCCAAGTTCCTTGCGCGTTTTTTCTAAAACTTCTTCTGAAACGATTGTATCTGCCGATTCTAAAAGCATTGCGACGGGGTCGCCTGGTGCTAAGTACGCTAAACAAAACGTAATGAAGCTTACGCCAATTAGCGTTACGAACATTTGCGCCAAACGATTAGAAATTTTTTTCAATAATAATCGCGCTCCTTTCCATAAAAAATATTGCACCCGCTTTTTTACGAGTGCAGAATTTTTCCGCGCAAATCATAACGAGCGACGTTTTAAAAACACGTCGCCCGCTTAACTTTTCATATCCGGTAAAAATCTCCATCCCCGTCACTCGCAGGTCAAGCGGCGATTGTCAATCAAGCAGTTCTCCCGACTTCGGCTCAATGCTCCTCTGCGCCTTCCCAAGTTTCCTCAGTGACATATTTGCAGATTTGCTCCCCGCTACGGTGGCGTGACCGTTCCGGCTTCTAACCGGATTCCCTATTGAGGCTTGCGCCACTTGATTCACTTATTCACTTTTCAATAACAAAAAAATAGTAACACCATCAATTATACTTGTCAATTAACACCAAAATTTTTCAGCACTTAATGCCCGAATTGGAGCGAGCATAAAAAAACCAAGTTATAACAATCGTTATAACCGTAAAAGCAATCAGAACGTAAAAAGCCGGCGTAACAAGATTGTAATTAGAATGAGCCCAGCCGAAAATTTTCGGGATAAGGAACGCGCCGTAAGCGGCAATGGCGGCAGTAAAGCCGGTAACTAGCGACGCATGAAACGGATTATTAAAAATGTAAGGAATCATGCGGAAAGACGCGCCGTTGACAAAGCCAGTTGTCAGGAACAAAAGCACAAACGCCGCAAAAAACATTACGAAACTATGCGCTTGCAAACCAAGCAACACAATGACGATTGACGCCAACATTAAAAGGAGCGAATAAAGCGTAACTTTTGAGCCGCTATTGAATTTGTCGGCAAGCCAGCCGCCAACCGGTCTCATGCCCGAGCCGCCGAGCAGTTGAATAAATCTCATGCCGCCAGCGCGATTGTAAGCAAGCTTAGCATTGTCCCGACTATACCGGTTTTGAACATTGTAACGCGCCCGATTTTGCCGAGCATCCAGATACCAAAGAAAGTCGCCAGAACCGAAGTTAAACCGTTAGCGACGTTTGCTATGATT
>CAJOHG010000087.1 GCA_905234395.1 uncultured Selenomonadaceae bacterium
TGAGTTTGACATAAGCACTTTCCTTTGAATAGTTTTTCAAACTCATTTTACCAAAGATTTTGCTTATGTTTTATTTTTGGACTTTACCAACACACTCTAATGGCAACAGAGACCGCGCAAGGATGCGCGGTCGCCGACATGCTGAGCGTGATGCGAAGCTGTCGGCACTCAACGCTGATGAAAGTCTCAAGGCTACGGCAATGGTGACCAAACGTTAGACAAGTTGACGAACTGAATTGAAGTGAGCGGCTTAAGTTGTCAAAAAATTTTCCATCGCTCCGCGCGCAGCGGTGCCCTTTTCTTTGCTACTTTCTTTTGGGCAAGCAAAAGAAAGTAGATCAAAAAATAAAAAAGAAAATTACATGCTCCGGCACGTCGCGCGTCAAAGAAACGATTTGCTGCTTATCGCCTCAAGCTCGTAAGGCGTCTCTTGATAAACATAATAATTCAGCCAATTAGCGAAAAGCAAATGCGCCACGCTCCGCCATTTGACGACAGGTTCACGCGAAGGATCATCGTCGGGATAATAATTTTGCGGAACATTTGGATTCAATCCTGCTCGAACGTCGCGCTCATACTCGTTTTGCAAAGTGTTCGGGTCGTATTCGGCGTGACCCGTGATGAAAAACAGCCGCTTATCCAAATCAGCCACGGCATAAACTCCAACGTCGTCGGACTCGGCAAGAATCGTCAACGCGGGAACTTTTTCAATGTCTGCGCGACGAATCTCGGTATATCTTGAATGCGGAACAAAAAATTCATCGTCGAAACCGCGCAAAAGTTTTTCGTGCTTAACGCAGAGTTTGTGACGATAAACGCCCGAAAATTTTTCCGGCAACAAATATTTCGGCACGCCGTAATGATGATACAACGCCGCCTGCGCTCCCCAACAAATATGAAACGTTGACCACGCGTGAGATTTGCTCCAATCCATAATTTCAACAAGCTCCTGCCAATACGCAACGTCTTCAAAATCCAACAGCTCAATCGGTGCGCCGGTGATGATGAAGCCGTCGTAATTTTTATTTTTCACGTCGTCGAACGTCCCGTAAAATTCGGTTAGATAATCTTTTGATGTGTGCGTCGGCGTGTAAGTGCGCGTGTAAATGAAATCGACTTCGACTTGAATCGGCGTGTTGCCTAAAAGTCTTAGCAGTTGCGTTTCGGTGACGGACTTTATCGGCATGAGGTTGAGTATCAAAATTTTCAGCGGGCGAATGTCCTGCGAGTATGCGCGGTCGGCGTCCATCACGAAAATATTTTCGCTTTCAAGGACGTGCGTCGCGGGCAAGTTGTTCGGAATTTTTATCGGCAAAGTGATCTCCTCCTCAATCCAAAGAGTAACGCGTAACCCATTCGCGATTATTTTTGACATAGACGCGCAACTGAACAAGCCCTTGATAATCCGGCTCGTCGGTGGCAATCATGCGATAAGCTCCGTCGTATTCGTCCTTCAAATCTTTCCAAGAATTCGTCGGCGTCCAAACTTGCCCGTCTTTGACAGATTCGGTGCCCTGCGTCAAATTAATCGCCTTCTTCATGAAACGAATCTCCGTAGTTTTGCCGGCAGAATTTTTCGTGACCTGCCACTCCCACAGAATCAAATTCGAGCCTTTAAGGCGCATGGTCGTCGTATCGGCAGAAAGCGTGGTCGTTGAGCCGTCGTCGTCGGTATGCGTCCACAAATCAATCCAACGTTCTTTAGTCGGCGTGCGCTTGCGATCGAGTTCGCCCATCTGAAAAACTTCGTCGACAATCGCGCAATAAAATTCCTCGTCAAAGGACTGAGAATTAACTTCCTTAACCGAGCCTTCGTTCTTTGACCAGACAACTTTGCCGGTGCCGTCGTAAAAATCTTCGCGGACGTATTGGCGCGTGCGATTTTGAGGATTGACGCGAATGAGCGCGAGACTGTATTTGAGCGAATTCGGGTCGGGCAAAACGTTCGTTATCCCGTAAGTTTTAATCGTCTCCGCCGCGCCTTCGTAAGAGTATTCGGTTTTTGTCCACGCCTCAATTTCAATGGCAACTTCTCTGCCGTCTTTGGTTAGGGCTTTTTTATTGACGGTCACCGACTCCGGGTCGAAAGACTTGCTGTATTTGTCGTTCGATTCAAGCCAGTACCAATTAGTTTCCGCGTCGACATCACGCGTAATGAAAATCATCACCGCGCAGAGAATTGCCAACGCAAAAAAAATTTTTCTCATGTTTAATCCCTGCTCTCCAACAAGCGATTGATTTTCTCGTCAAGTTCAATGACGCCCGTATTTTTTTCCGCGCTCACGCAAATTGTTTCAAGCCCGGAAACTTCTTTGACTGCCGCCGCCAATGCCGCGCCGCCGTCCGCAAACAAATCAGCTCGACTTATCACGACGATGACTTTTGAGCCGCCTTTTTGCAATTTGTTTATCCACGCCAGCTCCAATTCAAACGAATCGTTCGTAATCAACATCAATGCAACTTCGACACTTTGCGCAGATTTTTCGGCAGTTGAGCCTTCAACGTCAACGCCGACCGTATCGACAAGCATGACCTTTGTGACGCCGCCAATTTCCATTGCACTGAACGCCGCGTCCTGTATAATTTTTTGTCTCGTAAGCGCGTACATCAGTGCGGATTTGCCGCTCTTGCGCTTGCCGAAAATTCCAACCTGTTTCATTCGCGCACGCCTCCTATTCTAGCTTTTAGCTGTAAGCTTTGAGCTGTAAGGGTTGACGATTTTTCCTTAAAGCTTAAAGCTCAAAGCTTTTAATCGACGCGATTATACCAGACAAGTTGACATGCCGCAAAAAAATTTTTATGGGCTGTCGACGACGAGAATCACATTGTCGCAAGTTATCTTGACAAGGCGCGGCGTCAAAGTTACAATCGTTTGCACCGGTAACAAGTAAATCGGCAAGCTCTTGAAAGGAGCTGAATCTCTTGTCACTAAAAGAATTGGCAACGAAACTCTATCCGACTTTTATCGAAAATTTTAATAAATTCCCTTCCGCACCGTGCCGAGTGTTCATTTCCGCCTCGAACATGAAAGAACGCGCGATTGTTCGCCACGCCGTCGATGATTCGCCCGAAAATGCATGGAACGCCGCCTTGAACGCACTGAACGACGCGTTGAATAAAAAGGGCGGGCTTAACCCTTCAATCTTGCGGGCTGATTGGGTAATATCAAGCAAAAGCATGACGTGGGCTGAATTTATTAACCTGGTGAAACATACTCGTCGCAACTGGTTCCGTCACGGCATCGCGCTCGAAAATTATCGCCTCGCCTTCATGGAGCAGGAACTCAACGCTCATCTGGTGTTTTATGACGAAACGCAGGTTAAACCTCAAGGCGACTTCCGCAAAGACAGAGCCGACGCTTGTTGCCGCCATCGATTCGGTTGCGATTTCCCTGAACTTGCCGATTCTGACGAAGTAGAAATGTTTGAAACGTTCGCCGTCTTCATTCAAAGTGGAATGGACGCACCATTGACGATAACCGGCAAAGGTGAAAATTCCGGCAGAAGAGACACTCCCAAAGGCGACAGCGAATTTTTCCTCAAATTGGCTAGAATCGGCGGCAACCATTTGGCACGCCAATGCGATAAAAAAGGCAAATTCACTTACGGGCTTTATCCCTGCGACGCCACGATTGTCCCGTCTTACAATTCCTTGCGACATTTCAGCACGCTGTTTTCAATGTCTGATGTTTATTCCACTTACGGCAAGCTCGGCGGAATGACTTTGGGCAAGGCAATTTCTCGCGGTTTTGAATACGGCATAAAAAAATTCGTTCGCTACAGGAAATTGCCCGACGGTCAGCAGGCGGCTTACATTGAAGATCGCGGACAATTAAAACTCGGCTCAAACGGCATTACGATTGTCGCTTTGGCTTATTGGTCAAAACTTCAGCGCACGAAAAAATACATTCCGTTGATGCGTGCATTGGCTCGCGGAATTTTCACCATGCAAAAAAATAACGGCAGTTTTGTTCACGTGCTGAACGCCGAAGATTATACCGTCAAAGACGAATTTCGCGTAGAATATTATGACGGCGAGGCGGTTTTCGGCATGATGCGCCTTTACGACATCACCAAAGATCCCGAATTGCTCAAAGCTTCCGAACGAGCTTTTGAATACTTCATCGCCACCGATTATTGGAAAAGTTATGATCACTGGCTCTCTTATGCCACAAACGAATTGACCATGTACAAGCCCGAAAGAAAATATTTCGAGTTCGGCTTGAATAACTGTCTGCCGTATTTGTCGTTCATATATGAGCGCGACACTTATTGGCCCACGCTTTTGGAGCTGATTATGGCGGCGTATAAAATGCTTTGTCGCATGAAAACCATGCCGGAAATGGCAGATTTGTTGGAGCGTGTTGATTGGGACTTTTTCCACAAAGCTTTGAATCGCCGTGCCGAGAGAATGCTCAACGGATATTTTTGGCCGGAAATGGCAATGTACTTTGAAAAGCCGGAAACGATCATCGGAGGTTTTTGCATTCGTCACCATGCTTTCCGCGTCCGAATCGACGACGTTCAGCATTATCTTTCCGGTTTCATTGCTTACAGCGAATATCTTAAGAACGAGAAAAATAAGGCGATCGCGCTTTCCGTCAAACGCACTGATGAAGAATAATTTGCACGTCCGACTGAAATTCTTGCCCGTTCATTCGGGCAATTTTTTTCCGCGCAACGTTGACATTAGGGAGTGAATTCTTATGGCGATTTTGAAACTTAAACCTGCCTGCAAAGATTATCTCTGGGGCGGACGGCGGCTCGTTGAAGAATTCGGCGTCGACTGCGACAAAAATATCCTGGCGGAGGCGTGGACTCTCTCTTGTCACAAAGACGGCGCGTCAATCATTGCAAACGGCGACTTCGCGGGAAAAACTCTTGCCGAGTACATTGACATTCACGGCGCGAAAATTTTGGGCACCAATTGCCGCGACTTCGACGACTTCCCGATTCTGATAAAGTTCATCGACGCGCACGAGAATCTTTCCGTGCAAGTGCACCCGTCCGACGATTACGCTTTGTTGCATGAAAATCAGCACGGCAAAAGCGAAATGTGGTACGTTCTCGACGCCGATGAAAATGCTCTGCTTTATTGCGGCTTCAAGAAAAAAATCACCCGCGACGAATTTGTTGCCCGCGTGAAAAATAATTCGCTCCTCGAAGTTTTAAATGCCGTTCCTGCTCGAAAAGGCGACGTGCTGTTTATTCCTGCGGGAACTGTTCACGCGGTCGGCAAAGGCGTTTTGCTCGTCGAAATTCAAAAAAATTCCAACGTCACCTACAGAATCTTCGACTACGATCGCGGTCGTCAACTGCACATTGCTCAAGCTCTAGACGTGGCGAATTTGGCTCCGATTGAACGCAACAATCATTATCCGCACGTTGCCGCCTGCGAATGTTTTATCGTCGACAAACTCAATCTTGACGGAAAAATTTTGTCGGAAGCTCGCGGTGTCGTTGACGCGAAAACTTTTTTGCACGTGCTGATTATCGGCGGCGAAGGTTCAATCGTTTGCGGTGACGAGATTTTTTATCGCAAGGGCGATTCGTTTTTCTTGACGGCGGGCGCAGGAGATTGGACGATTCGCGGCAAGTGCGACGCTCTTTTGACGACGGTGCCCAATGGGAAAAATTTTTGACGCTTATCAACGCGTTGGCAACTTCGCGACTTTTTTTGACCGCATGATGACGAACGCAGATTTGCCCGCGCAGTTGGCACTGAAATTTTTTTGGGGACTCGACAAGGCGGCTTATCAAAAATTTTTATCGCAAGCATTTGCCGGGCTGCCGAAAGACTTCAGCGGACGACTGCTTGAAGTTCCCGTCGGAACCGGAGTTTTGTCGTTGCCGATCTATCAAAAATTCAACGGCGCGGAAATTTTTTGCGTTGACCTGTCCGACAAAATGCTCGACGTTGCGAAGTCGCGGGCAAGTCAAATGAATCTGCGCGGGATACAATTCGTTCAAGGCGACGTGTCAAATTTGCCGTTCGCGAACAATTTTTTTGACGCGGTCTTGTCAATCAACGGCTTCCACGTCTTCCCGAACAAGGTTGCGGCATTTTCGGAGACACGACGAATTTTGCGGGACGGCGGAACTTTTTGCGGTTGCATGTATGTTGCGGGCGAGAATCGTCGGACGGATTTATTCGTTGAGAAATTCTGCACGCGCCACGGATTTTTTTCGCCGCCGTATGAAACGCTGTCGACATTGCAAAAAAAATTGTCCGAGCTCTACAGTCGCGCCGAAGTCACGCACGTTGAATCATTCGCAGGTTTCATCTGCACGAAATGAAAACAACATTGAATGAAATTGAGACCCGGAGCCCGTGCAGTTGAGCCTGTTCGATTAAAAGAAACGTCAAGCTTGTTAGCCTGACGTTTTGATTGCAGAGTGAACTGCTCACCGCCTAAAGAGGCGGGAGCTTCCTGGATCATCGAGGTTGCGCTAAGCGTCTTATTTCCTCTCACGCAGGCTTTACTTCCCGTAGTCCCTACGGTAGAACAAGTATGAGTGTTGCTTCGCCGCACACAGGCGACGAGCTTTGTGCAACATCTCAAGTAGATTATATTTGCAGTCAATG
>CAJOHG010000088.1 GCA_905234395.1 uncultured Selenomonadaceae bacterium
GATGATTTATTCACGGCTTTTGCTCGCCAAACATTTTCTTCGCGATGACGGCGTGATTTTCATCAGCATTGACGACCACGAGCAAGCCAACTTGAAAAAAATTTGCGATGAAGTCTTCGGCGAACGCAATTTTGTTGCGCAGATTGTCGTTGTCACAAATCCCAGCGGACGCGATTACGGCGGCGTTGCGCGAACTCATGAATACGTTTTGGCTTATCGAAAGTCCGAATCGCTGAACATAAACTTAATTCGTGACGATGAAAATCCTTTTGAACTTTTTGACGAGCACGGCGGCTTTGAACTGCGCGAGTTGCGAAATCGTAATGTTCGTTTCAACGTCGGCAATCGTCCGAATCTTTATTATCCTTTCTATGTGGACACGCAGAACGTTGACGCTAACGGCTTGAATCCAATTTCGTTGACGGCGCAAAGCGGTTGGCTTAAGCTTTATCCAATGGAGTCGCAAGGCGTCAAAACAGTTTGGCGTTGGGGCAAAGAGAAGTCGAAAGCAAATCTCAACGTCAACATCATGGCGAAACGTAAACGCGACGGCGGTTATATGATTGTCGAAAAATATCGCGAGCCAAAGAAAATGGCACGTTCAGTTTGGGCGGAAAAAGATTGTCGCAACGAGAAAGGCACGCTGATTGTTAAAGAACTTTTCGGCGGCAAAGTCTTTGATTATCCAAAATCGACGGACACATTGATTCGCTTGCTTGAAATGGCGACGGACGCTGATTCAATCGTTATGGATTTTTTCGGCGGCTCGTCAACGACGGCTCATGCGGTCATGGAACTCAACGCTCAAGACGGCGGGCATCGTCAATTCATCATGATTCAAATCGACGAATCAACGCCCGAAAATTCCGAGGCTCGCCGCGCAGGCTATCAAACTATTTGCGACATCGGCGAAGAGCGCATTCGTCGTGCAGGCGACAAATTAAAAATCGACAATCCCGAACTCGACGTTGGCTTCAGAGTTTTCAAAGTTGATTCTTCAAATTTTATTGACATGCCCGCCGAGTGGACGCCAGAAATTTTGCCGGACTTCGTGGAGAACATCGAGCCCGATAGAAACGCTTTGGATTTGTTGTTCGGCTATCTGCTTGAGACCGGCGCGACGATTGACGACACGTTGACGATTGAGACGCTTGACGGTCACGAAATTTTGAATTACGGCGGCAAAATTCTCGCGTGCTTTGACATCAATTTGCCCGAAGAATTTTTCCGAACGTTGGCAAATCGCAAGCCCGATAAAATTTTGTTCCGCGACGCGTCGTTTGTAAGTTCAGCCGTCAAAATAAACGCGCTGGCATATTTCCGTTACATTGCGCCCGATACAAAAGTCAAAGTCTTGTGACGCAATCAAAAGGAGCCGTCCGCGTGGACAGCTCCGATTTTTTTTGCAACGGTCATTCACTTGACGACGGAACGCGTAAAAGCTTTCATGTGCTGAATCGTGGTGTATTCGCCGCCGGTGTAATTTTCGGTCATAATGACCAAAATGGCGTGACCTTGCGGGCTGTAGATAATGCCGCCGTCGTCGTAAAGTCCGCTAAGTGCGCCGGTCTTGTGAGCGACTTGAACGCCGGGCAGTGCTGCAGGGAAACAATCGGTATCGGTTTGCCCGGCAAGGAAGTCGAGCATAATCTTGTCGTATTCTTCGCCGACGCAATCATAATGATAGAGCCGCAGGAAGAAGTTGCCCAAATCACGCACGGAAGAATAATTTTCGCCGCCCATGAACATCATCATTTTTCGACCGAGATAAGTGTCGGTGTAGCCGTTCCGTTGAATGTATTCGTTGATGGTGCCCATGCCTACTCTGTCAATAAGCATGTTTGTGGCGGTGTTGTCGCTGTGAGTTATCATGAGTTCCATAACTTTGCGCAGAGGAAGTTGAGTGCCGGTGCCGTAGCCCGCCAAAATTCCTGCGCCGCCGACTTGATTTTCGTAGTTAATAGTCAAAGGTTCATCAAGGCTGATTTCGCCGAGCTTAACTTTTTCCATAATGGTCGCCATGATGAAAACTTTAATCATGCTTGCCGAGCGCATTTGCTGAGAATTGTAGATAAAAGTTTCCGTGGATTTTTGCGGGTAGGCAAGATAAACGGCGTATTCCGTGCCGTCGTTGAGATGTTGAGCTATTTTTTGTTCGACGCCGTCAAAAACGCTTCTGTCGGCAGGCGGTGTCGACGGGACAGGTTCCGGTTCGGACGGCACTTCGACAGTTTCCGCCTTGACCGTGGGCAAAGTTTGTTGTTCTGAAGCAGTTTTTTCGTTGCTGAAACAAGCCGAAGTCAACACGACCGCGGCGACAATCAGCGCGAGAGAAAATTTACGCAACATGGCATTCATCCTTTAACAGTTAATGATAAGATAACGTCAATTATTCACGGCGGCGATTATGACGCTTGTCACCTCCGAAATTTTTTCGCGTTAATTATACAAAAAATTTTTTTGCTTGTCACTAGCGCGGCATTAAGAAAAAAATAGAGCCCGTCTTCGCGACGAGCTTTTGAAAATTTTTAAGCCGGAATGGCGTTGACTTTCAGCGTGAGCTTTGATTTTTTGCGAGCGGCGGCGTTTTTGTGAATCGTATTGTTAGCCGCTGCTTGATCTATAGCCTTGTGTGCGTCGGGCAAAAGTCTTTTAGCCTCTGCCGCATCGCCCGCCGCGATTGCCGCCAACACGAGCTTTTGAGCCTTTTTCATGCGCGTTTTCTCGAAAATGTTGCGGGCACGACGTTTGGCATCGACTTTCATGCTTTTGATTGAAGATTTGATGTTCGGCAAGCGAATCACCTCCTTATAAAATTTTTTACAGCTGTGGAAGTTTATCACAGCGCGTTTTAATTTGCAAGGATTTTTTGTCGGCATGAGACTTATGCGAAAGAATTTGGGGCAGGAATACGCTTTTCGCCGTTGTCATAAAAGGCGGGTTGATTGTGCAGTCTTTCGCTCATTTCGGCATATTTGGCTATTGTGCGGTGCCCTTTGACGTTTTCCTCGTAACTGCCGACATAATTCTTGAGTATCGTCGAAAAAGTTTCTTCCTGCTCCGAATTTAATTGTATCCTCTTGCCGTCGCTGTACCAATTGCCCCAACAATCGGTTTGAACATTGAAGTCGGGGAAAATAATTCCCCACCATTCCGGAGTTTGACTTAAAGAAACCTTAACGTCCATGTAGTCTTCTATGACCAGGAAAGAGTGTTGAGCATTGGTGAGCAAATTCAAACCGTCAATTCGATTCAAGACAAAGTCATTCAACAGAAAAGCCATCGTCGGAAAAATGTCCATGCAACTGCAAAGTCTGTCGTCTCTGTTAAGTTCATCTATTTCCGCATTTTTTATCCAAAGCTGCAGATAAGTTTGAATCCTGCCTCTGTGCGACATGATGTGTTCGTCGCCTTCCTGCAAGCAACCGTGGTCGGAGAAAATAATCACGATGTCAAAATTGTCTCTGCCGAACTTGTCGAAGATCAAATCAATTTCACCGCCGACGGTTTCATAGATAAAATCCAGACCGCTCAATTTATATTCGGTGTCGTCGACAATGGCGTGATAATCGTGAAGCTCAAGAAATGTGACGGAGTTATCTTTAATCTGCACGGAGTCCAAAAAGCGATTCAAGTTGCTGTCGTCATATATATTCGCATCGGACAAAATTTCTTCGGGCAATACGCCTATTTCCAGTGAATCCTTACTAACGAACAAATTCAACGACAGATGCTTGCGCTTGAAAAGTTTCCAGATGGTGTCCAAATTTTCATTGAGAAAATAGCGCGGGTATTTTGTTCGCTTATCGCAACCGTTCACTCGCGGAAGAGTGCCCGTCCAAATGCTTGCCAAACCGCGCGGCGTATCCGGCGAAGATGAATAGCATCTTGAATAAACGATGCCGCCGACTTTCGACAGTGCGTCGTCCAATCTGTTACGCGGTGCCGACTCATTGCAAACATTCTGATTAACGGCTCGCAACATGTCAACAAAAATCATCAATACTTTCACGGAGATCGCCTCAATTTTTCAGCGCGTCAACATTTCCAATTCTTCCGCCGTAACTTTGGTTGACGAAATTTTTTTTATCTGCTCGACTTTGTCCTCTGATTGTGACGGTGCGTCGTCTTTTGCCAATAAAACTTTTTCCTGCGCGGGCGAAGGTGTATCGTCGACAAATTCAACGGTGTCCGCAAAAATTTTTTTGAATGCTTCTTCCGCCGTGTCGACTGCGAAAATTTTCAAGCCGAGATGTCCTTTGGGAATGTCCTTTGCATTTTCCTTAGGGATGACCAAAATTTTAATGCCCGCCTGTTTTGCACCGTAAGCTTTCTCAAAAACTCCGCCGACAGGTCGAACTTTGCCCTGCAGAGAAATTTCTCCGGTGACCGCAACGTCTTGACGAATCTTTTTGCCCGTGACTGCACTGACCAACGCCGCCAAAATTGCCGTGCCTGCGCTTGGCCCGTCAATGTTTCCGCCGCCGATAACGTTGATGTGAACGTCGAAGTCGTGAATATCTTTGCCCGTCACGCGCCGCAAGACACTCGCCGCATTGAAAACAGAATCCTTCGCCATGGAGCCGGCAGTTTCGTTGAATCGAATCGTGCCCTTGCCTTTTTCCGCATTGAAAACGACAGCCTCAATCTCAATCACGGAGCCGATAAATCCGCTGACACCGAGCCCGAAAATGTGCCCGACAGCCGATTTACTCGACGCCTTGCGAGTGACGTATTGATAGAGCCGACTGACTTGCGCAACCTCGTAAACGTCGCGTTTCTCGACTTTAATCGGGCGGTCAATGCGCAAAACTTTTTCCTCGTCGCGGTCAAGAGCCAAGCTGTAAGCGTCTGCAAGAATGTTAATCGCCTTGCGTCCTTCAATCGTGTATTCGCTGATCGTTTCGGCAAGTCCGTCTTCAAGTTCGACGTTTAGCTTTCGCGCGGCATTGTTAACGATGTCGACGATATGCGCGGGCGTCAACGGTTCAAAATAAATTTCCGCACAACGTGAACGCAACGCAGGATTCAACGCAGAGGCATCGCGAGTCGTCGCACCGATTAGCACAAAATCAGCAGGAGCACCGTTCTCGAAAAGCATTCGCACATACGGCGGAACTTTTTCATCAGCAGGATCATAATAGCTCGACTCGAAGAAGACGCGCTTATCTTCCAAAACTTTGAGCAACTTGTTCTGCAACATGATGTCCATTTCGCCGATTTCGTCAATGAATAAAATTCCGCCGTGAGCGTCCGTGACAAGTCCGGGCTTGGGTTCGGGAATGCCGCCTTCCGCAAGTTGACGTTGTGCGCCCTGATAAATCGGATCGTGCACGGAGCCTAGCAACGGATTTGTCACGTCGCGCGGATCCCAACGTAAAGTCGTGCCGTCCGTCTCGATAAACGGTGCCTCTTCAGCGAACGGACTTAACGGCGTGCCTCGAACAGCTTCCAATACAAGTCGTGCCGCAGTAGTTTTTCCGACGCCGGGCGGCCCGTAAAGAATCAGATGTTGCGGATATGGTGACGCCAATTTTGAGCGCAACGATTTGACGGCGCGTTCCTGTCCGACGATTTCTTCAAGCGATTGCGGGCGCAAAAGTTCCATCACCGACTGATTCAAATGAACGTCTTCCAATTCCTGCAACTCTTCGCGTTTCTTTTGATCGTGCGGCGTTTCGGCTTCGGGATGTTCTTCTTTCAAAACCTGCATGCGAATATCCTTAACGTAATCTTGATGTTCCTTTTCGAGCTTCTCCGAAATTTTCCGTTCAATCTTGTCCTCAATCTGCCGACGCGCCATGATGTCCGCCAAAAGTTCCGACAGTGCAACGATTTGTTCGCGCATTTCTGAAGGCTTCGGCGGCGGATAAAGCGTGGGATTTTCTTCAAGTATGCGGCGAAGGGCGAGAATTCTCTCTGCGGGATTCGGCGAACGCATGTACCGCAACGCATCCATTTTTCCCGCCTGCAAAACTAATCTGTCCGAGCCCATTGCGTCAGCCAAGATTGAGTACAACGCATTGATTTCGCGGTCAATGTCTGTCTCTTGACGGTGATTTTTATCGGAATTATTTTTTCCGCCGATTGCTCCAAAAAATTTTTTAAACATGTTCAACCCGCAACTACTTCGATTTTAATTTTCGTGGTAACTTCCGGGTGAAGTTTAATAATCGCGTCGAAAACTCCGATGCCCGTAACTTCGCCTTGGATTGAAATTTTGCGCTTGTCGACGTTGAGCGAATGATTTTTGCTTAGAGCTTTGGCAACGTCACTGCCGCCGACCGAGCCGAAAAGTTTGCCGTCCTTGCCGGGAATTTTGACGGAAATTTTTTCGAGTTGTGCGCCCAAAAGTTTTGCCTCGTCTGCCTCCTGTTGAAGTTTGCGAGCTTTATTCTCCGCTTTGACTTTGGCACTGTTCAAATTGGCGGCATTGGCTTCGACTGCCAATTTTCGCGGCAACAGATAATTTCGCCCGTAACCGTCTGAAACTTCAACGACATCGCCCTTTGCTCCAACTTTTTTAACGTCCGCTTGCAATATAACTTTCATGGGAATTCCTCCTGTATCGTCAATCGCCCGCAACTGCGAGCTGCAATTCGTGAAACCTTAAACGGCAAAAATTATAAGCAAGCCGGCAAGCAAAGTCAACGCAAAAAAATCCCGCCGAGTGTCGACGGGAAAAATTTTATCTGCGAAACTAATTTGCGTAGGAAATTTTTAGTACCGGAACATCTGCAGGGAGTTCTGCAGATCTTGTGCGAGGCGATTCTTTTTTTTTTAGAGCGTGTTCACACTATGGAAAATAGAAAATAAAGCTGATAAAATGAAGTCATGAAAATCACACAAGAACAATATGAAAAGATAGAAAAATAT
>CAJOHG010000089.1 GCA_905234395.1 uncultured Selenomonadaceae bacterium
TGCAGTGCTCGCCGTATTGTTCATGAACTTCGATTATCGCGGACTTTCTCAACACGGCAAAAAACTTTACATCTTCAACTTGATAATGCTCGTGGCGGTTATGCTTTTCGGACACGCGGCATTGGGCGCGCAACGTTGGATTCAAATCGGACCGATAAGCATTCAGCCTTCCGAATTCTCCAAACTCATCATGATAATTTGCATGGCGGCGATACTCGAAGAACGCATGGGCAAACTCAACACGATTCAAGACTTGCTGCCGATTGCGGGCTACGTCGGCTTACCGTTCCTGTTAGTTCTCAAGCAGCCGGACTTGGGCACGTCGCTTGTGTTCATGGCAATTTTTTTCGGAATGGTCATCGCCTGCGGTATGCCGTGGCGAATTTTTACGGGCATCGTCATCGCGGGAATTGCGGCGTTCCCGGTGCTGTGGCAGTTCATGAAAGATTATCAGAAAATGCGAATCATGGTATTTTTAGATCCGAACGTCGATCCGCTCGGCAGCGGCTATCACATCATCCAATCGAAAATCGCAATCGGTTCGGGAATGCTCTTCGGCAAAGGACTGTTTGAAGGCACGCAAAGTCAGCTGAACTTTTTGCCGGAGAATCACACGGACTTTATCTTTGCAGTTGTCGGCGAAGAACTCGGCTTCGTCGGAGCAGTCGCGTTGCTTCTGTTGTATCTGATTGTTTTGTGGCGCGGAATACAAATTGCCAAAGATGCGGGCGACGTTTTCGGAAGACTGCTTGCCGTCGGGATAACGTCAATGCTTGCGTTTCATGTGCTCGTTAATGTCGGCATGACGACGGGAATTATGCCGGTTACGGGAATTCCGTTGCCGCTGATGAGTTACGGTATCAGCTCGCTCACGACGAACATTTTATCGATTGCGATTCTGCTCAACATTCACATGCACAAACAAAAATTTATTTTTTAGCTTTGAGCTTTGAGCTTTAAGCTTTAAGGAAGACGATTCCCTTAAAGCTTGAAGCTTACAGCTTAAAGCTCATTTAGGTGGCGACGATGAACAAACTTTTTGAATTGACGAAACCTGCGCGATATACCGGCGGCGAATTTAACAGCGTGATAAAAAATTTTGACGAGACGCCTTGCCGAATCGTACTTGCTCTGCCTGACGTTTACGAAGTCGGCATGTCGAATCTCGGACTGGCAATTTTGTATTCGATACTAAATCGCCGCGACGACACTCTTTGCGAACGAGTTTATGCGCCGTGGATTGATGCCGAAGAAATTTTCCGCGCGGAAAATAAGCCGTTGTTCGCACTCGAATCGAAACGTGCCGTCCGCGAATTTGACATGCTCGGCTTTTCATTGCAATACGAAATGATTTTCACGAACGTTCTCAACATGCTTGACCTTGCGCAAATTCATCTGCACGCAGTCGACAGGACGATTGACGAGCCGTTTGTTATCGGCGGCGGCCCGTGCGTCTACAACGTCGAACCTGTCGCGGAATTTTTTGACTTTTTTATTGTCGGCGAGGCTGAAGAAATTTTCGGAGAGATCGTTGAGGCGTTCACTGCATGGAAAATTTCCGGCAAAGTCGGCGGGCGAAAAGGTCTGCTGAAAATTTTGGCGGGCATTCGCGGAATTTACGTGCCGAGCTTTTACGAGCCGATTTACGACGACGAAAATTTTATCGGGCTGAAAATTTTGGAGCCGTCCGCACCGCCGAAAATTCTCAAACGCATTGTTCGAGACTTTGACGCGACGCCGTCCGTTGAAAATCCTGTCGTGCCGTTCATGGAGATTATTCACGATAGAGCGATGTTGGAGTTGTTCAGAGGTTGCAGTCGCGGCTGCCGATTTTGTCAAGCCGGAATGACTTATCGACCTGTCCGCGAGCGAAAAGTTGAGACGTTGCGGAAAATTGCGAGGCGTCTGATTGATTCAAGCGGCTGGGATGAAATTTCGTTGACTTCGCTAAGCTCTGCCGACTACTCTTGTTTGACGCGACTGATTGACGATTTGCAAAACGACTTCCGCGCCGAGAAAGTCAGTTTTTCTTTGCCGAGCTTGAGGATTGACAGTTTCTCAATCGACCTTGCCGAAAAAGTTCAGACCGTCCGCAAGAGTGGATTGACCTTCGCGCCCGAAGCCGGAACTCAACGACTGCGCGACGTGATAAATAAAAACGTCACCGAAAAAAATTTACTCGATGCCTGCGCCGCCGCATTTGCAAAAGGTTGGAAGAGCGTCAAACTTTATTTCATGATGGGCTTGCCGACGGAGACTGACGACGACATTGCCGGCATTGCCGATTTGGCGCAGAAGGTTGCAAATTTATATCGCACAATAAAAAATCGCCGCGACGTTAAAATCACGGTGAGCGTGTCGTGTTTTGTGCCGAAGCCGTGGACGCCGTTTCAATGGTTTGCGCAAATTTCGGCGGAAGAATTTGAGCGTCGTCAACAGCTGCTGAAAAATTTGATTCGCGACAAGGCGATAACGTTCAATTATCACAACGCGAAACTTTCCGTGCTCGAAGGCGCATTGGCTCGCGGCGACAGAAAACTTTCACGCGTGATTGAAACTGCGTGGAGACTCGGCGCGAAATTTGACGGCTGGTCTGATTTGTTCAAGCCCGAAGTTTGGACGGAAGCATTTAAAATTTGCGGCATTGACCCGAATTTTTACGGCGGACGCGAACGAAATTTTTGGGAGCCTTTGCCGTGGGAACACACATCGCCGGGCATCGACAGAAATTTTTTGCTTGCGGAGTGGGAAAAATCTCAAGCTTGCGAAACGACTCGCGATTGTCGTTGGACGAGTTGCACAGGTTGCGGCGTCTGCATGAACCTAGGCGCGAAAATAATTAGGAATGTGGAATTAGGAATTAGGAATGATACGGCGTCTGCAATTCCTCATTCCTCATTCCTCATTCCTAATTGCAAATACCGTGCGCAGATTCGCAAGGGCATTCAAATTGCCGTGCTGAGTCATCTCGATTATATGAACGTTTTCATGCGCGCGTTGATTCGCAGCAAATTGCCTGCCGCCTGGAGCGAAGGTTTCAATCCGCACTTGAAAGTTTCGTTCGCGACGGCGTTGGCTGTCGGCGTGACGAGTGATTGCGAATACGTTGACTTTGAATTGACTGCGCCCGTTGATGAGCTTGAAGTTGCGACGCGGCTCAATGAACAGTTGCCGATTGGTGCAGAAATTTTGCGGCTGAAAAAACTTCGCGGCAAGTCAAAGCCCGTGATGTCGCTCGTTGATTTGTCGCGCTATGAAGTTCGTTTGCCGTTCGACGAAAAATTTTTTGACGCGGCAAAATCTTCGGTGCAAAACTTCAACGCGGCGTCGGAAATAAAATTTATGCGCATCACTCCGAAAAAAACTCGTGAGCTTGAACTGAAACAATACCTTGCCGAACGCGTGAAACTGTCGTTGACGGTCGGAGAGCTCGTCATAAAATTTGCGACGCGAATCACATCGGAAGGAAGTCTCAAGCCGAGCGAAGTCCTAAAAATTTTGCGGGAGCGTTTCGACTTTCCGATTGACATTTCAGCCGCGAAGATTAATCGCACACAACTTTTACATGCGGGAAAAAATTTGCTTGACGTTTAAAAACTAAAGAGACGCACCGTTTGGTACGCCTCTGAATTTTCATTTGGAGCGGGCAATGGGAATCGAACCCACCTCTAAAGCTTGGGAAGCTCTCATTCTACCGATGAACTATGCCCGCGCAACGTGACGTTGCATCCAACTGGTTTGCTTTGCAACGTTACGATAACTTGAAGTTAATCGCCGCGTTCATGCGTGATGAAAAATTTCATTGCAACATTCCTAAGATGTTCGCGCGATTTTGATTGAACATTCTCGTCGCGAAAAGTGCCAACTGTTCTTGAGTTTGCTCGTTGCGTAATTGAGTGATCTGCCTTGCAATATCGGCGTCGCCCATTGTCGATTGCGCGGCGAGCTGATTTTCTTCCATCGTCGTATAATTTGCCTGCTGATATTCCATGCGTTGAAGTTGTGCACCTTGAGTAGTCGCCTCGTCAAGAGATCTGCCTAAGGCACTGTCGTCGGGGATGTAGTTACCTTCGGCGTCGTAATAAAAGTCTTCCATGAACTCCAACGAAGTGAGACTGCCTCGCGCAACGTCGATTGCTCTGTCGACAACAGCAAGCGAATTGTTTGCAGATTCAACGGTCGACGCGTCGATTGTAATATTGCCGTCAGCGTCCGTCAAACCGAGAGCTTCAGAACGAATATCGCCGAGATTAAAATTCTCGTAGCCGTCAATGCCAGCCAAAGTCAAAGTGCTTTGCGAGCCGTCAACTAAACGTTTGCCGTTGTATTCGACGTAAGCATTCTCGTTGATTTGTCCGACGAGCTGATTGATGCCTTCTTGAATTGCCGCGCGGTCGACAGAGCCGTTTGAATCGTTGGCGGCGTTGATGAGCTGATCTTTGATTTGCGTCAATGCGCTGACAGTGTTGCCCGTTGCACCGGCGGCAGTTTTGACCATCGCGCTAAGGTTTTGAGTGTTTTGAATCGACTGCGACGTTGCACGAGTGTTGCTGTCGAGGCGAGCAAGTATCGCGTATTCGGAGGCACCCATTGCCGCAGTCGGATGCATGGAGCCCGTTGCTATCGTCTGAAAAGTTTTCTGCGTGGAATTGTTAATGCTGTTGTAGCGATTAACGTAAGGATTCACTGCGCCCAATGTCATAGCCATGTTAATCACCCTTTCATCGTCCATGACTGAAAAAAAATCCATTAAACTTTCTGGCGTGAATCATAGCACAAAAATTTTTTCTGCACAAGAATTTTTTTCGGCGGGACAACCTGCGCGGCTAAAGTTTAACTGCACGGAAAAATTTTACGATACACTTTCGGAAGAGGTGAGGCGAAAAATGGCAAACAATACAAACATCATGTCGATAGCTCCGAATCAACCGGCATCGTCGACGCGAACGACTTCGCAGACCACACAGCCGAGATATAAACCGGCGGCACGTACAAACAGAAAAAATTTCGGCGCGACGTTCAGCAAAGTCAATGCAAAGCTCGACGAGATAAGACAGAGCATTAAAGAATTGTCCGACGCTATGAACGATTTGGCGCAAGTCGAAGAAGATGCTCAGCCCGTTGATTTGGCAGACGACAACAAAGCTCAAGGACAGAGCGACAAACCGCAGGACGCGCCTCAAAAAACAGTTAGCAATGAGAAATTGGCAGACAGCAATGATTCGCAAGCGATCGTTGATGAGGATAATCAACCTGCGGATATTTTTTTCAGTGCAGATGAAGTTGATGACGTTCCGACTGCTCCAAAAGAGCTCAACATTCAATCAGCCGTCAAAGAAAAATTTTCAGCACCGCTCGCGGAAAATGTCACCGATAAACCTGTCGACGAAGAGCAAGTTGATGAACAGCCGACGACGAATTTTTTTGTGGCAAACAGCATGGCGTATTTGTTCGGCGTGAATTCAGAGACACTCCTCGCGACGAAACCTGTCGTTGCAAAAAAAGTTGAAGGCGTGCAGGAAATTTTGCCCGCGCCGAATTTGATGACGCTCGTTCCGCAGAAAGACAACGGCTCCGCGCAATCAATGCTCCAAATGCTTAGCGGCAGATCGTGGCGTCCGCAAGTTCAAGCTCCTGTTCAAGCTCCGACAGTCGAGATTCAGCCGCAAGCTCAAGTTCAATCGCCGACAGTAGAAATTCAACCGCAAGTTCAAGTTCAGGCTCCGAACGTCGAACTTCAGCCGCAAGCTCCTGTTCAAGCTCCGACAGTAGAAATTCAACCGCAAGTTCAAGTTCAAGCTCCGACGGCAGAACTTCAGCCGCAAGCACAAGTTCAGGCTCCGACGGTAGAGATTCAACCGCAAGCACAAGTTCAGGCTCCGAACGTCGAACTTCAGCCGCAAGCTCAAGTTCAGGCTCCGAACGTCGAACTTCAGCCGCAAGCTCAAGTTCAGGCTCCTGTCGTTGACGTTCAGCCGCAAGCTCAAGTTCAGGCTCCGAACGTCGAACTTCAGCCGCAAGCTCAAGTTCAGGCTCC
>CAJOHG010000090.1 GCA_905234395.1 uncultured Selenomonadaceae bacterium
ACTCATTTCGCTTTCCTCCGCCCAAATTATTGCATAACGACGCGAAAAAATCCAAAAATCGCTGTCATACATAATGCCAATAAAGCATTTATACGCGCACTATCAACATTTATACGAAAATTGATAATCGGATTCGCGTTCTCAACTACACAGAGATAGTATGTGCTTGAGATGACGGGCTTTATCGAAATATTTCACTCAACTCAAATTAAATCATCTGAGCTTAAAGAACACCATAATAAAGCAGGAAAACTTAACGAAAATTATTTGCTGTTATGAAAATTTTTACTTGCTTATCTGACATCAAGAATAATGAACAAAAATTCTGGAGGGAAAACTCATGGAAAATGCGAGCACAACCTTGATAACGGTAGAAGAGCTTTGTGAGGAATTGATGATTGGAAAAAACACAGCATACAAACTTCTGACATCTGGAGAGCTTAAAGGATTTCGTATCGGTCGAATGTGGAAAATTCCCCGCGAAAGTCTGAACCGTTACCTCATCAAGCAAACTAATATTCTAAACAAAAAATGAGCTTGGCTAATTTACACCAAGCCCATCTTTATTTAAACTAAATTTTCTCGGTCATTTCTTGACGAAGATTGCGTCTAGTTCTTTTTCCCATTCTTCATTGCTTGTACCTTTGAACGGCGGTTCATTTATATTGAAATTCTCGATAGCATTCGCTCCCGCACCTTTAATAGCGTATTCATTTACGGCACGCGACAATGGAGTGAAAACATAAAGTGGATTTCCCTCTTTGTCCATAGCCTTATGACAAGCAAGTCCCGTTGTTTGGAGTCCGTTTACTTCAATAGAGTAAGGAATGTCGCCGGTATCATCAATATGCTCGCTTAAAAATTGTAAATCCTCGTCCAGCGAAGCAGAAATGATGTGACATATCCTAAAATATTGAGGGCGGTCAATGGCATCGTCTACCCAAGCCTTCGTCGCATTGATAATGTATACTAATTTCTTGTCGGTGTCGATTTTGCCTATAAAATCTATAATTTTTCTTCCGACTTCTTGCTTTTCTTTTTCGCTCGACAGTTTACCAATCAGCTTGCGTTTGTCATCGTCACTCAAAATTCCGCTGTTGAAAAATTTGTCGATGTTATCCCAAAATTTCCATTCGCGATAAAGAAAAGGTGCTTTTTCTCTTAAAATATCTTTTATCTGTTTGGCTGAAGAGGCAAAACCGGCAATGTTCAGAAAATCGCATGTGAAGTTCGCTAACGTTCTTATTGGTTCTAAATCCATATCATACACTCCTTAAAACTCAATGTCAGGCAAATTTTCTACAATCTCCAAAGTTTTCAGGCTCACAGTTATCGAACTCAAGATTAAATCCAAAATGTAGCGTGGGTTATTATGTTCGGTCGCCCAATCGTTCGGATTATTGATTATTCCGCTCGCCGAATCAGTTTTTATCTGATAGCGGTCGATTATCCATTCCAACGGACTGCGACCATTTACCACGTAATCAAAACTGCGCGGCGGAATATTTTTTATCGTGACGAAGTCGTTGTAAATCAAAGTCGTGCGGTCGTCTTTGCTGGCGAACCGTAATTTTTTTACAGCGAAATTATTTTTCTCTGCGCCGATGACTTCCACGCCGTCCGGAGTCGGTTGCGTCTCGTAATTCAAATGAATTTCGGCTAAATCTCGTCCTGCGCGGCTAAATTCCCAAAATCGCTCGCTCAAAATGATTCGCGGCAAAGATTTTTTCAGCTCCGCAGAAAATTTCTCCCGATAACTACTCAAATGCAAGAATCCGTACACGTAATAAAATATATCTTCTTTGCTCACGTCGCCAAAGCGTTTTCGTGCCTCGTTCAAGATATAATCGCTGATTCCGTCCCGCTGCTCCATATTCTCGCCAAATAAACTCCCCTGCGCACTTCCCTCGTAATAATACAGCGGATAACATTGCGTGCCGGAGTGTAAAGCGTTTACGTCGATAATTTTGTCCGTGATGAAGACTGAAAGTTCTTTTTCGCCGCCAATGCCGCTTACACAGATTAAAATGTTCTCTTCGCGCCCCGTCGGGAAAAATGAATCAATTATTGCAGGTCGATGAATTAAATCTTTGCCGAGATAAACATTTTGCTTGCAGAACGGGCGATACATTGCCTCAACAAATTTTGCGGCGTCAAATTCAATTTTGCGTCCGCGATTTTTATTTGCAACGGCTGAACTCGTCCAAACAAACTTTTTCGGGTCAATTTCAGTCGGCGAATGCTCATTATAAAAATCAATCGTCGTTTGAATGTTCGTTTCGAGTTTTGAACGCGAAAAATTGTAAATCCAAGCGTCCCGACCCGTTTCCAGCCCTCTTGAACGTGTCATGAAGAAATTTCGATATATTGAAATTTCGCTTTCGCGCATAGGAATGAACTTTTCAAACTCATTTCCGCGCTGATTTATCCAATCGCCTCGTTCATTCGGAGTAATCGGCTTAAAATTTCCGTGTAAAACGTCGTGAGTTGAATCAATGATTGAAAGTTTTTCGTCGCGTGAAAGATAATCGCCAATATCTCGGTAAAAAATCCTCGCGTGCCCATTATGGGCACATTTTACAAGGATTGTTATCGCTATCGGGGCTCTCGAACCACTTCCAAACACGTTTCCAGCCTCTGCACGCCGATTTTCTCCTTGAGTTCGGGCATTTCCGCGCAAATTGAACACATAAATCTGCGAAAACTCCTCTGCAAAGCATTTTCGCAAGCCATCCATCGCCGCGCCGTCTATCCAGCCCGCATTCGTCACAAATCCGATTATTCCCTCCGAAATTCGGTCGCTCGCCCAGCGAAATGCCTTGATATAGCTGTCGTACAGCGAATTTTTATTCGTCGCCGCTGTTTTCGCCGCATAAGTCGCTGAAATTCGATTTTCAAGGCGCGGATAGTAATTATTTTGCGCATTATCGTTCGCCGAGCGTTGTCCGACCGAATACGGCGGGTTGCAGACGATAATTTTAATCGGAGATTGTTTTTGCTCCTCGACACGCTCAGAATTTTTCTTCAGCGAGCCGAAAATCTCCAAAGTCTGCTGTTTATCGTCTTCGTACGCTTGAAAAGTATCTGTCAGGCAAATTCCGGGAAAAGGAATGTACTCATCAACCTGCGCGGCGTCGTGAAAGGCATTTTCGATATTAACTGCGGCAATGTAATAGGCGAGCAACATAATTTCGTTAGCCCAAATCTCTTTGTTCATATATTTGCGAATCAAATCGCGGCGAGGAATCAATCCGAGCTGAATCAGCCGCACAATAAAAGTTCCCGTGCCGACGAAAGGCTCAATGATATGTATATCTTTATCGGCGAGCGTTCGATTGAATTTTTCCTTCAAAACGGCGTCAACCGAGCGCAAAATAAAATCTACGACTTCGACGGGCGAATAAACAGTGAGCGGCATCGCCATTTTGAAAAAATTATTGTAAAAACGATTGATAATTCGCTGTCGATTGGCGGCGTCGCCCATATCACGACAACTTTCACGCACAAAATTATAAAACTCTGCAAAATCATCGCGGTCTTTATTCATTCCGTCCTCGTCCAGCTTGTCAAGTATCTCCTGCATGGCTTTTGACACCGGATTTTTCTCTGCGAACGAATAATTTTCAAAAAGTGCCTCAAAAATCGGGCGCGTGACTAAATGTTGGGCGAGCATGTCAATCGCGTCCTTTGGAGTGACATTCGGATTCAAATTTTTCTGCAAGTCGTGTAGAAAATTATAAAAAGCCCTGCGCGGCTCGCCTTCGACGGAAATTAACTCGTTGATTCGTTTTGTATGGCGTTCGACAATCACGGCGACTTTTTGCGCCCATTGCACCCAATAAAGTCGATTGCCGACGTTCTCAACCATTCGCGCATAAATTTTATCGCGCAGTTCATGCCAATTCAGCAATTCCGACAAAATAAGTTGCCGCGACTCCTCAGAATCATCATTTTCATCATTCGACGGCGGTTTATCGACTAAAATTCTTTCGCTGTCCTTTTTAACGGCGATTCTTTGAATTTCGGCGTCAATTCTTTCGTCGTGAGCGCGCAGAGCATTCAAAACGTCCCAAACAGTTTTAAAATCGCTTGAATTAAGCGCGAGTTCCGGACTTTTATTTGCAGGAATCACGACAGGAATAATAATGTAACCAAATTTTTTATCGCGGGCAGTTCTCAGGGCGCGTCCGACTGCTTGAACGATTTCGACCTTAGATTTTTTCGACGACAAAAATAAAACGGCGTCGAGAGTCGGAACATCGACACCTTCGGACAGGCAACGGACATTTGACAGGACACGACAAATATTTCCGTCGCTCGGAGTATTTTTCAGCCAACGGAGCTTTTCATTGCGTTTAACGGAGTTCATCTTGCCGTCAATGTGCGCGGTTTGAATTTCGACGAGCGATTTTAAATCTTCGGCGGGCATATCTTCGCAATAACGCCTTTGAACTTCGCCAAAAATATCCGTGATGTATTCGGAGTAAGAAATTTTCGGGCAAAAGGCAACGGCGGTGTGCATAAGCGCGGGATCGTCATCAATCAGCGGCTTGGATTTTGCGTCGACACGTTTGGAAAGCGCGTTAATGCAACCAATTAGTTTCAAAGCGTCGTCGGTCTTTATCGCGCTGTTTTTATCGTTGATTGCGGCTTGGAGCGCGGCGGGAATATTTTTTTCGGAGACTGTAAGCACGATAACTTTATAATCGGCGAGTTTTCCGATTCTTATCGCCTCGCTGAAACCGAAATAAAAAATTTCTTCGCCATAAATCTCCGTATCGTCCATAGACCACAGTGTTAAATCTTTTTCGACTGCAGTTTTTTTGGCGTCGGCTTTGTAAAGCTTTGGAGTGGCAGTCATATACAATCTTTTTTTGCCGCGAATAAAATTTTCGGCGTGAACTGCGGTAAAAGGCGTAGATTCTTTGCCGTAACCTGTCGTGCGGTGCGCTTCGTCGCAAATTATCAAGTCAAATTCGGTTTTAGTCTCTGCAACCTTGTCGAGTGATTGATACGTCGAGAAAATAACAGTCATCGCGTCGTAAAAAGTTTCGAGGCGGCGAATAATTTCGTTTGGATTGGTCGTTGCTGGCAATGGCAGGTTTACGGAGCGGATTTCGTCGTCATTTTTCTTAGAAACGGTTTCATCGGAGCAAACGCAAATGTAATTGAAAGGATTTTCGGCGAAAGTTGCCCACTCATGAAGAATTTGACCGAGCAACGAGATTGACGGCACCAAAAATAAAATTTTGCCGTTCGGGAAAAGTTTTTCGGCGATTTTTAGTGACGTATAAGTTTTTCCGGTTCCGCAAGCCATGATTAACTTGCCGCGACTGTGATTTTGAAAATAAATTTGTGCGGAATTGATAGCGTCGAGTTGATGCGGAAGAGGTTCGCGAAAATTATTGACTGCTTGTTTGCCGAAAGCCCCTGCGTCGAGTTTTTTCCAATCAACGGCGGCTTTTCTCAATTCTTCCAAACCGATTCGGGCGACGGGCGGTGATTGATTCTGCAAAGTTATCTCTGCGTTGTCGGTTAAGTTGTCAGAAGTCGAAATCCACAGCCGCGCAGTGAATTTTTTATCGCCGTCGAAAGTCTTTGAACTGGTTGCAAGGAAAGTATCGACCGCAGATTTACTGATTGGCGTCGTTTCGGCGTAAAATTTACATTGCACCGCCCAAAATTCGCTGTCCGAAGTCTTACAAACAATATCAATGCCCAAATCTTTATTGCCGAGTTCATCACGGAAAGGAAAATCATTCCAGAGCCACACTTCGGAAAATTTTCCTTGATATTCAGGATACGTCAGTAAAAAATTTTTCATGAGCCGCTCAAATTTTGCGCCCTTGTCACGCTCTGAAATTTCTGCGCTACGATATTTTTCGAGCAACTCATCTACGGTGACCACAACCGAACATTTCCTTTCCGTATAAAATTTTTTGGAAACTTCGACGTAGGCGCGATATTTCCTTTTGTGAATCGATTTTCAGGGCTGAAACTCGTCCGTTCGTCCGTCCCGTCCGTAAAAAAAATGACGTTGCTACAATAAAGATTTTTCGGACGGACAAAATTTAGCAGATGATAAGTCTTGAAAATGTGATGCAAAATGTAGGTAGCCAATAAAATTTTTTAGTGGACCCACAAATGGACCCACAAAACGGAAAAAGCCCCGTCGATTGACGAGACTTTTTTGATTGCATATGGTGCGCCCGGCGTGACTCGAACACGCGACCCACGGCTTAGAAGGCCGTTGCTCTATCCAACTGAGCTACGGGTGCTTGCTTATCGCTTTAGAAATAAGCAAGTTAAGTATATCCGTTCGCCGTTCTTTTGTCAAATTTTTATCGACACGTCACGACATTTTAACGGCAACGGTCAGTTTATATTTTCATAACCAAAGCAGATGTTTTCTTTCGTCACCTGATAAAAAATTTTCTTACAATTCCTAGACAAAAGCTTTCTTGTCGTGTAAAATTCTGAAAGTATATTGCGAGGAGGAGGCTTGAAAATATGCTCCTTCTTTTGCGAAAAAACAGAGTGGGTGTAGTCCAAATAAAAGATATATGGGTAAGGAGGATTTGTTCACTTGGAGGTTTTATGTTTTTTATGAGTAAGGAGGTTTTAAAATGAGTGAAGGAGGAAGCTCGGCATTTGCCGTAGCGCAACAGATCGGTAAGTCGTTGTTCCTGCCGATCGCCGTGTTGCCGTTCGCGGGCGTTCTGTTGGGTATCGGTGCATCGTTCTCGAATCCGACGACAATCGCGGCTTACGGCTTGGAAAGTGTTCTTCATCCCGGCGGCGGACTGTTCAGCTTTATGTTAATCCTTTCAAACGTCGGCGGAGCGATCTTCGGCAACTTGCCGTTGATATTCGCATTGGCAGTAGCACTCGGCATGGCGAAAAAGGAAAAAGGTATCGCAGTCCTTGGCGCAGCAATTTTTTATCTTGTTCTTTTGACGACGATTCACGTCTTCCTCGGACTCGACGGCTCGATTCACGCCGACGGCTCCATTGATCCCAGCGTCAAGGAAGGTGCGATAACTTCTGTTCTCGGTATCGTCACGTTGCAGATGGGTGTTTTCGCGGGTATCGTTACGGGTCTCGTTGCGGCGGAACTTTGTAATCGTTTCTACAAAATGCAACTCCCGCCCGCGTTTTCATTCTTCGGCGGCACTCGTTTTGTCCCGATTGTTTGTATGATTTTCGGCATTATTGTCGGCGTCATAATGTATTTCGTTTGGCCTTTCGTTCAGACGGGTATCTTCGCACTCGGCGGCATCGTTCAAGCTGCGGGCTACTTCGGAACATTCTTCTTCGGTTGCTGTGAACGTGCTCTGATTCCGTTCGGCTTGCACCACATTTTCTATCTGCCCTTCTGGCAAACAGGTCTCGGCGGCACGGCTGTTATCGACGGTCAAACCGTCATGGGCGCACAGAACATTTTCTTCGCTGAATTGGCGTCTCCGAACACCGAACATTTCTCCGTTGATGCTTGCCGTTTCTTGATGGGTAAATTCCCGTTCATGATGGCAGGTCTCCCGGCGGCGGCTTTTGCAATGTACACCTGTGCACGTCCCGAAAAGAAAAAGGCGGCAGGTTCCCTGTTGTTCTCGGTCGGCTTAACGTCATTCTTGACGGGTATCACCGAGCCTATCGAATTCACGTTCCTTTTCCTTGCAAAAGAACTCTTCGGTATTCACGTTTTCTATGCGGGTCTCTCATTCGCGGCATGTCACATTCTCGGCATCGCAATGGGTACAACGTTCTCCGACGGTTTGATTGACTTTATCCTTTACGGCGTCCTGCCCGGTCAAGCAAAGTCCAACTGGATGATGATGTTGCCGCTGTTCGCAGTGTTCGCCGTATTGTATTTCGTCACGTTTAAATTCTTCATCATGAAATGGGATCTCAAGACTCCGGGTCGTGAAGCTGACGACGAAGAAGTCAAGATGATGAGCAAAGACGAATACCGCAAAGCTACCGGCGTCGGCGTTGCAGGCGGCGGAGCAGGTTCTGCGGCACTTTCAAGCCTCACGCCTGATCAGCAAAAATCTGCGGTTATCCTCGGCGGTGTCGGTGGTGTCGATAACGTCACTGAAATTGACTGCTGCGCAACACGTCTGCGCTTGACGTTGGTTGACGGCTCCAAAGTCAATGAAGCTGTTCTCAAATCCACGGGCGCAGGCGGCGTCGTCATCAAAGGCAACGCAATTCAAGTTATCTACGGGCCTTCCGTCACGATTGTTAAGGCAAACTTTGAAGAATTCGTTGAAGACATTCGCGCCGGCAAGATCGATCGTTCGATTCTCGAAGGTGCTTCGGGCGGCGGCGGTGCAGCTGCGGCTGAAGAAGAGAAACCCAAGATGAAAGACGCAATCCTCGGCGCACACTTGACCGGTCGTATGATGCTCATGAACGAAGTTCCCGACGACGGCTTTGCATCGCGTGCAATGGGCGACGGTGTTGCTGTTGAACCGACTGAAGGCAAACTCCTTGCTCCTGCAGACGGCACAATCAGTCTCGTTTTCCCGACAAAACACGCTGTCGGCATGGTCACGCCCGACGGTGTCGAATTGCTCATGCACATCGGTATCGATACTGTCAAACTCAACGGCGAACACTTTGAAGTTCACGTTTCCGAAGGTCAGGAAGTCAAACGCGGCGACTTGCTTGTCACGTTCGACATCGACGCCATTCACAAGGCAGGTTATCCTGTCACCACGCCGCTTATCGTCACCAACTCGTCTGCTTACGGCACAGTTCGTCCGCTCAAGACCGGCGACGTTAAGGCAGGCGAAAACGATTTGGTCGAACTCCTCGGCTAAGTCGTCAGTGCAATGCGCAATCTGTTCAAAAATTTTCCGTGTGAATAAAATCCTTCCGTAAAAAAGCCCGTCGACATGGCGGGCAATTTTTTTTGTGACAATCAAGGCGGCATTCGCGATTGAAAGTTCTCTTTACAATTTCTCTAACATTTTCTAAAATGGCGGCGTGATATTTTTAGAGCGTGTTCACACTATGGAAAATAGAAAATAAAGCTGATAAAATGAAGTCATGAAAATCACACAAGAACAATATGAAAAGATAGAAAAATAT
>CAJOHG010000091.1 GCA_905234395.1 uncultured Selenomonadaceae bacterium
AAGCAGGGCAGAAATTTATACGCCGTCGCAAATCGCACGCACGATAAAGCCGTTGCCTTCGCCGAAAAATATTCCGTCCCGAAAGTTTACGACGCCATTGACGATATGTTTGACGACGACTTGCTCGACGTGATTTACATTGCCACGCCGCACAACACGCATTATCCGTTCATGAAACGCGCTCTCGAATCGGGCAAGCATTTGCTCGTTGAAAAGTCAATCACGCTCAACAGCCGCGAACTCGACGAAATGATTTCTCTTGCCGCGCAGAAAAATCTTGTGCTCGCCGAGGCAATGACGATTTGGCACATGCCGCTTTACAAGACTTTGCGACAAAAAATTTCCGACGGCGAATTCGGCAAAGTGCAAATCATCACGCTGAATTTCGGCAGCTTCAAAGAATACAACATGCGCAACAGATTTTTCAACATGAATCTCGCGGGCGGCGCGCTGCTCGATATTGGCGTTTATGCGTTGTCAATCGTGCGGTCATTCATGGACGAGACACCTTCCGATATTTTGAGCCAATGGAAACCTTCACCGACCGGCTCCGATGAAATGGCGACAATTCTCCTGCAAAATTCTTGCGGGCAAATGGCGACCGTTGCGCTGTCAATGCATTCCAAACAACCTAAACGCGCCGTCATCAGCTGTGAACGCGGCTACATTGAAATTTTGGAATATCCTCGCGCGGACAGAGCGACTTTCTTTGACGCGGAAACCGGCACGTTTGAAGAAATTTTTGTCGGCGAACGTTCAGACGCTCTCCTCTACGAAATGAACGATATGGAACAGGCGATTCAAAGCGGCGACGCCTCCGAGATGAAACTCGACTTTTCTCGCGACGTGATGAACATTATGACCGCGCTCCGAAAAAATTGGGGACTTCAATATCCCAACGAGGTTTGGTGAAAAAATGAAAACAGTAATTATCACCGGCGGCACAACCGGCATCGGCAAAGCGACTGCCATAAAGTTTGCTGAAAACGGCTATAACGTTGTTGTTACCAGTCGTGATTCAAAAAAAGAAACTGCTCTAAAGAATGAATTTAAGGCTAAAGGTTTGGAAGTAGATTTCAAAGTACTCGATGTCAGAAACGAAGAGCAAGTTCAGGCTGTAATAAAAGAAACGGTTGCCAAGTACGGGAAATTGGACGTCATGGTCAATAACTCCGGCATTTCATTGGGCAATGCTGTTTTGGCGGAGACAGATTCTGATGATTTGAAACAAATGTTCGATACCAATGTCATGGGCGTTTATTACGGAATGAAGTACGCGATAAAAGAAATGCTCAAAACAAACGGCGGCTCGATTGTGAACTTGGCATCCATCGCGGGACTCAACGGCTTGTATGCAACTGCGCAATATTGTGCTACGAAACATGCTGTCGTAGGGCTGACCAAAGGAGCTGCCATTGATTATGCACGGCAAGGCATACGCATAAACGCTGTGGCACCGGGCGCAATCAAAACGGATATTCTTCAAAATGCCATCGACGCGGGAACTTACGACGTTTCGGGCATTGAAGCGATTCATCCAATGAACAGGCTCGGACGAGTTGAAGACATAGCCAACGGAATATTTTTCCTTGCGTCCGCCGAAAACGAATTCATTACCGGAACTGTCTTAACTATCGACGGCGGATATAATGCCCGATAAAGGCAGTGCAGAGCAACCGTAAAATTTTTTCCTTGAGGATTTGAAATATTTATGTCTGAAAACAAAATGCAACGCGGCTTGAAAAACCGTCATTTGCAAATGATCGCACTGGGCACGGCTGTCGGCACGGGCTTATTCTACGGCTCGACTGCGACAATCGCGCTTGCAGGTCCGGCTGTCTCGTTGAGCTATTTAATCGGCGGGATGGTTATTTTTTTGATTGTGCGCATGCTCGGCGAAATGAGCGTTGAAGAGCCTGTGAGCGGTTCTTTCAGCTACTACGCCGCAAAATATTGGGGAGACTTCCCCGGCTTTCTTGCGGGCTGGAATTATTGGCTGCTGTATATTCTCGTGAGCATGGCGGAACTTTCTGCCGTGTCGATTTATCTCGGCTATTGGTTTCCCGATTTGCCCAAATGGATTGGCGTGCTTGCATGTCTGATTGTCATCACGATTGTAAATCTCGTCACGGTCGGCGCATACGGCGAAATTGAATTTTGGATGGCGTTCATAAAAATTTCCGCGATAATCGGAATGATTCTGCTCGGATCATATTACATTTTCACAGACCCGGAACCTTTTCCCGAAAATTTTTCTTATCTGTGGGATCACGGCGGATTTTTTCCGAACGGGCTCGAAGGAATGTTGATGTCAATGGCTCCCGTGCTGTTCAGTTTCGGCGGCATTGAACTAATCGGCATTGCGGCGGGCGAGGCTGAAAATCCCGACAAGACAATTCCGCGCGCGATAAATCAAGTTATCTACCGCATACTGATTTTTTACGTCGGGACAATGGTCGTGCTGATGACGTTGTGGCCCTGGAATGAAGTCGGCAAAGACGCAAGTCCTTTCGTGCAAATTTTCAGCAACGCGGGCTTTTCTGCGGCGGCGAACATTTTAAATTTCGTCGTGTTGACTGCGGCGGTCAGCGTCTTCAACAGCGCGATTTACTCGAATTCGCGAATGCTGTTTGGTTTGGCGAAGAGCGGCAATGCTCCGAAATTTTTTGAGAAACTTTCACGGCGCGGCGTTCCCGTCAACGGCATTTTAATTTCGTCGGCGATAACGTTGCTCGCGGCGGTGCTGAACTATCTTTTGCCGGACGAGGCTTTTATATACATGATGTCAATCGTGACGGGCGCGGTGGTCATAAGCTGGGCAATGATCGTCCTCACGCATTTAAAATTCCGTAAGCACTGCGCGGCGGTCGGCGTCATTCCGAAATTTAAATCGCTGTTCTATCCGTTCGCGGAATATCTGTGCTTGGCGTTCCTGGCAATGATTTTGGTGATAATGGCGACAATGGACGAGATGCGCCCGGCAGTTATCGTTATGCCGCTGTGGATTTTGGCAATTTGGATTTTCTATCGCTCGAAACGCTGAAAGGATTTTAAAAATGATTCACGTTTGCTTCGGACTGCATGACGGCAACGGACGCTATTCAAAGTTTGTCGGCACGACAATGGCGTCGATTTTTGAAAACACGCTCGCGCCCGTAACGATTCACATTCTCCACGACGACACGTTGACGGAAGACAATCGCGACAAATTTTCTTATCTCGTCGGTCGTTACAATCAGCGCGTCAAATTTCACGACGTAGAGAAAATCTGCGCGGACGAAGTGAATTTCCTGCGCGAAAAGCTTGCCGATAAAATCAAGTCGCGATTCAGTATCGGCGCGTTTTATCGTCTGCTGATAAAAAAAATTCTCACGACTCACGGCATCGGCAAGGCAATTTATTTGGACGCGGACATCATTGTTAATCTTGACATCGACGAACTTTGGCGACAGGATTTGAAAAATTTTCCGCTAGCCGCCGTGCCCGAAGTCGATGCGACTTTCAACGAAATGATTCCCAAAAAATTTCTTATCGACACGGAGATTGTCAAAAAGGAAGATTATTTTTGTTCGGGAGTGATTGTCTTTAACCTCGACAAAATCAGCGACAATTTTTTTCATGACGGCGTGCAATTTCTGGCGGACAATCCCAAATGCGAATCCGTCGACCAAGATATTTTGAACGCGTTCTTTGCCACTAACTATCTCAAGCTTGAGCAAAAGTTTGATTCGTTCGTGCTGGCGGATAAGCGTAAAAAATTTCCCGTCGCGAAGAAAATTTATCACTACGCCGGGCGTTGCGTCGAATTGAAACCTAATGACCCTTACAATCAGCTGTTCATGAAATATTTTTCGCAGACTCCGTGGCTTGACGCCGACGCGCTCTTTGGCATTGGCGAAGGCTTCCGCAAATTCAATGACGATTTCGCGAAACTTATACAACGGCTCATGAAATTTACTGCACAACATCAACGTGCTTTCTTTGTAATCCCAAAAAATTTGTCTGCCATGAAAAAAATCTTCAACGTTCAAGACGACGAAGAAATTATCGAATACCGCGACAAAAATTCTGTTAATGAGCTTGTCGACAAAATGCGCGAGTATGCCGGGCAAAAGATTGTTTTGCTGTTCCCGCAGAATTTCAACGCGTTCAAATCTTTTCTGAACGGGAAGGGCTTCCGCGAAAATATTCACTACGTCAACGGCTTTGCATTTATGGCGCGCGATCAATGCAATTACACGCACCGCGAATGGTATTTGGTCAGCAACATGTAGCGGAGGCAACGTGACGGTGCATCCAACGAGCGCGATTAAGTCACAAAAATTTTTAGTGTCATTGCCGCGCTTGAATTCAATGTGGAGTCGTTGTCTTGAGAAAATTTTTTAACTTGTCGACGCGCGAAGGCTACGGGCAATTCGTGAGCATAGCGGGCATTTGCGTCAACATTTTCATCAGTGCCGTAAAGTTCGCCGTCGCGCTGATAAGCGGTTCAATTTCGATTCTCGCCGACGCCTTCAACAATCTGTCCGACGCTGCAACTTCCGCGATAATGCTGGCGGGCTTTCACATGGCTGCCAAACCTGCCGACGAAGAACATCCTTTCGGGCACGGTCGCGCAGAATATCTGGCGGGACTTTTCATAGCGGCGGCAATGATTTTAGTCGGCGGAAAACTTCTCTTTACGTCCGTCGAAAAAATTATCACGCCCGAAGAAATGGACGCCGGCTTATTTACGCTGTTCGTGATGATCGTTTCGATTGCGGCGAAACTTTTTTTGGGTATGTTTTATCGTCACGCGGCGCGGAAAATAAATTCGGCGGCGATTCACGCGGCGGCAATCGACAGTTTTACTGACTGCTTGGCAACGGGCGCAATCATCGTCTCAATCGTCCTGTGGATTAAATTCAACATCAACATTGACGGCGGCGCGGGAGTTTTTGTTTCGGCGTTCATACTGCGCGGCGGCTTTGCGTCGTTGAAAGAAATTTTGACACCGATTCTCGGCGGCAGAGCTGATCCCGAATTGATTGCCGGCATAAAAAAAATTGTCACTGATTCGCCTGAAGTTCTCGGCGTCCACGATTTGATTGTTCACAGCTACGGCGCACGAAGAATTTTTGTGTCAATGCATGTTGAAATGCCCGCGACGTTGAAACTTTTGGAGGCGCACGAAATTATTGACAGGTTGGAGCGCAAACTTCAATCGACGTTTCAAATTTCGGTGACATTGCACGTTGACCCGGTTGTTCAAAATGATGCGGCTTTTGATGAGCACCGTGAACTTGCCGAAAAAATTTTGGCGGATATTGATTCGCGATTGTCGTTGCATGATTTTCGCGTCGTGCCGTATAAATCGGGCAGGAAATTGATTTTCGATGTGGCAGTTCCATGGAATTTTACGATGCCCGACCGCGATTTGCGCAAGGAATTTCAACGACGATTGATTGAACTGCACGCCGACGACCGCGCGATAATTCACATCGACCACCAATATTGTTGAGCGTAAAAAAATAATCTGCCCGCGTGGAGCAGATTTTTTTGTGCATTGTCGGAGATAGTTACACGTTAAAGAGAAGTGGTACCCGGCGCACATTGACTAGAGAGTGTTCACACTAAAGAATCAACAATCAAAACAAAAAGGATAAAACCGGCAAAAAGAACGTCTAACTTGTCGTAACGAGTGAAAATGCGTCT
>CAJOHG010000092.1 GCA_905234395.1 uncultured Selenomonadaceae bacterium
TGAATTGTTTCGTGCAGTCGACGCGAACAGCGGATCATCTCCCTTGACGGAGCCGCGCAGGTCAAGATAGCTCAAAATCATTTGAGCAACCCACGGGACAACTTTCACTGTTTCGTCTTTCGTCAATCTGCCTTTGCCCTGAACTTTCAACGCCCAAAAACCGTCAGCCTCGGAAAAATCTTCGCGGTTGGCTCGTGCAATTTCGACAGTGCGCACGCCTGTCGTTAACGCAAGCGCAATTATCGCCCTGTTCCTGCACGAAACAATATCAGTGCCGACAATCGCGCCTATGAGCCTCTCCGCTTGACTTTGTGTCAAAGCCTTGCGATTGTGCGTCTTCGATTTTTTGAGCGACACTTTCACCTCGGCGGTTATGTCGGCGTAGTAACCTTTCCTGCCCAAAAACTTGAAGAAAGACTTCATGACGGTTGAATAAAGCCGAATCGTATAATCAGATTTTTTCTCCGCCCGCAACAGGGCGATATATTTGTTCGCGTCGTCCTCTGTCGGCATTGAAACATTCTGCCCTGCGAAGTGTTTCAGTATCTGCCGGACAATGCGGCGATATTTGCTCTGCGTATTCGCGTTCGCCGACCGACTGTTGATGAATTCGTCGATAACCTTGTCGCCGAAAAATTCAACGCTCAATCCCGCCGCGTTCCTTGCCGTCAATTCCTGTGTCATAATTGCCGCCGCCTTTCGCGCCTTGAAAAGGAAAATTTCTGCGCGGGGGTTGTCCGCGTCTTTGTGCTTTTCAACGATACACCTTACTATCTGCGAATCATCAGCGAACACGATTTGATTCATGCCGTCAAAGATTGCCTTCACAATCCGATTATTACAAGTTTACTAGTCAAAAAATTTTGCCGCAACTGAAGACTTCCTGCGCAGTCTTTTGACGCCCTAACCTGCCTCCATCCCCGCGCAGATTTTCAAGTCTTGCTCTGTCGAAACAATCTTCGGGTCAATTCCCGGACGTGATTCAATTTCATTTCCGCCGATTTCAGCTTTATCTTTTTGACTTTTTAAAATTTATACGATAATCCGCCGTAAAGTTCAATTCTGAAAAATCTGCCTGCGAAGTCAAAAATTTTTTTCAAGGGTTTTGAATTAGTCAAAAAGTCGATTCGGTTTGGGTGTAGTTTTTGGGCTCCGGGTGTAGTTTGGGTGTAGTTTGGGTGTAGTTTTTAGAGCCGTTTTTTCGCGTCATTACGCGAAGGGTGTAGTTGGTGTAGTTTTTCGTACATGTTAGCGATACCCTATTATCATTTACAGCTTCTTCATTCTCATTTGAGAATTCGTTATCAAATAAGAATGAAACAGTATAATTGATAACAATATTGCTTCAACCTTGTTTAGAAACTACACTAACTACACCTTTACAGAAAATTCTGTATCGTTAGGGGGGGGAAACCGCGTCATTACAACATTCTATGCTTAAAATTCAAAATGAATTTGGGTGTAGTTTTGTCAAAAAAAACTACACCCGACCTACACCCGGAGCCCAAAAACTACACCCGGCACACCCTGACTTTTGTTGCAAAAAAAAAAAAAAGCCGACTTCACGGCTAAAAATCAATTTGTCAAACTTTGAATCAATCGCTAAACATCTCATCGACAACTTCAGCAAAGTTTGTCGTGTCGTGTCCGCGCAGGTCTTCATTGTCAGTAGTCTCTTGGTGCCAACCAACGCCGTAAAACCGAAAACCGTTTTTTGATCGTTTGTAGCTGATACCTTCGATTTTCTCAACAGCTTTTGCTAAAGCTCGGTCGTTGTTAAATTTTGCGCACTCGGACGAGTATTTACTCTTAAGGCGATTAAGAAAATCTTCACGCGGAATGGAAAGATTATTTTCAAGCTTGCAATATTGGCTAATAAATTCGCCGATAAAATCATTGTCGGCGAGATAATCAGCCCGCGCCTGTTTCATTGCCGCTGATTCTAACAAGCCGTCACGATACCACGCTTGAGAGGCGTCAACCAACAAGCTCAAAAGCGCGCGTAATGATTCGGGCGTCGCTAATTTCTGTTTCAACTTACGGTCGGGATTTTTGGTAAAGTCGGCTTCAAATTTCATATTCATCAGCCGGCGCAAAAGTCCCGGATCGCGCGTGTCATTCAAAGTCGGCAGGTGATTGCCGCTCAGCCATAATTTGTGCGTCGGCAGAATGTTTCGGAATTCTTCATGAAGTCGGCGGATAGGGATTTTGTCGCCGCCCGTCAACAGTTTGAATTTTGCAACGTCAAGGCGAACGCCTTGCGGTAATTCTTCGACGACTGCAAAGCGGCATTTCTCCAGTGCGTTCAATTCGGGCGTGGCGGCTCCCGCATCTTTGAATCGCCCTGCTTCGCAAACAGCTGTAACGGGAATTGACGCGGCATAGGTATTGAGCAATGTGATTAAAAATCTCGTCATCGTGCCCTTGCCGTTGCCGCCACTGCCGATTATGAAAAGTGCTTTTTCTTCGCTAACGTCGCCGCTGATACAATATCCTAACCAACGGATCAGCGCGGCTCTCGTCTCCTCGTCCGGCAAGACTGTTTCAAAAAATTTGTCGACGACTTCATTGCGATAATTCGGTTGATAATCGGCGGCAACTTGTTGGCTCAAAAGTAATTCGGGCGCGGCGTTGAAAAGTTTGCCTGTCTGCAAGTCGACGACGCCATTTAAGCAATTCAAAAGCTCGGGGTGATTGTCCAAATCGTCGGACGTAATTCTGATTGAATATTCTCCGCGCAAGCGTGGTATTGCACCTGCGATAACTTTTGACGACTTCAAGCGACGTGCGAATTTGAATTCGTTTTTGTCGGCGGCATTGGCAACAAGAATATCGGCGAACTCATTAAAGAGAGGCGCAACAGCTGAATTCGTTTCATTGCTTACAGTCCATAAGCCCTTCCGAAAAGTCAACCATTTATTACGGTCGGTCAGCCAACGAATTTTATTCCCGAATAAATATTCAAGGCGTCGTGCATTATCAAGGTCACTCAAATCGCCGCTGAACAGCCGTTTTCGTTGCTCGTCGGTCAAGCGCAATTCTGCAGGAATTTTTTTCACGTCCTGCGCGGGGTGTGCTTGTGTATCGTCGTGCTTTGGGTGCAGGTCATACCATTGGCGGCGGGTGTCCTTTTCCGAATAGTCGAATCGCTTTGCTATCCCGTGCAATGTTTCAATGCCAAATTCCGGTTTGAGATCGGAATTCCAGTGCGTCAGATTTTCCGCCTCGTGATAACGCTCCGGGTCACGACTATTCCACGCGTCGACGACTGAATAGCTTATGCCCAAATTCTTGCAGGAACTGATAACGGCAAGCCAATCTGTATAGGTAAGCTTTACAGGTTCGATACAATCAATCATGATTTGAGCGCGGTATTCGTCATAGCCGACGGTGTCGACGACGACAGAATTATCGCCTGTTTCCCGCGCAGATTTTTTCGCGTCGAAAAGATTTTCATCAGTCGGTTTAAGCGCGGCAAGTTTTTCGTCAATGTCGGCAGGCGTGAAACGAATATCGTTGACTTCGACGACGTGACACAGCGGAGCGTTGTCTCTGCCTAATTTGTAATTGAAGGTGCCGGGCGTGCGGAAAATGCGCGGCAGGTCTCCTACGCCGTCAACGTCCTTGCCGTTTGCTCGCGCCCGAATAACATCAAGAAAAAGCTTGTTTCGGTGCTTAATTTCTTCGCGATTGTCGGCAGTGATTTTTATCGGCTCGTCGAAAATGTAATATGCTTGAAGTCCATAACCTGAATTCAGAATCAAGCTCGGCGTGAAAGGCAGGAAAGATTTTGCCTCGTCGAAGTCAACCGCAAGATTGCCGCTTTTGTGCGCGCCCGATCTAATGTCCACATCAACAACAATCGCGGTTTGATATGATACAACGTCCTCGCCTCCGCGCTTGAAAACTTTTTTTTGCTTTTCCTCGTCGAATTCGTAATGCGGCTTGACGCAAACAGGATTGACGGCGTGCCAAACCTGCTTGCCATTGTCGGCAAGCTCGATAGCTTTTCGTGCCATAGCTCTCCGCTGTGTTTCGTCGGCAATGACAAAGTCGAAAGTTTCCGCGCCGTATTTGTTGAACGTGATAAGGTATGAAAAATGCGGCGCGGTGACGTGCCCGAAAAGCAGGTTGAGAAATTTCTCCGCCTCGGCAACGCGTTCGTCTTGCGAAATGGTTTGATTAGAAATTTTCTTCATGTTAAAATCTCCTTGGACTTATTTTTTTTTCCGCGCAGATTGCGGGCTTTTTTCTTTTTCGAGGCGTGTGATCAAGTCGTCGTCGAAGGTCAATCGGCAGTTCTCTTGCTCCGCCGTAAAAACGACGAAACAATTCTTCGCGCACGACGATTGCCGACAAAACTGTTTGAACAAATTCCTGCACCCATAATCAAACCTCCTAAAATCAATTCTTCGCAGTCGTCGTGACCTGCGCGGGCGGGACGAGAAAATCTAAGGCGTCGATATTCAATCCCTTGCAGATTTTGTCGACGACACGTGAGGAAATTTTCTGCCCTTGAACAGCACGCTCCGCCGTGCAAAACGATACACCTGTTTCACGGGCAAAGGCTTTGACCGTCATTTGCCTTTCAAGGAACAACGGCATGATTTTTTCTCGCTTGAATCTGAACATTTGAATTTTCCTCCTCGATTTTCAAAAAACATTTTTAACAAAACTTGCAGATTATTACTTTGAAGAATAAAATATTAATGCTTAGCTCAAAAAGAACTGTGCATTGAACTTTAAGGAGGTTACAGCACAATTCAAAAACTTTTGGGACGGTGGGTCTCAATGCTTACAAATACGGGCTTATAGCCGTCGGCGTCTGTGAAACGTCGGCGGCTTTAGATTTGTCTAAAACTCGACTTGAACAGATTTTATCACAAACAAGTTTTTTCAAGCAATATAAAAAAATACAACATGACGCAAAGAAATTTTTTATTGATGATTCAATGCGGCGGTGAATGTAACTTTGCAGTCGAACAAGGTTTTCAGCACTTAATATTTTACGCTAAGTTTATGAGCGATATAGCGCACGACGACGCACTCCGTCAAGGGCTTTTGCTGTATCGAAATTTAGTATCAGTTATTTTTTTTTATGGCAGGTAGCGACACACAGCACCGTCAAACGCCGCCGCCCCGTTTGCTACGCCTGAAAGTACCTCCCCGCGAAAAGGAAAAATCCTGCGCGGGGATTTTTTTTATTTCAGCTGTCGTCGTGCTCTGCGCGGACTTGCCGGAACAGTTTCACTTTCGACGACGCTCAAAAGGAAAAACCTGCCGCCGCCGACAACGTTGCCGCTACAGCGGATTCTGCACGACGTGATTCAAGGGAAATATCGTGCAAGTAGGTCATCGTGACATCAAGGCTTGAGTGGCGGAGCATGTCACTAACTTCGCGAAGGTCAACGCCCTGCTTAATCGCAGTCGTCGCCGCGTAATGTCTCGTACTGTGTGCCGATATTTGCTTGTCGTCAATGCCGACGCTCTTCATCGTCGCCTTAATCATTTTGCCAACGGATTGCTCGGAATAACGATTGCCGTATCGTGAATTGTTTCGTGCAGTCGACGCGAACAGCGGATCATCTCCCTTGACGGAGCCGCGCAGGTCAAGATAGCTCAAAATCATTTGAGCAACCCACGGGAC
>CAJOHG010000093.1 GCA_905234395.1 uncultured Selenomonadaceae bacterium
AGATATTTTTCTATCTTTTCATATTGTTCTTGTGTGATTTTCATGACTTCATTTTATCAGCTTTATTTTCTATTTTCCATAGTGTGAACACGCTCTAGAAATTATGGCTGTCAGCAAGGACGTCATAATAGCGTTGCCAATTGGTTTGGCGAAGAAAGAAAACGCTCGTGCCGCCATGGAAAGTTTCGTTATCTTCATGGTCTTCAACTATTTTATTCAAGGTATTTTAACTCTTGCGGGAGCTGATTTCGGCGTTGACTTCAGCAAAAACGCGGATCCCGGCACCGGTCTGGCAATGATCGCAAATATCAAGACGCCGGATACAGGTATCGTCGGAGCAGTTATAATCGCAACCTTTCTATGAGGTGGAATATTGACAAATAAAAAAACCCATGTAAAATTGCTGCTGATTCAAAGAACGCAACAATAATACAGGTTTTTCTGCGTTGCAAATTTTATATTACCTGCGCTTTGTTGTCAATGAAAGGAGCAGGTATATGGAAATTCATAACCTTACGGGACTTTCGCTGAAGCACGTTTATGGCATTATTTATGGTCTTGAAAATCGTTACAATCACAGAACTTACATAGGTCAAACGATTCAAGAGATTCGTCGGCGCATTTACAATCACAAAATTGCCAAAACTTGTATCGGCAATGCTATTCGCAAATATGCGGCAGATGGCTTTTTCATCGTGGTACTTGATGTTTGCGAAAACAAAGAGCAGCTGAATCAGCCGGAAATGAAGTGGATCGCGCAACTGAATTGCAAATATTCCAACGGCTATAACTTAACCGACGGCGGCGAAAGTCCTCTAGCATGAAGGGCAGAAAATTTTCCAAAGAAACTCGTTATAAAATGTCTTTGGCGCACAAAGGCAAAAAACGTCCGCCGAAGTTTTGCGCTAAAATTTCTGCGGTAAAGAAAGGTAAGCCTCGCTCCGAGGAGACAAAAGCAAAACTTTCAGCGGCACATATGGGTATATCACCGGCAAATAAAGGAAAAACTGCCTCGCCTCTGGCAAGAGCAAGAATGTCGGCGGCAAAGAAAGGTAAACCGTCAAAGTTGAAAGGAAGAAAAGCCTCTCTCGAATCCGGAGCAAAAATGTCGGCAGCAAGAAAAGGCAAGACACCGCATAACAAAGGTGTACCGTGTCCGCCCGAAGTAAGAGCTAAAATTTCGGAAACTCTCAAGAACAGGCATAAGGCGATGGCATTCTTGGAAGATCTCGGCGGCAAGGATAATATCGTCGACGTTACAAACTGCGCAACTCGTCTCCTCGTCACCGTCAAAGACGACAGCCTTGTCAAAGACGTGGCAACCTTCAACGCGCACGGTGCTCACGGTCTTGTTCACAACGGCAAGGCGATTCAAGTTATCGTCGGCTTATCGGTTCCGCAAGTTCGCGAACGTTTCGAGGCTTTATTGAACACTCCCGATAAATAAACTTAAACTAAGCACACACAAAAAAATTCCCGTCAACTGTGAAAGTCGGCGGAAATTTTTTTAGTTTGGAGTTTGGAATTTGGAATTTTTTCCCGAATTAATTCCTAACTCCTAACTTCTAACTGCTTTTACTTGAGTTCGGGCCAATAATCTTTGTTCGCGGCGATAAGGTCATCAAGAATCAGTTTGGCAACTTTGGCACTCGGAACGGTCTTTGAAAGGGTCAACGCCTGCCACAAGCTCAAATACGAATGATTTATCCACGCGTCGACGGTCAATTTTTCAACGGAAACTTGTTGCTCCATTAAGCCTTTCTGGAATTGCGGAATTTCGCCGACGACAAGCGGTTCCGGACCGTTGTTGCCGACAATGCACGGAATTTCAACCATCGCGGTCGGGTCAAAGTTGCTGATTGCGCCCTTGTTCTCGACGATTAGCAGCATGTTCGCCTTTGTGTTGAACGCAATAGCCGTTGCGAGGTCGACGATAAACGAGGCGTGCGCGTCAATGGAAATGTTTGTGTCTTTGGCGGTGTCAACGGCTTTAATCCTGCGGCATTCGTCGAAAACTTTTTTCTCGCGTCCTTCCGTAATTTCGTTCGTGCGCGTGTGATTCGGGTCGGAATGTTTAACAATCTCGTCTTGACAAAGGTAATACTTCAGATAAGTGTTCGGCAGAGTTTTCGGATCAATCGGCGCAAACTCTTTGTCCATCTCGAACGTAACAATCCAACTCGGCTCAATGTGCTGAACGCCTTCATCGCCGCGCAGATATTTCAAATTGTAGCCGTGCTTGTAAACGTATTCTTGAATCTTCGGGAGCAATTCGTTGCCCTGCTTATCTTTGACGCTCGTCCACCAGCCGAAATGATTCAGCCCGAAATATTTGAACTCCAAATCGTGCAGAGACTTGAAGCCGGCAATTTGCGCCATTTTCTCTTCGATGTCAACTGGCATGTCGCAGATATTGATAATTTTGGATTCGGGGCAAAGTCTGCGAGTTGCCTCAGCGACGATAGCGGCAGGGTTCGAGTAGTTGAGCATCCAGGCATTCGGCGAATATTTTTCCATGAACCCGACGATTTCAACGATACCGCCGATTGAACGCATACCGTAAGCAATGCCGCCTGGACCGCAAGTTTCTTGTCCGACGACGCCGTATTTGAGCGGAATTTTCTCGTCCTGTTCACGCATTGCGTATTTGCCGACGCGAATGTGCGCCATAACAACATCAACGTCCGTGAACGCCTCGGCAGGATCTGTCGTCGCCGCGAATTCAATTTCGGGAGCACGTTCCTTGAGGATAATCGCCATTGCGTCCGCGATAACCTGTTGCCGCGCCGAATCGTTGTCGTAGAGTTTAATCTTGCGCAGCGGAAAACGTTTTTGATTGGACAGCAACATCAGCACGATGCCCGGCGTGAATGTGGAGCCGCCGCCCGCCACTACCACGGAAAATTTTTTGTCAGCCATAGCCTTACCTCCCAACGAATTAGAAACTTCCGAACAAAATCTTCGCAAAAATTTTTGGCAGGCGCAATGTATACCGTTGATTATTTTGGAATTGATTTTGATTGTGCGCTGTGCTATCATAACGTTCAGCTTTCGGGAATCGCGGCTAACAGTTAAAAAGCAGGTGAGATTGTTGAACTTCGTGGCGGCATTGAACGACGCAGCAGCAAAAAATTTACAGACACTCGAAGAACAAATCAGAGGAGCAATCGCGGAAGATTCGTTCATTTATGAGGCGTGCGCACCGTTGATTCGCGGCGGCAAAAGGTTGCGTCCAATGCTTTTCCTGTTGTGCGCCAACGCAAAAGAAATTTTACCGCACGAACGGACAATGCCGCTTGCAACCGCACTTGAGCTGATTCACACGGCAAGCCTCGTTCACGACGACATAATCGACACGTCAAAGAAACGTCGCGGTGTCGAAACGGCGAATTCAAAATACGGTGCGCAAATTGCTGTTCTCGTCGGCGACTACCTTTTTGCTAAAGCTTTTCAACTCGTCGCGGAGAATGATTACGGCGCGGAAGTCTCGACGGTTTTGTCAAAGCTCGTCAAAAATCTTTGCGTCGGAGAAATTATGCAGGACAGATCGTTGTTCGTCGTGCCGACAATGAGCGAATATTACACGCGCATCAATCTCAAGACGGCGATTTTTTTGTCAAGTTGCTGTCGACTCGGCGCGATTGTTTCTGCTATGAACGAACGCGACGTTGAAAATTTGACGGCTTACGGTTCGGGATTGGGACTCGCGTTTCAAATCATTGACGACCTTTTGGATTTCTTCGGCGACGAGAAAATCACGGGCAAACCTCATGGCGGCGACTTGAAAAGCGGCGTGATAACTTTGCCGGTGATTCGTGCACTTGCCACGAGTGATGACGCCTCCGAGCTGAAAGAACTTGTCACGCGCGGCAAAGTCACGACTGCCGACATTGACACCGCAATAAAAATTATTCATGCCACGGATGCGGTTGACTACTGCAGGACACGAGCGGAAGCTCATATCGAATCGGCGCGAATAAATTTACCGTTGACGCTGAAAACTTCGGTAAGCCTCGCCCTTGAGCAAATCGCTGACTTCGTAGTCGACCGCACGCGATAAAATTTTTTGGGAGCTGATAACATGAAACACATCAAGACAATTAACAAGCCGAATCTTCAAGCCACGATTAAGCAAGGCGGTTGCGGCGAGTGTCAAGCGTCGTGTCAATCGGCGTGCAAAACCAGTTGCACCGTCGGCAACCAAGTTTGCGAACGTCAAAAGAAATAATTTCTGTTCGGCAAAATTAAAACTCTCTGCCAAGTTGACGGAGAGTTTTTTTGTTTGTTAGTTGTCAAGTTCAAAGTCACTGCGCAATTTAATCGCCTCGGCAATGTGTTTAGCTTCAATCAACGGTGTGCCGCCCGCCAAGTCCGCAATTGTCCGTCCGACTTTGATAATCCTGTCGTAGGAGCGCGCAGAAAGTTTCTTCGTCTCAAAAATTTCCTTGAGCAATTTCTCGGCATCAGGTTCCAAAGTGCACAGCTTTTGAATCAGTGCGTGAGGCATTTGCGCGTTGCAGAACAGATGATATTTTTCCAAACGTCGCGTCTGAATTTGCCTTGCCGCAGAGACACGTTCGCGAATCACGCTTGACGGCTCGTTTTTACGTTTGGAGCTAAGTTCGTCGTATTTGACGCGCGGCACGCGAATTTGAATGTCGATTCGGTCAAGCAACGGTCCTGACAATCGGCGCGTGTATTTTTTTATGTCGAGCGTCGAACAGCGGCAATAGTGATCGTTGTCGCCGTACCAACCGCACGGACAAGGATTCATTGCGCAAATCAGAATCATGCTTGACGGGAAAGTCAACGTGCCGCTGACTCTGCTGATTGTTATTTGACGTTCCTCCAACGGCTCGCGCAACGCCTCAAGCGTATTTTTTTTAAATTCGGGCAACTCGTCAAGGAAGAGAACTCCGTTGTGCGCCAATGTGACTTGACCGGGCGTAGGTGTTGCTCCGCCGCCGATTATCGCCGCAGTCGACGCATCGTGATTCGGATTTTGAAACGGACGTTTCGTCACGAGACCCGACCCTTGCGACAATTTGCCCGCGATGCTGTAAATTTTGGTGACTTCCAAAGCTTCTTCGCGCGTCATTTCGGGAAGGATTGAACTCATTCTTTTGGCGAGCATGGTTTTTCCTGAACCGGGAACGCCGACCATCAAAACGTTGTGACCGCCCGCCGCCGCAATTTCAAGCGCACGTTTCGCCATGAATTGTCCTTGCACGTCCGCGAAGTCGTCAACCAATTCAACAAAACCTTCCGGCTCGTCGACAGGTTGAGGCGTGGCAGTTTCCAAAGCAATTTCTCCGTCCAGGAAGTCGACCAGCTCAATCAAACTTTTTGGTGCGTAAATTTCAAGACCGTCCACAAGCAATGCCTCGTTGATGTTGTCTTGCGCGACGATTATTTTTTTGAAACCTTCTGTCCGCGCAGTCATCACGATTGGCAAAACGCCTGTCACGGGACGCAAAAGAAAATTCGCCGCAGATTGACGGACGCAACCTTCCTTGTGCGGCGAGCAGTCCTATGGCGATTGGCAGGTCAAGCCCGGCACTTTCTTTTTTGACACCGGCGGGCGCAAGATTGATTGTGACTTTCTCGGCACGACTGCGCAGTCCCGAATTTTTTATCGCGGTGCGGACACGTTCTTTTGATTCGCGCACAGCAGTCGACGGCAAGCCGACAATGTCAAAGGCAGGCATACCGTTTGCGCTGTCGACTTCAACGGAAATTATCATGCCGTCAACGCCCTGTGTCGCCGCACCAAAAGTTCTGGCGTACAAAGTTTACACTCCTTTAAGTATCGCTCCTGTGCGGGAGCCACTCAATCTGTATTTTAATTTCGTCGTCGGCTTTCGCTATCAGATTGTACTTGTAAGGTTTATCGTGCCAAGCGGGCGTAAGCGTGTCGAATACAACTTTTTCGTTCACGCAAAACTTTGTATAGTCAATCCAATAGGGAAGCCGCGCAGACTTGTCTGCATTTTTAACGTCCAATCCTCTGAGCAATATGGTTAATTTCCCATCAATGGCGGCTTTGGCGACAAGTTCCAAATTGCCGGCATAAGACTGAATTTGATAGCCAATGCCATCCTTTTGGAGCCAATCGGGTTTCCATACAGCAGTTCTTTCATCGAACGCGGACAGAATTTGAAAAACGTCCTGTTCTTGCGTCTCCAGTTTAATATCCATTCGAGCAGTGAAATAGCGATTGAATTTATTGACTATCTCCGAGTCATATTTAGAATGCTTTTGTAAATCGTTTACATATGTGCAAAGCGCGGCAATTAAAGTATCGTGTTCGCCGAGAAGCTTTCCATATTCTTGTTGTATCGCCTCGTAAAAATTAGTCGAATCGAGTTTCTCACTTGCCTTAAAAAGACTGTCGAACTCTTTGGCGACAACATTTTTCAACAACGCGTAATGGTACCGGGGATTTTCTTTTATAAATTTATGTTTACTCAAGAGACCGTCCAAAAATTTTAAGCCGACAATGATGGGTTTGAGCCAAAAATTTACATCTTCAGCCGGCGACCTTTTTGACCTTGTGATAGAACTTTTGCTGTGCCGATAAACATATATTGGATTGGGAATGCGCAAAAGCCTTTTGGCATGAATGAATACGGCTAAATTTCTGATAACATCTTCATCTACCTTCGTATCCGGGAAAAACAGCTCGTTTTCAATCAAAAAATCTCTTCTAACAGATATTCGCCAAGCGGCTAATCCATATCTTCCTCTCAAAATATCGTCGATACGATCGGCTAAATTTTCTTCCAAAACATTTGTTTGAGTCTTTCGATAGATCCAAAGAGCAGTCAGTTTCTTTTTAGACGCGTCATCACTCATTTTATAAACTCTCGGATAATGAATGACATCGACGTCGTATTCTTTCGCCAAAGGGTATGATTCTTCAAGCGCGGTATTTGTAATCATGTCGTCTGCGTCCACGAAGTAAACATACTCGCCGCGTGAAAGCATCAAAGCTTTGTTGCGTGTGGCACCGACTCCGAAATTTTTCTCGTTGCTATAAATTTTTAATCGACCGCCGAATTTTTCAAGATAACTTTTGACAATCGAGACGCTGTTATCGGTTGAGCAATCGTCCACCACGACGACCTCAAAATTCGTGAACGTTTGATTCAAAATGCTTTCAAGACATTCGCCGACATATCTTCCTGCATTATAAAGTGGAATAATAATTGAAACTGCAGGCAAAGATTGACTGGGGGGGGGGTATACAATTTGGAATTATCTTGCATTAAATCAATCCTCCTCAAAATTTCTGCACGACTTCAAAGGCGTTTTCAATGTGATTGATCTCCTCGATGAGTTGCCTCCTGTCTTAGAGCTGTCATATAAAAACTCACGTTAAGCTTTTATGTCGATGCCCGTGGAAAATTCCGTGTGTTGGCGGCGATAAGTATCATTGTCCTTTTGACGAAGTTCATTTTCAATCTGCGCTAGTTGTCGTTGCAAATCGGCGTCGGGATTTTGCGTTGAAGAAATTTTTTGCAGCAACTGCGCCTGCTTGGCTTTGAGCCGTCCAATTTCCGCGTCAACTTTGTCCGTCGATGCAACGGTTACTTCTTCCGACGAATCTTTTTTCGGCGCAGGTGCAGGTTGCGGCTGATAAAAATTGTTTGCTCCGACTGATTGAATGTCCATTTCAACATCTCCTTAAAATCCTTGCGTGACTTCAAAAGCGGCAACGTGACGAGGCATCCAATGTGCCTGCGTCGTCAATCAAAATTCCTGCGTGACTTCAAAAGCGTTTTCAATATGATTGATTTCTTCGACGAGTTCGCCGCGCAGAAAAACTTCCACAACGTCAAAACGACAGGCGCAGTCGGAAAAATTTTCGTCCTGCAAAAAAACACTCGCCGCCTCAATGATTTTCCGTTGCTTGCGAATGTTGACGGCTTCGACCGGCAAACCGTGACGAATGTTTGAACGCGCCTTGACTTCCACGAAAATTATCACGTCGCCTTGTTGTGCGGTGATGTCAATTTCCGCCGAACGAATCCGAAAATTTCTCGCAATGATTTTGTAACCGTGTGCTTCTAAAAATTTTGACGCCGCGTCCTCACCGATTTTGCCGAAAATTTTTTGCTTGCTCATAAAATCTCAACCTGTCGAAAAAATTCTCGCAACGTTCAAATGTCGTGACAAAACGCCGTTGTCAATCGGTCGCAAAGAATTTCCGCCGGATCAAATGTCACGTTTGCGCCGATTTTGCCCGCAATGTTGCTCTTCACAATTCAACAACGACCTCAGCCGGCAGACGACGTTCCTCGTGGCGAACGTTAGGCTTGGCGTCATCAGCAGGATAACCGATTGGAAAGACCGCGATCAGTTCATAATCTTGCATTTGCGGGAAAAGTTCACGGAGCTTCGGTGCGTCAAAATAACCGACCCACGTTGTGCCGAGTCCTTCGTCTTGAACGGCAAGCATTAGATGTGTGGCGACAATCGCCGCGTCAATCTCCGCGAAATTTTTGTTGTCGAAAGGTCTGTCAAACGCGCCGTCTTTTTTCGCGCCAATGACAAATGCAAATGCCGCGCCGAAAGTGTAATTCGTCGTCTGCTTGAGTTTATCGAGCGCGTCGGGTGATTTGACAGCCCAAATTGTGTAACGCTGAAGATTTTTCGCCGTGGGAGCCGCGATTGCCGCTTGAAGGATGCGTTCAATTTTTTCCGGCTCAATGGCTTTGTCGGTCAATCTTCTGCACGAATAACGCGCCTTTGCCAATTCCAAAAAACTCATGATGAATTCTCCCTTCCTTTGAACAGCCCGGAGTTAAGAAGCATTGTTATTTTTTGATTCTAGTAAAGCGTTTATAAATTGTCAATATCGCGCACCGAGAGGAAATTGATGAAATGTTGGATTGTCAAAGATATGTTACAACAGGGCAGAAAAAACTTGCCGCGGAGATTTGAAAGCTAAAGCATAGGAAGTTCGTTTGAAAATGAATTCCACTTAGCAAGTTTTTGTCGGAAATCTTCCAAAGAGTCGAATTTGTTGAGAGCATAAAAGTATTCGTTATCTTTGCGATGAGAACCTTCCGCTTTGCCGTTATG
>CAJOHG010000094.1 GCA_905234395.1 uncultured Selenomonadaceae bacterium
CCCATTGAAAAAGTATTTTATAAGCTCAGCCAATGGTTAAGGAGTCGTTGACATGATAAATCGAATCAAAAAATTTTTTGCCGAATCAAAACGGGCGAAAGTTCCAACAATTTTACAAATGGAGGCAGTCGAATGCGGCGCGGCGTCTCTGGCAATGGTTTTGGCAAGTTTCGGGCTTTGGGTGCCGCTTGAAAAAATGCGTCAAGAGTGCGGCGTCAACCGTGACGGTTCAAATGCCTTTAACATAATCAAAGCGGCTAAAAATCGCGGTTGCGAGTCAAAAGGTTATCGCTGGCGGGCGGCAACTCTCAAGCAGAAAGAATTTCCGATGATAATTCACTGGGAATTTAATCATTTCGTCGTGCTTGAGGGAATTATCGACGACGTTGCTTATTTGAATGACCCTGCAATGGGGCGGCGTAAAGTTTCGTGGGAAGATTTCCGCACGTCCTACACCGGAATTGCGATGACATTCAAGCCTGGCAAAGATTTCAAGCGCGAAGGACACCGCTACAGCATCGTCAAGGCAATTTCGGAAAAACTCGCCCAAGATAAATCCGCAATGATTTTCATCATGATGATAGGCGCGGCAATGATTTTTCCGGGACTTGCCACGCCTGTTTTCAATCAAATTTTTCTCGACGACGTGCTAAGCGGCAAACACCCTAACTGGATGCTGAATTTGTGTCTAGCAATGGGCGGAACAATCGCTTTGATTGGCATTTTGAATATCCTCCGAACAATTTTGCTGACACGTTGGCAAAAAAAATTAACGCTCGCTGATTCATCACGATTTTTTTGGCACGTGATAAGGTTGCCGATGACTTTTTTCCAGCAACGCTTCGCCGGAGAAGTCGCCTCGCGTATTGAGTTTAATGAACAGGTTGCTAACGTGCTCTCCGACCAAGACGCAACCGCCATTTTAGATTTTTTTATTGTACTTTTCTATCTCGCGTTGCTCCTTCAATACAGCGTGCAATTGACGATTATCGGCGTTGGGTTCAGCATTGTCAATCTGATTGTTTTTTTTATTTTGCGCCGACAAATTACGGATTTGAACATGCAAGTTCAGCAAGCACGCGGAAAAGAATTCGGCACGGCGGTAAACGGACTGACAATGATTGAAACAATCAAGGCGAACGGCAACGAGGGCGATTTTTTCGCAAAATGGGCAGGTTATCACTCAAAATCTTTAATCGGAACGCAAGAAGTTCAAATGAAGTCGCTGACGATTAGTATTTTGCCAACTTTGCTCACCGGAATCAATTCCGCGCTGATAATTACGCTCGGTGGCTTTTCAATTATGGAAGGCATTATGACTGCCGGTATTTTTATGGCGTTTCAAAATCTGATGACGAGTTTTCAAGAGCCGTTCAATAAATTGGTGCAATTCGGCACGGTTTTGCAGACAACGGAAATGCAAATGCAACGTCTCGACGATGTTTATCGCTATCAAGTCGACAGTTTGAATTATCCTGAAGAAAGTCGCGTAAATAATTTCAACGGCACGCGCTTATCCGGCGAAATCGAACTGCGCAACATAAATTTTGGCTACAGTCCGCTTGAGCCGCCGCTTTTGGAGAATTTTAATCTGCACGTTGAGCCTGGACATTGGGTTGCTGTTGTCGGATTCAGCGGTTCGGGCAAATCGACGCTTTCAAAAATTTTAACCGGCTTTTATGAGGAATGGAGCGGCGAGGTTTTATTTGACGGTGTGAAACGTCGCGAAATTCCCCGCGATGTGATTGTTAATTCGCTTTCGTCCGTCGACCAAGATATTTTCCAAATTACCGGCACCGTCCGCGAAAATATCACGCTGTTTGATACTTCCGTCAAGAAAGAGGACGTTATCCGCGCCGCGCAAGACGCTTGCATTCACGAAGATATTTTGAAACTCGACGGCGGCTACGAGGCGCAAGTTTCGGAAGGCGGCTTGAATTTCAGCGGCGGGCAGCGTCAACGGCTCGAAATTGCTCGCGCTTTGGCAAGTAATCCGTCAATTTTGGTTTTGGACGAGGCAACTTCCGCGCTCGACCCCGTTACAGAAAAAATTGTACTCGATAATATACGGCGGCGCGGCTGTTCGTGCTTTATTGTGGCGCACAGGCTGTCAACTATCCGCGATTGCGACGAAATTATCGTTTTGGATAGAGGTAAGGTCGTCGAACGCGGCACGCATCGCGAAATGATGGCTCACGACGGCGCGTATCGCAGATTAATTGAAGGCAACAATAAAAATACTGCGGAGGAGGCGAGCTGATGAAACTTTTAGCTGGGCAACGTTTCCGTCTGCGCGAAGAAAATAAATTTGTGCGTTTAAAATCGGGCGAGGCTGAAGTTTACGCCATTACGCACTTGAAAGAATCCTTCCGACAAATTTTTTTAATGGAATTGCCGATAAACGGCGCGGCTTATCCTTCACTCGACGAATTTGAACAAATCGACATACAAATTTACGCTGTGCAAGATTCAGAACTGGAAATTTTATCTTTCAATGAACTTGAGCCGCTTGAACAATCAAAATTAATGCGGGCGTGGTTCCAAAACTTGATAAAGTTGTCGTGGTTGAGGCTTTTGGCTGATAAAGGCGACGAAGTGTTAATTCCCTGGGTAAATGGGCAAGTCTTGCGCGGTTCGGAAGGCGATTTGGAGGCTTTAATCGACGACTTCACCGAAAACGAGCAGATTTTTGCAATGTTGCTCGGAATGCGCTTTGAAGCCGAAGATAAACGGCTCGCTCTGCGCACTGAAACGCGCAATCGTCATAAAAAAAATCTTATCAACGCCGCGATTGATAATTTAAGCGGCGAAGAATCAATTTACGGCGAAGATTCTGGCGGCGAGGGTAAATTGGAAGAAATAGCCTTCCTCGTTAAGCGTGTCGCTAAATTTCTCGATATGCCCGCCAATAATTTGAAAGTATCAGGCGAAGTCGTCAAAAAACTCGACCAAGTGGGCTTGATTCGGCGGCTCGTGCAAAAGGGAAATATGCAAATGCGCCTTGCAACTCTGGAGGGCGATTGGTTTCAGAAGGATAGCGGCGTTTTTATCGGCTACTTCGGCGAAAAAAAAGAGCTCGCCGCTTTTATTCCGCAAAATCCCGCCGTTTACAAGCTGATTACCACAAAAAATCCCGACGGAGTTTTAATTGACGAACAAATTGCCGCGCAAATTGAGCCGAGTGCCTTTCAATGTTATGCTGGCTTGCCACTTCGCCCGTTAAAGTTCCTCGACCTGATGAAATTCATGCTGAAACGCAGTTGGAAAGTCGATTATCGCCAAGTTTTAGCGGCAAGCTTTGTCGCGGGCTTGATTCCGCTCCTCACGCCGATTATCACCGAAAGTATCTTCGCCGACATAGTTCCGATACTCGACAGGCGCGGTCTCGTCATCGTTACGCAAGTTTCAATCGTCACGGCGTTTACTATGGCGGCAATTTCAATCGTGCGCTCAATCGCAGTGCTTAGAATCACTTCGCATATCGATATGCAGACAGAATCCGCGCTTTGGGGCAGAATTTTAGCTTTGCCAACAAGTTTTTTCCGAAAATTTCAATCCGGCGAACTCGCGCAAAGAATTTTGGGTTTTGAAACGATAAAACAGGTCGTAAGCGGCGAAATGATCTCTGCGATATTCAACGCGATATTTTCGTTCTGGAGTTTGCTTTTGATGTGCTATTACAGCTTGCAACTCACGGCGGCGGCTTTAGCATTGTGGCTTGTGTACTTCGCAGCGACAGTTTTCATTTATCGCAAGGTCGGATTGTATCAAGGCAAGATGGTAGCCGCTAAAAACTTAACTTCGGGTCTCGTTCAGCAAATTTTTACGGGCTTGCCGAAATTTAGGATAAGCGGCTCGGAAGAACAAGCTTATTTCCTCTGGAGTAAAGTTTTCGGCGAGGAATGGAAGTGGAATTTGCAATTACGCCTGCAAAACAACTACAACACGATTTTAGCGGCAATTCAGCCGCTGGCACTGACTTTATTGCTCTACTACGTCGCATTTTACGTTTTAAGCGAAGTTAAAGGCGAACTTTTAATTCCTGGCATTGATTATTCAAAATTTATCGCGTTTCAAGCGGCATTCACCGGCGTTAATACGACTTTGAGCACTCTGACCGGTCTTGTCGGACAATTTTTCACGGTTCAACCCCACATAAAGAATTTGCAACCGATTTTGGAGGAAATGCCCGAAGTCGCCGACGATAAACCCGATGCCGACGCTTTGAGCGGCGCGATTGAAATTTCCCATTTAACTTTCTCCTATACCGATGATTCGCTAAATGTTGTCGATGATATGAGTTTTAGGATTGCGGCGGGCGAAAATGTCGCCATTGTCGGCAAATCTGGCTGCGGAAAGTCTACTTTGCTGCGTTTATTGCTCGGTTTTGAAAAACCTAAGAGCGGAGCAGTTTATTATGACGGTCAAGACTTATCCGAACTCAACGTTTCGTCGGTTCGCAGTCAAATGGGCGTAGTTTTGCAGAACGGACAGCTTATGAGCGGCGATATTTTTACAAATATCGTCGGAACGACCTCTTTGACGCAAGATGACGCTTGGGAAGCCGCAAAAGCCGCCGGTCTCGACGAAGATATTAAAAAAATGCCTATGGGTATGCAAACCGTCATTTCCGAAGGCTCAAGCAACATTTCGGGCGGTCAACGGCAAAGAATTTTGATTGCGCGGGCTTTGGCGGCTAAACCTGCAATTTTAATCTTCGATGAGGCAACTTCCGCACTCGATAACCGCACTCAAGCCATTGTTACTGAAAGTTTGAACAAAAGAAACGTCACGCGCATAGTTGTAGCTCACAGATTGAGCACGATTGAGGATTGCGACCGAATAATCGTCTTGGACAAAGGAAAAATCGTTGAGAATGGTACTTTTGATGAACTCGTTGCAATGAACGGGATTTTCGCCGATTTGGTCAGACGGCAGATTGCTTGAGGTGTTTTATGGATAAGAATTATTATAATCGGCTGGCAGAAATCGCAATAGATGACGACGAAGCTTTTACCGAGCTGTATGAAACATTTTTTCCGCCAGTTTACGCCATGATTTTTGCGCGGTTGAAAGATTTTTCATCGGCGGACGACGTTGTCAGCGAAATTTTTATTAAAGTTGCGCTGAATTTGGACAGACACGATAAAAAATTTGCGTTTTCTACGTGGCTGTTCAAAATCGCGTCGAATTCGCTTGCAGATTATTTTCGCAGTCAAAAATTCAATCGCGAGGACAGTTGGGACGAATTTTTAGAGCACAAAGCTCCGAAATGCGACCAGCCCGAAGAAAAACTTTTGGCTTCCGAGCTTACGAAGGAATTATTGCGAGCGTTGGACAAATTATCCGACCGTCAACGGCAAATCATCGAGTTGAAGTATTGGTCAGAGCTTTCAAACGTCGAAATCGCCGAAATGTTGAATTTAAGCGCGAGCAACGTCGGATTTATCCATTACCAAGCGATTAAACGCCTGGCGAGCTGCTTGCCGAATAAAAATTGAATCAGACAAAGAAAAATCCCTCCGACAATAGCCGAAGGGGTTTTTTTAACGATTGCGACCGTGAGCCGCCTTTTTGTTGGTTATTTAATCCCATTTAATAGCTTTCTTAACATCAAGCTGATTTGAATTTTCGGCGATAATTTGATTTTTGCCACGAAGTATGTTCCACCCAAGACCACCCGCGACCTGCTCAAGTTGCTCGTCATCGAGTTTTTCAAGTTCGTCGTTAATTTTTTTCAGATTTTCTTCGCGTGTTGCCATTTTTATCAACCTCCAAATTGTTTTCTGCCCTTTATACGTCGTGAATCCAATTTCGTTACACAGTCTAGCAAAAAAATTTTCCGCCGTCAAAGAAATATGGTTGTAAAGAAAGAAAGGAAGTGAGCGGCGCGTTTTGCTAGGGGTTTCCAACGCGCCATTTCTGATGAAAAAAATTTTTTTAAAAGGCTCTAATGGATTTGGATTTTGAACGTCTATATAAGAGTAGGAAAAAATTATTTAGGAGGCTGATAATATGTCAATGGAACAGGTTAAGGCTTTCTTCGCGAAGGTCAACGAGGACGAGGCACTCGCCCAGAAACTCAAAGACGCTCAAGAGGCGTACACGGGCGATAAGTCCGACAAAGACGCGGCTATTGCGGCAGTCTTCATTCCCATTGCGGCTCAAGCGGGTTTCAACTTCACGGTCGAGGACTTCAAGGCGGTTTTTGACAACGAAGAAGGCGAAGTGTCCGAAGACGAACTCACAGCGGTTGCTGGCGGCGGTTTCTGGAGTGCATTAAAAGACGCGTTAGTTTTTGCTACTTGTGGTAGAACTGAACTTGTAGCTACTAAAATGTTTTGCAAGGCTCATACTAATTAATTAGTATTTAACACATAAGCATAATTCAGACTTTTATTGACGTTGTGATTAAAAAATTAGTTTGGAGGCTGATATTTATGTCGGTCGAACAGGTTAAGGCTTTCTTCGCGAAGGTCAACGAGGATTCGGAGCTCGCCCAGAAGCTCAAAGACGCACAGGCGGCTTACACGGGCGATAAGTCCGACAAAGACGCGGCGATTGCGGCAGTCGTTATCCCCGTCGCGGCTAAAGCGGGTTTCAACTTCACGGTCGAGGATTTCATGGCGGCTATCGACAATAACGAAGAGGGCGAAGCGTCCGCTAACGAACTCACTGCGGTTGCTGGCGGAGGTTGGCTTAGAAGCTGTAAAAAGCTTATAAGTTAAAATAATTGATGACTGCGCCTAAAGGCGTTGTTATAAAAAAAATCTTTTGTAGGAGGCTGATATTTATGTCGGTTGAACAGGTAAAGGCTTTCTTGGCTAAGGCCAAAGATGATTCGGAGCTCGCCCAGAAGCTCAAAGACGCACAGGCGGCTTACACGGGCGACAAATCCGACAAAGAGGCTATGTTTGCGGCAGTTTTCGTTCCCATCGCGGCTAAAGCCGGTTTCAACTTCACGGTCGAGGACTTCAAGGCTGTTTTCGACAATAACAACGATGGCGAAGCGTCCGCAGACGAACTCACTGCTGTTGCTGGCGGTGAATACGGCTACGGCGGCGATTGCGGAATTTCTGAGGGATTGTGCGGTGTAACGGCTACTAGCTGGACTTGTGATAAAAATTTCTTTTAAGAAGTTGATAAATATGGCTGTGGAACAAGTTAAGGCTTTCTTCGCGAAGGTCAACGACGATTCGCAGCTTGCGCAGAAGCTCAAGGACGCTCAAGCGGCTTACACGGGCGATAAGTCCGACAAAGACGCTTTTATTGCGGCAGTCTTCATTCCCATTGCGGCTCAAGCGGGTTTCAAATTCACGGCTGAAGATTTCAAGGCTGTTTTCGACAAGCTCGAAGAAGGCGAAGCGTCCAAAGACGAACTCAATGCGGTTGCAGGCGGAAGAAAAGATTATTATAATCATTTAGGACTAGATGACCATTCTTCGGTGATTAAATTGAATGGGGGAACCGGAAGAATTAATGTCATCGTAAATTGCTGATTACTGCGCCGATTGGCGTTGTGATAAAAAAATTATTTAGGAGGTCGATATTTTATGTCGGTTGAACAGGTAAAGGCTTTCTTGGCTAAGGCCAAAGAAGATTCGGCACTCGCGCAGAAACTCAAGGACGCAGAAAAGGCTTACACGGGCGATAAGTCCGACAAAGAGGCTATGTTTGCGGCAGTTTTCGTTCCCGTCGCGGCTAAAGCAGGTTTCAACTTCACGGTCGAGGACTTCAAGGCTGTTTTTGACAACGAAGAGGGCGAAGCGTCCACAGATGAACTCCACGCTGTTGCTGGCGGCAATGGTTGCGGTGCAACTTATATCTTTTGCGAGATGCTGTGGAAAGATTGGGCTAGCTGATAAATATGTCATTAGACCAGATAGAGGCTTTCTTCGCGAAGGTCAACGAGGACGAGGCACTCGCGCAGAAGCTCAAAAACGCTCAAGCGGCTTACACGGGCGAAGAATCGGACAAAGACGCGGCTATTGCGGCAGTCGTTATCCCCGTAGCGGCGGAAGCAGGTTTCAACTTCACGGTCGAGGACTTCAAGGCTGTTTTCGACAATAACGAAGAAGGCGAAGTGTCCGAAGACGAACTCACAGCGGTTGCTGGCGGCGGTTTCTGGAGTGCATTAAAAGACGCGTTAGTTTTTGCTACTTGTGATAGAACTGAACTTGTAGC
>CAJOHG010000095.1 GCA_905234395.1 uncultured Selenomonadaceae bacterium
AAAGAAAAAAGACGTTTCACAAGAACTCGGCTTGAATGATCAAACTCCGCGCGAGATTGTCGCGGAATTGGACAAATACATCGTCGGACAGGACGAGGCTAAAAAATCTGTCGCGATAGCTCTTCGCAACCGTTGGCGCAGTCACAAATTGCCCGATGAAATGCGCGACGACGTTATCCCGAAAAATATTCTGATGATCGGCTCAACGGGCGTCGGCAAAACGGAAATTGCTCGTCGGCTTGCAAAACTTGTCAAGGCTCCGTTTATCAAGGTCGAGGCGACAAAATTCACGGAAGTCGGTTACGTCGGTCGTGACGTTGAATCAATCATTCGCGATTTAGTTCAAACTGCCGTTCGCATGGTGCGCAAACAAAAAGGCGAAGAAGTCAAAGAGAAAGCTGCCGCCAATGCCGTTGAACGCCTGCTTGATGTTCTCGTGCCGGAACCTAAACGTTCACAGAATCCGCTCGGAAAACTTTTCGGCAACGCTGATAACAACGACGCGCCGCCCGCAGAAGAAGACAACGTTAAAAAGCCCGGTCGCGAATTCGTCCGCAAACGTCTTGAGGCAGGCAAACTCGAAGACCAAGTTATTGAGCTTGAAGTTGCCGATCGCGCAAAACCGATGGTCGGAATGTTCTCCGGCTCAAGTCTCGAAGGCATGGGCGACAATCTTCAAGACATGGTCAGCAGTTTGATGCCCAAACGTATGCGCAAACGCAAAGTCACCGTCGCCAACGCCCGCAAGATTTTGGAACAGGAAGAAGCCGAAAAACTTATCGACATGGAAGAAGTTTCAGAAGCCGCCGTTGAACTTGCCGAACGCAGCGGAATTGTTTTCCTTGACGAGATTGACAAAGTTGCCGTCAAAGGCTCAAGCTCCGGGCCCGATGTCAGCCGCGAAGGTGTTCAGCGCGATATTTTGCCGATTGTCGAAGGCTCAACCGTTATGACGAAATACGGGCCCGTCAAGACAGACTATATTTTGTTTATCGCGGCGGGAGCATTTCACATGGCGAAACCTTCCGATTTGATTCCCGAATTGCAAGGACGTTTCCCGATTCGCGTCGAGCTGAAGTCTCTGCTCAAAGCCGACTTCGAGAAAATTTTGACGGAGCCGCAAAACGCGATTCTCAAACAATACAAAGCCTTGCTTGAAACGGAAGGACTTGCACTGGAATTCAAAGCCGACGCTATCGAACACATTGCCGAGCTTGCCGAACACGTCAACGCGCAATCGGAAGACATCGGCGCACGCAGACTGCACACGTTGCTTGAAAAATTGTTGGAGCAAGTGTCGTTCGAGGCACCCGACATGGTTGCCGAAGGCAAAACCGAAGTCGTGATTGATGCGGCTTACGTCGACGAGAAGCTCAAGGAAATTGCCAAAAACAGAGACTTGTCGCAGTTCATCTTGTGAGAAAAATTTTTGCGTCGTTCGGAAATTTCGGGCGGCGTTTTTTATTTGCAAAAAAAAATCCGCGCTTGGCGGAAAAATTTTTGTGCAGAACATTGAACGGTTCGCGAAGTCTCAATAGAAGAAGACGACCGCGATATTTTCAAGGAAATGCGTTTTATCGTTCTCGTAAAGAATCATATCGGCATCTTCCATGCTGACAACGGGCGTAGCGTTCAAATCTTCAAGTCTGATGGCGCGAACAACCAACGGGTTGGAACCTGCGCGGGTTGTCATACTCATATCATTTGCATAGGACGCCATGCCTTCGCGGATAATTCTGTCGTAGTCAAGATTTTTGTGCCCGTAAATTTTTTGACCGCTTGAATTTTTAATGACAGGACTCATGACGGGATTAAGCGAACCGAGTCCTCTGCAGTCGATTATAAGCCCGGTGTAGTTGCCTGCGGAATGAGTCGGACGATAATCGGGAATGGAAGGCGGAGTGTAATCAACTGGCGGACGATAATCGGGCGCGGGCGTCGGAATCGGCTCAATGGTCGTCGGACGTTCGATAACCGTTTCTGCAAGAGAGTACTTGCCGCCAAAGATCGGCATTTCCAACGTAACTTGATAGCCGCCGTCTCCGGTTGAACTTTCGGCTACGATACGTGCACCTTGTACAACGCCGTTGACCTTCTGAATAATCACGTCGTTTTGAACCATGTAATTTTCAACGGTCGTGGTTGCGTCAATATGCACGCCCTTAACAATCGCCAAAAGGTTGCGACGGGCATCGGCAATCGCGGCGTTTTTTGCCGACATTCTCGCCTGTGCAGGAGTTGTTGCCCACGCGGCGGGTAAGCCTTCTCCTTTAGCCTGGATAACGTTCGTGTTCCAATTCGTTGCGGCTTCCGTCGACGCGCAAAGCGAAAAGACAATTAATGCCATCAACACGCCGAACAATTTAATTTGTCTAAACATTTTTTATCACGCTCCCAAAAATTTTTCAGGCAAAATATACGACGCAAGACTTAGAATTACCTTTGAATTTGCCAAAAGAAAAATTAAGCCGCGCAAAAAATTTCTTTGTACAAATCCTGCGGCTTGTGATATTATCACGGCGGTTTTCACGTCACGAAAAAAATTTAATCGCTTTGGCAGGAGAGACAATGAGCAGAGATAATTTTTTGGGCAAAAAATATTTGTACGAGGTTTTACCGATGTTGAAATGGGTCGCTGAACAAGTTCCCGGCGGATTTTTCATCTATTCGGTGAAGGAGCCGTTCGATATTTTCTACGTGAACAGCGCGGTTTTGGATATTTACGGTTGCGCGAATTTGGACGAGTTCAAAAATTTGACGGGCTACACTTTTCGCGGCATGGTGCATCCCGACGACTTCGCCGGCATTCAAGCGTCAATCGAGGAGCAAATCGCCGATCCCGATAACGATCACCTTGACCACGTCGAATATCGTATCATGCGCAAAGACGGAGAGATTCGTTGGATTGACGACTACGGAAATTTCGCCAACTTCCCGGAGCACGGCGACGCGTTCTATGTTTTTATCAGCGACATCACCGACCGAAGAAAAATGCAAGAGGACAAATTGCGCATGGAAATTGAATTGGATAAGCAGAAGCAGGCAAACGAGATTAAGGCGGCATTCCTGTTCAACATTTCGCACGACATTTTGACGCCGCTCAATTCGATAATGGGCTTTACGGAGCTGGCACGCCGACATCTTGACGAACCCGAACTTGTGAAAAATTATCTGTCGAAAGTCGAAGAGAGCAGTCAGCAAATGCTCAACCTTGTCAACGGACTGCTTGACATGAGCAAAATCACTTACGGCAAAACTCAACTGCGCAATGAAGTTTGCGACCTGGAAGAGCAAGTTTCAATCGTCGTGAATTCTTTCCGCGATAAAGCCGCCGCGAAAAATATTTCACTTGAGTGCGTGACGAATCTGCCGCACGAAATGATTTATACCGACGACGTGAACTTCCGCAAAATTCTTTCCGCGCTCGTCGACAACGCAATCAAATTCACGCCCGCAACCGGTCACGTAAAAATTACCGCGCGCAAGAAAAAAATTTCTGATTCGGGCTACGTGCGCTGTGAATTCGTCGTTGCCGATGACGGCGTCGGAATGAGCGATGACTTCATGAAACGCATGTACGAGACTTTTGAGCGCGAAGAGACTTCGACTAAGACCGGGCACATCAGCGCGGGACTCGGACTTGCCATTGCGAAAAAACTTTTGGATGCTATGGGCGGCTCAATCGACGCGGTCAGTACGAAAGGAGTTGGCACGACGTTCACGATTGGCTTGCCGTTTAAAATTGTTCGCGACGAGCCGGCGGAAATTCCCGTTGAGACAATTTCAATCGACGACAATTACAATCACAGGATTTTGCTCGTCGACGACATTGAACTTAATCGAATGTTGGCGGAGACGATTCTTGAAGAGTCGGGCTTTTCGGTTGAAACTGTTGCCGACGGTTGCGAGGCTGTCGAAGTTTTTTCCAAGCATCCGCCGGGATATTACGACCTTGTCTTGATGGATATTCAGATGCCGATTATGAACGGTTACGAGGCGACGCGGGCGATTCGTGCGCTTGACCGTCCCGACGCGAAAATTTTGCCGATAATCGCGCTCAGTGCCAACAGTCGCGACGAAGATAAACGCATGAGCATTGAAAGCGGCATGAACTATCACATTGCCAAACCGTTTGACGTTGTTCAGCTTATCGCCGCCGTCAACAAATACATTGCCGCGCGAAAAGAGCTGTGAAAAAAAATTCAGCCTCGACTGTGTGCCGAGGCTTTTTAATTTTATCGCCGAATCATTTTATCGATTTCAATTCATATCCGATAAAGCCGAAGTCGTCTTCAAGCTGTTTCTTCGTGATACCTTCGGTGACACGCCTATCCCTTAAGACATAAACTTTCCCGGAACCAAATTCATATATCCAGCGCGAAAATTCGTGTCTGAAATAGATAAAGGCATCTGTAGTGGTATTTTGCTGAAACATATTTTCTTCAAATGGCATATGATTCTTTTCAAGAAAATTTTTAATTGCCGGTTTGACTTTAGTATGATTGAAATGCACAGAATTGACACTCCCCACGGCTAAAGCCGGAGGGATTCCTAATTCAACGACCGTTGCGCCGTGATTGCGTCTTACATGGTCTCCAAAGGCGTAACTTCCCGTGTGCCCCACGGTAGGTGTGTACTTGTGACCTATCACTTCTGCGGCTCCTACCGGGCAAGGTCTTTAAATTGCCAGGAGGACGGTACACGCGCCCTATCTCTTGCTAAACAGCCTACTGCTTTTTAAGCACTTGGTTTTCGATTTCAGCCGTTTTCAAACGCAAGACTTCTCCTTTCCTCAATATTCTTTAGGATTTTATTTTACGTTAGTTAATTTTTCAAGTCAAGAACTGCGGCTTATATCCCCATAGCTAAAGCTAGGGGTCTTACGCCGCGCATGATAAAGAACGCCCAGCGCGATTGCTACGATTGAACCGATCATAACCTGATTGTGATTGGTTCCGCCCGTTAAATCGCGGCGCAGTTCGTCAATCTTGTCGGCTAAGCGGTCAATCTTTTCGTCCTGCTTATCCATGCGTTCGGAAAATTTTTCGATTCGCATTTCCAACCTGTCCATGCGATTTTCCAACCTGTCCATGTGCTTGCCCAAATCTTTTACCTGCGAATAGATTAAATCCTGAATCGTTATCTTTACCGGTTGCTCTTCCTGAATCATCTTAATCACCTTGCCGCCATTATATCATTAACCGCCGATTGCTTTTAATCCCCAGCTACATAAAATTTCGACGACTTTATCGGCATCGAAGTAGATCTGACCGATCGCAGCACCCGGGGAGGCATTGACACCGGAAGTCAGGACTTTCGCCTTCTTCAGGGCAGCCGGGTCGAACTGCGGGTGGAGCAGGG
>CAJOHG010000096.1 GCA_905234395.1 uncultured Selenomonadaceae bacterium
TTCGACTTTGCTATCGACCCGCGACTCCGATTTGTCGTTTGCCTTGTCAAAAGCCGCTTTCTTCTGTTCAACTGCCATAACTATCAACCTCCAAATTTTTTTATCACAACGCCTTACGGCGCGGTAATCTTGATTAAATTTTTACTTCCACCTATATATACAATCGAAGTGGAAATCCATTAGGGTTTTCTCAAAAAATTTTTCGCCGTCTATCGTGTATACATCAATTATCATATTTTGGATTTGATACTTTGCTTTTCTAGTTCGCCTTTCAAACTGCTAGAATCTCTAAATTCGGAACTCATTACGATGATAAATAACAAAAAAGCCCTTCGGCGGACGGTCGGAGGGTTTTTCTTTGCCTGTAAAAAATTTTTTTCTAAAATCCCTAATGTAAATTAGATTTGATTGTATATACATAATTAGGAAGACTAGTTTGGCACTACCATGACACCTCCTCAACATATAATTTTGGCAAGAAATCGTTTCAGTGTTCCTCCTAAACATAACCTGAACGATTTCTTTGCTTAAATCTGTTGACGGAGGAAAAACTTTTCAATATTGTGGAATGACTGGAGGATTTATATGAAGAAAAAACTTTTTGCGGCTCTCGGAGCAGGTTTAATCGCGTTCACGCCTTTTAACTTTGCTAATGCGGCTCCAGCTCGCGATAATGAATCAATTTACCAAGTTGCTCTGCTTCAATCGCTAACTATGGGTTATTTTGACGGCTCTGTCACCGTTAAACAGCTCAAAACTCACGGCGATACCGGTATCGGCACTTTCGAGGGGCTTAACGGCGAGATGATAGTCCTTGACGGCGTTGTTTATCGCGACAAGGATAAAATTCCCTTCTCGAACGTCACTTTCTTTGAAAAAGACTTTGCCATCAAGCTGAACAACGTCGCTGACAAAGAATCGCTCGAAAAAATCTTTAATGAGCAAGTTAATAAGCACGGACGCAATAGTTTTTATATGATTAAGCTTAACGGCACGTTCAAAGAGATTTTAGTTCGCAGTGAGGCAGGGGCAAACGAGCCTTATCCGACTTTGGTCGAGGCTTTGAAGTCTCAAAACGAAATTACGCTTGAAAATGTCGACGGAACGATTGTTGGACTGTATTGCCCCGATTATATGAGTTCGCTCAACTCGACCGGCTGGCATTTTCACTTCATAACGGCGGATAAAAAAATCGGCGGACACGTTCTCGGCTTAAATTTGACAAATGGCGAGGCTCAATTCGATAAAACCGACGCTTTCAACATGAATGTTCCGACTAAAAACAATTTCCACGATCTGAACTTCAACAAAGACTTAAAAGAAGATATTCGCATAGCTGAACAAGACAGCGTCAAGCGATAATTTTAGCCAATACGAAAAAAATGCCCCGACTCTTTGTCAGGGCGTTATTTTTTTCTAAAATTAAGCTGTCAACAGCTCGCGCAACTTTTTTATCGCTTGATAGTGAATATAACCGACGTTGCTCGCGCTCAAATTCATCATTTCGGCTATTTCGACGTTTGAAAGCTCCGACCAATACTTTAACTCGATTATTCGACGTTGCCGCTCAGATAATTTGCCGACTGCACGCAATATATTTTCTTTCCGCTCGGATGTCAAAAGTTTTTCTTCAGGTTGCTCACTAATCGGAGCCTCAAGCTCCAAAAATTCGTCCCAACTATCCTCACGATTGCGATTTGCTTTGTTAAAATAATTTTTTAAGGTATTATTGGCGATAGTGAACAGCCACGTCGAAAAAGCGAACTCACTATTGTATTTATCCAAATTCATTGCGACTTTTGAAAAAATTTCGCTGATAACATCATCTGCCATATAAATATCTTTAATCCGTGCAAAAATCATGGCGTAAACCATAGGAAAATATTTTTCATACAGCTCAGTAAAAGCCTCGTCGTCATTTATTGCAAGTTCAGCCAGCCGATTGTAATAATTTTTATCCATAACACACCTCAAGCGATCTGCCGCCTTACCAAATCGGCGAAAATCCCGTTTAACGCAACGAGTTCATCAAAAGTGCCATTCTCAACGATTTTTCCCTTGTCCAAGACGATTACACGGTCGCAATCTTCAATCGTGCTCAATCTGTGAGCTACAACAATTCGCGTGACGTTTCTTTTGTTCAAACTTTCGGTAACAATGGCTTGGGTGCGGTTATCGAGCGCGGATGTTGCCTCGTCGAAGATTAAAATCGCAGGTTTGGCGGCTAGAGCGCGTGCAATTAAAATGCGTTGCCTTTGCCCGCCGGAAATATTGCTTGAGCCTTCGGAAATGACAGTTTGCATACCCATTGGCATTTTTCTAATATCTTCGTCGAGTCCGGCGGCTTTGGCGGCTTCCCAAGCGTCATCTTGCGTCAGAGCGGTCGCGCCGACTATGTTTGTAAAAATATCGCCGCTCATAAGTTGTCCGTTCTGCAAAACGACGCCCATTTGACTGCGAACCGACGAAACATTCAGTTCGGACAAGTCTTGCCCGTCATAATAAATTGCGCCACTCTTAGGTTTTTCAAAACCGAGCATTAAACGGAGCAAAGTCGATTTGCCGCAACCGCTTTTGCCGACAAACGCAACATTTTCGCCTGCTGCAATCCGAAAACTCATGTCATCAACAATGTTCGGTCCGTCTTCGGTGTAGGAAAAACTTAGATGCGAAATTTCAATCGCGCCGCTTAAAACGTCTGCATCGGGTTTATCTTCGGCGACTTCGGGCGTTTCCTCCAAAATCGGGCGCAAATTCTCTATCTGCGGTTGAATCTTGAAGAATTGTCCGATTAAGCCTGTCATCGTGTTCAGAGTCATATTAAAAGCGGTGAATGCCGACTGAAATGCGATAAATTTTGCGTAATCAATGCCCGGTATGAAAAGTTCACCGCGTACTTCGCTCAGAACATAAAATGCCACGTAATACAACAACAAAGTTAGCGTCAGCGGTTGCATTGCCGATAAAATATAGTTATAGTTATCCTGTAGGCGCAGTTGCAAATTCCATTTCCATTCCTCGCCGAAAACTTTACTCCAGAGGAAATAAGCTTGTTCTTCAGCTCCGCTTATCCTAAATTTCGGTAAGCCCGCAAAAATCTGCTGAACTAATCCCGATGTTAAATTTTTAGCCGCAACCATTTTGCCTTGAAACATTCCGACCTTGCGATAGATAAAAAACGTCGCGCCGAAGTACAAAATCCACAGCACTAATGCTGCCGCCGTCAGTTGCAGGCTGTAATAGCACATCAAAAGCAAACTCCAGAATGAAAACAGCACGTTGAATATTGCCGAGATCATTTCGCCGTTGATGACCATTTTTATTTGCTCCATGCCCAAAATTCTCTGTGCGAGTTCGCCGGATTGAAATTTTCGGAAAAAACTCGTTGGCAAAGCTAAAATTCTGCCCCAAAGTGCCGCCTCTGTCTGTATATCGATATGCGAAGTGATTCTTAAGACGGCGATTGAGCGCACGATTGAAACTGCCGCCATTGTGAACGCCGTTACGATTGAAACTTGCGTAACAATAACAAGTCCGCGCCTGTCAAGTATCGGAATTATGTCGGCGAAGATACTTTCCGTGATTATCGGCGTGAGGAGAGGGATTAAGCCCGCGATAAAGCTTGCCACCAAAACTTGGCGATAATCGACGTGCCAACTGCGTTTGAGCATGAATTTCATCAAGTCGAGAAACTTTAACGGACGAAGTGGCAAGCCCGCATAACATTGAAACGCGCTAGGCTCAATCTGCGCGGCAATTTGTTTGTCAATCAAGATACCGTCGGGATTTTTCGCAGTAATCAGCTTGTAAACGTCTGGATTTTGCGGAATGAAAGCGGCAAGTTCCTTTTTCTCTCCGAAGTAGCCTATAAAAACACCGCTGTCCTTTTGAAACCAATCGCCCTCCAACGTTACAAGCCTCATTTGCATGTTTCCCTTTTGAACGAGCCGACGAATCAAGCCGACTTGGTCGAGTTTCTTGACGACTTCCGGCGCGACTTGCAAATTATTCGCCGGCATACTGAGAAATTTGGCTACGTGCTTAACGAGAAAGGCTATTTCTTCCAATTTGCCTTCGCCGCCCGAATCTTCGCCGTAAAGTGATTCTTCACCGCTTAAATTATCAATCGCGGCGTTGATAAGATTCTTTTTATGCCGATTTCGCGTTTCCATTCGCAATGAAAGTCGCTCATCTTCTGCTTCAAAGCGCATTCCGAGTAACATTGCAAAAATTTGTTCGTTTTCGGTGAAGTCGTCGATTAAAGTCTCTAAATCATCTTCCGAACCGCGCAGGACTTGCCCGTTTACCCAGTTTATTAAAACATCGTCGCCCTTATCAGCCAAAAGCCTCAGCCACGACAGTTTTATCAAGTTTTGGAACCACGCCCGCATTAAATTTGCCTGTTCGAGTGGCTCAATCTCGTCGAACGATAAAATTTCCAGCTCCGAATCTTTCACGGCGTAAATTTGCGTGTCGATTCGTTCAAATTCGTCCAATGAAGGATAGGCGGCTCCGTTTATCGGCAGTTCCATTAAAAAAATTTGTCGAAACGATTCTTTTAAGTGAGTGACGGCGTAAACTTCAGCCGCGCCCGACTTCAAACGCACAAATTTATCTTCGTCGTGCAATTTAAATCGTTGTCCCGCTAAAAGTATCATCAGCTCGCCTCCTCCGCAGTATTTTTATCGCTACCTTCAATCAATCGGCGATAAGGACCGTTGTGAGCCATCATTTCGCGATGAGTACCGCGTTCGACGACCTTGCCTCTGTCCAAAACAATAATTTCGTCGCAATCTCGGATAGTCGAAAGCCGATGCGCCACTATAAAGCACGAACAGCCGCGCCTGCGAATATTATCCAGAACAATTTTTTCCGTAACAGGATCGAGTGCGGAAGTTGCCTCGTCCAAAACTAAAATTGATGGGTTACTTGCCAAGGCGCGAGCAATTTCGAGCCTTTGACGTTGCCCGCCGCTAAAATTTAAACCGCCTTCGGAAACTTGCGCCTCGTAGCCGCCTTCGAGCTTTAAAATATCTTCGTGAATGCAAGCGTCCTGCGCGGCTCGGATAACATCATCTTTCTTGACGGAAGTATCAAACAGCGTGATATTTTCGCGAACAGTGCCGGTAATTTGGAAAATATCTTGGTCAACCGACGACAGCGAATTGACAATGACATCGCGGGGAATTTCCCGACGTTTAACGCTGTCAAAGAGAATATCGCCGCTCCATTCCTCGTAGAAACCCGTCACAATTTTTGAAAGCGTCGATTTGCCCGAACCGCTGAACCCGACTATCGCAACCCAACGCCCCGGCTCGACTTTCAAGTTAAAATTCTCCAAAAGCGGCGGTTCAAGCGGACTGTAGCCGAAATTTACGTTACGAAGTTCAATTTCGCCCGATAAGCGCGTACCGTTGAATTTAATTTCGCGATTTTCTTCAGGATAATTCAAACTATCAACTTGATAGCGATAAACATCGTCTAATCTTTGCATTTGCATTTCAGTTGTCTGCAAAAGCGTTCCGAGTTGCACCAACTTATTGAACGGCTCTTGAAAACTGGTCATCAGATTTTGAAATGCCATGAAAACACCCGCTGTCATGACGCCTTCCATGATTGAGAAACCGCCGAGCGTAATTATCAGCGCGGAATTCACGCCCGTTAGCAAAGTCGGCAAAACATTCATTGTCATTGACTTCATTTGAACTTCCTGCGTTCCGATTAAAGCTTTTGCGTGGTAACCAGCCCATTTCGCGAAAAAATCGCCCTCGTTGCCGTTGGCTTTGATAGTTTCAATCATCGTCAGCCCGTTTACCGCCGTGCCGAACTCTTTACCGCGTGCTTGCTGAACTTGCATATTCATATCAGTAATTTGTCGGCGCAAAATAAAAAATACGATTAAATTTACAACGCTGAACCCGACGCCGATAATTGTCAGTGTCACGCTGTATTGAAGGAGCAACGACAGATAAAAAATTACGATAACAAAATCCAAAACGGCAGTTGCGGCTTGGTCGGAAAGGACGTTGGCAACCTGTTCATTGAACTCAACACGGCACCTGCGTAACGTTGTTGGAAAAAAGTCATCGGCAACCTTATCACGTGCCAGAAAAATCTTGATGAGTCGGCGAGCGTCAATTTCTTTTGCCAGCGCGTCAGTAACGCTCTTCGCATGGCATTCAAGACGCCGATTAAAAAAACTGTGCCGCCCATTGCACAACACAAATTGAACATCCAATCGGGGTGTTTGCCGCTCAATATGTCGTCGAGAAAAATTTGATTGAACACGGGTGACGCCAGACTTGGAAAAATCATTCCGAAACTAATCAGCATGACGAAAACCATTGCGGCTTTGTCTTTGGCAAGTTTTTCAGCAATCGCTTTGACGATACTGTATCTGTGTCCTTCGCGCTTGAAATCTTTTCCGGGCTTGAATGTAATTGCAATTCCCGTGTAAGACGTTCGGAAATCTTCCCAAGGAATTTTTCTCCGCCCCATTGCCGGATCGTTCAGATAGGCAACATTGTTAATAATGCCTTCGAGCACGACAAAATGATTAAATTCCCAGTGAATTATCATCGGACAGGGCTTATCCCTGAGAGTATCAGCCTTCCAGCGA
>CAJOHG010000097.1 GCA_905234395.1 uncultured Selenomonadaceae bacterium
ACACTAAAGAATCAACAATCATGACAAAAAGAATAAAGCCGGCGAAGACAATATCCAACTTGTCGTAACGAGTAAAAATTCGGCGAAAGCGTTTTAAACGACGAAAGAATCGCTCAACCTCATTGCGCCGCTTGTAGAGCTCCTCGTCATATTCCCATTGTTCCTTGTAATTTCGCTTGGGTGGCACTACCGGGGCATAGCCGAGCGTGGAAGCTGTTCTCTCATCTTTTTACCACTATAGGCTCTGTCCATCAATAAATACTGTTTTTGTTTGCCCGGTGGCGTGAAATGAAGTAAACGCATTCCTTGCGGGCTGTCGTTGGCTGAACCACTCGACAAAGAAAAATTTATTGCGGCTTGTGGCGACGCTACAAGTGTATGAATTTTCGTAGTAAGTCCGCCGCGTGACCTGCCGATTGCTTGTTTTCCTCTTTTTTTAAATCCCCGCAAGCATCGGGATGTACTTTTACCATCGTTCATTCTCGGCTACATACAATATCACATTGAGAAATTGGAGATTGTCAATCTTGACGTTCCCTCTTTGTTTCGGCAGGTATTTTTCTACCTTTGCATATTGTTCTTGTGTAAGTTCCATGATTTTATTTTACCCTTTAATTTTCTTTAGCACAATAGTGTTAACACGCCCTAACAATCTTTATCAGCTGATGCCGGCATTATGCCATAACGAAAAGTATGTAAATCCCTTAAACTGATGTATTCTTGAATGCATTTATTGATAGGGCTTCCATAACTAAAATTGAAATATTCCTAAAAAATGCCGCACCCCAAAGGCACGGCATTTGAAGAATTTATGAACACTCGTTCTTAAGTTCTCGTCGGAGGATAGTGACACAAAGTGAGCCGATTAGCGCACCGATAAAAATTCCGCACGTACCGAGAATCGGCAGGTAGAAGAAAATTTTTTGGCTGTTCATGAAAAATATCGCAGCGAAAATTTGTCCGACGTTGTGAAAAAAACCGCCTGCCGCACTCACTCCGACGACTGAAAATTTTTTTGCGCGCTTTAGCAAAATCATCGCCGCCAAACTCAAAAGCCCGCCGCTTATACTGAAAAAAATTATTGTCGGTGAACCGGCGAACATTCCCGCCAAAAAAATTCGCGCCGACAAAATTATCAGCGCGTCAATTTCTGACAACTTATACAGCGCGACGACCGTCACCACGTTTGCCAAACCGAATTTCGCGCCCGGCGGCAACAAAAGTGGCGGCAATAATCCTTCGATCGTGAACAAAATCAGCGACAGAGAAATCATCAGCGCGTTTGTCGTTAAGCGTCGCAAATTAATCACCTGCAATTTCAATCAGCAACTTGTGCGGCACGCAAGCAATCGTTTCACCGACATTTTTAATCGCGCCGCGTCGAAGGCAAATTTTATCGGGGCAATCGGCTTCAACAACGCTGACCGCTCCGCTTTTTATTTCCACAATATTTTTTCCGCCGCTCGTCTCAAGCGTAAAAGTTTCATCAATCGACAAATCAAGCTTGCGAATAATTACGCCGTCAATTTTTATCACTGCGTGATTAGGGACTAGGGACTGGGGACTAGGGATTAGAGGTATAAGCGAAATAATCAGCAGCACGCCAATTAGAATTAAATCGTTGCGCGTCACTTGGAAGCTTCTTCGACGGCGCGTTTAGTCGTCTCGACGAATTGCCCGTAAGAAATGCTTGCGCCGGAAATCGCGTCGACTTTGCTCAAGTCCTGTGTTTCGACGAGTTGCGCGGGATAAACTTTAATCGCGTTGACGGCAACTTGCGCTTTTTTGTAGTCGGCAGAATCTTTGCCGGTCAAAGAGCCGTAATCTTCGCCCTTGACGTTGCCGAAAAGGTCGTAGCCCGTGAACTCGGCGGCAATGATTTTCTTGTCCTTAATGGTCAGCGTCAAAGTGCTGTTGCCTAATTTTTCGTCGCGGGAACTTTCGACGGTGTAAGTGCCGTCTTTGGCGTTGGACAAGTCGATTTTATTGGACGCGGGCTTAGGCGCAGGAGTTTTCTCTCCTCCGCCGCAACCCGTCATCAGCAAACACGCCGCGCACATTGCCGCTAAAAATTTTTTCATGACTTAATCCTCCCGTGTTCAAGGACAATGCAACGTTGCGCTTCCCTGCCCACGTCCGGCGAGTGCGTGACAGTTATAATCGTGTGACCTTCAGCGTGCAGTTCGTGAAAAATTTTCATAACGAGATTTTGATTCGCCTCGTCGAGATTGCCGGTCGGTTCATCCGCTAAAATCAGCACGGGATAATTTATCAACGCCCGCGCAATGCAAACGCGCTGTTGTTCGCCGCCGGAAAGTTGGCTGGGCAAATGATTCGCTCTGTCCTCCAAGCCGACGCGTTTAAGTTCGGTCATTGCGTCATTCAAGTCGGGCAAGCCGTGATAATATTGCGCGACCATGATATTTTCTACGGCAGTCAGATACGGCACAAGGTGAAACTGCTGAAAAACCATGCCGATTTTTTCGCGGCGGATTTCGGTCAGCTTATCTGCGTCCACGTCGCTAAGGTCTATGCCGTCCAAAATAACTTCGCCGCCTGTTGCTTTGTCCATGCAACCGATTATGTTCATGAGCGTTGTTTTGCCCGAACCCGAAGGTCCCATAATCGCGACCCATTCGCCCTTTTCGACTGAAAAATTTATCCCGTCAAGTGCGCGAACTTTTCCGTTGTAAACCATAGAAACATCTTTCAATTCAAGCAGAGCCATAAAATCCCTCCGAAAAATTTTTCAACTAGCAATGCGCATGCATTTCGTACGAACGCGGCGACAACATTAAAATTTCTAAACATTCAAACGCGACCGCTGTTTGTGCACTTTTTAAAAGTGCCGCGACCGCTGTTCCGCTGCTTTCAAAGCGGCTATTCACCTCTCAAGACAATGGCGGGGTCGACGGCGGTTGCAATGCGCACGGGGATTAAACTCGCCACGCCCGTCACGATTATCGACAGCACGATTGACAAAATCGCTATCGACACGGAAAAATAAATACCGCGCCCGAAAACTTGCAAGCTGACACTTTGCGCGAATAAATATCCCAAGCCGCTGCCGAAAAGTCCGCCGAACGCTCCGAGCAAACAACCTTCGCCGAGAAATTCGCGTACAATATTTTCATTCGCCGCGCCCAATGCTTTTTTCAAGCCGATTTCCTTGCGCCGCTCCGTCACGACTGCCATCATCGTCGTTGTCACGCAGATTAAAGTTAACAGCAGGACAATCGCCGTCACGAGCAGAACGAGCACTTGCAATTTGCTTAACACGTTGAATTCCGAATTTGCAATTTGTTGGACGAGTTGCGGCTGAATTCCCGTGACGCCGCTTGAAATTTTTTGCTCAAGCGTTTTGAGGCTGTCGCCTTCGGCAACGACGCTGAATTGCGCGATTGAAATTTGATTCGGCTTGCCGACAATTTGTTGCAGGTCATCAAGATTCATGAAGGCAAATTCCTCTTCCTTGCCGCCGGTCGAAACAATGCCGCTGACGACGTATTTTTTCATGGCGGTGCCTTCGCCCGCGCTGATTGTGACTTCCTGCCCGATAATTTCGCTTGGCTCGTAAGGCGAAAAAATTTTCGCCAGCTGTGCACCGATTAAAACTTCACGTCCGCCCGCCGCAGGATACGCGCCCTCAATTTGCCAATACGGGCTGACGCGTTGCAGTTCGGTAAAATTCGTGCCGCCCGTCAAAATGTATTGCTTGTTTATTTCCAGTCGCTCGTATAAAAATGGAGCCGCTCCGATGATTTCATGCCCCGATAAAATTTCCCGAATGTCGGAAATTTTGTTCGTGTCGAAAGTCGCCGCCTCGTTGGCAGGGATTATCAGCAAATTCGCGCCGTATGCTCGAAACTCTCTGCCGAGTTGTTGCGGCACTTCGCGATAAACCGTCACCATTCCCGAAATTATCGTCGCCCCGACCGCAACCGCTGTCAGCGCGATTAACATTCGCATTCGCCGCCGAAGCAACGAGTAAAAAATCATTCGCAAAAAAAATTTTAGTCTCATCAAGTCATCTCCCGTGCAAGACTTCCGCCGGTTGCAACGACAAAAGCATTCTGATTGCCGGCAAGCTCCCGACCAAAAGCACGACGACCATCAGCACGCTGACGATCGGCAAGACCGCCGAATTGTTCACGATTGCCGAGCCGAAAACCGTTGTGCCGATAACTTGCGCAAGTCCCAAGCTCACCGCGTAACCCAAAATCCCGCCGACACCGCCCGCGATAAATATTTCCGTCAAGACCAAAAGTATCACGCCGAGATTCGTCGCGCCGATCGCCTTCAACAATCCGAGTTCGCGACTGCGTTCCATGATATTTGCGCTGACCAGATTTGAAACGCCCAGCGCGGTTGAAAGTAAACTCAACGCCGTTATCAGCAACATCAGCAGTTGCGTTTTCTCCAAAATTTTCCCTTCGGATTCGGCGATTTGCCTGACCGGTCGCGCCGATGAATTTGCAATGACTTCCTCAATCTGATAGGCGATTGCGCTGACGTAAGCCGTGCAATACCAAATTTCTTTTTCCTGCTGGCTGAGCAAATCGGGATTCGCCGCCGCCTTGCGTGCAAGGTCGTTTTCGGGCGTGGTTATCGCGCTGACTTCAATGCTGCCGATTTTGCCGGGCACATTCAAAATTTTTTGCATGGCGGAAAGATTGACGAGCAGTTGATTATCTTCGTCGCCTCCGCCGGATAAAATGCCGCTGATTTTGAATTCGCCGCCGGTATATTTGAGCGTGTCGCCGACGTGAAGATTTTTTTCCGCCGCGAGTTTTTGCCCGATTAAAGCTTCAGTGTCATTGGCGGGATATGAGCCGTCGATTTTCCACCACGATTTCATTTCAACGACGCCGATTGATAAAGTTTCACCCGTCGGCAAAGTCATTTCGTGATTAAACCATGTGCCCGCCGCTGGAATTTTCGAGCCGTCAACAAGCGTCAATTCGCCGTCGAGCTTCGGAGCGAAGGCAACAATATTATTCGTCCAGAAAATAGTTTTAATTTTGCCCAAGTCCGATTCGTTCAAGTACTCGTGAGCCTCCAGCCCGTAAACGTCTTTAAGCAGTGCGGAATTTTTCGGCGTGACCGTGATATTTGCGCCGTAAGCTTTCAACTCCTGGTTAACCTTGTCGCCCACGTCGAACATAACGTTGAGCATTGCCGCCGCCAATGACACACCGAGCGCGACCGTCAACGCAATCAGCGCGAATCGATTTTTCTGCCGAATCAACGCGCCCTTGACCATCTGCCAAAACATTTTTCAAGTCCTCCCGAAAATTTTCCGCGCCGAACGACGTGCCAGAACAAATGCAAAATCACGCCGACCGCCATGACGTAGCCGCTGTAGGTGTGCGCAAGTCTGAATGGTCGCCGCATTTCTTTGCCGCCGGGTATTGCGTGAAAATCCATTAAAATTCCCGTGACGAAACAAATCAGCGCACTCACGAATAAAATCGCGTCGAGAGTAAAATTTTTCTTCATGATGTCACCTCATTGGAAAATTTTCGCGCTCTTCTCAAGTTCGGCTTGCGCAATTTTCAACTTGCCGTCAGCAATCGTGTACTCAATCGGAATGGGATTGCAACCGCCACGCGTGCCAATCGTCGCCTTATTCATCTGCACATCGCACAACTTGCAAATAACTTGATTGTCGCGTTCATAATAACCGGTTGCGCCGCAAATTTCGCAAGCGTCAAGCCCGACACCATAAGCCGAGCCGCCTTTTAGAATCACGATATAACGAACCATTTC
>CAJOHG010000098.1 GCA_905234395.1 uncultured Selenomonadaceae bacterium
AGACGCATTTTCACTCGTTACGACAAGTTAGACGTTCTTTTTGCCGGTTTTATCCTTTTTGTTTTGATTGTTGATTCTTTAGTGTGAACACTCTCTAGTAAAAATTAACTCGTAATTATTTTGCGGGAGGCGACTTGAATGATAGTTTCCAAAATATGCGGCGGAATTGGCAATCAACTGTTTAAATATGCGGCGGGACGTTTTTTGGCGCATAAATGGAACACGGAGCTCAAACTTGACCTGTCAAACTACGAGGAAAATAAATTCCGTCGTTGCGTTTTGAATTTGTTTAACATACAGGCGAATATTGTACCCCCCACAAGAAATTCAATCGATCCGACATTTTGAGGAGGATTTGAATCCCGATTACGTTGCCATATAAAAATTTATGCGCGAGTTTTTGAATTGTCCCGACGATGTTTATCTTGACGGCAACTGGGAAAGCGACAGATATTTTGCCGACATTGCCGATATTATTCGTCGCGAATTCACCTTGCGAAATCCGCTCGGTGCTCAAGCCGAAAATTGGAAGAAAAAAATTCTTGCCGCCGAATGTGCCGTTTCAATGCACATTCGCCACGGCGATATTGCTTACGATCCGCTTCTTTTTCGCTGTGGTTACGTTCTGCCGATGAAATATTATTTCGACTGCTTGAATCTTTTGCGGCAACATCACAAAAATATCACGGCGTTTGTCTTCTCGGACAATTTGAATTGGTGCAAAGAAAATCTTCGCGCAGAAGTACCGGTGGAATTTGTTTGCGGTGAAGGTTTGACGGACGTTGAGGAACTTTACTTGATGAGCCTTTGCAAGCACAATATCATTGCCAGCAGCACGTTCAGTTGGTGGGGCGCGTGGCTCAATCAAAATCCCGACAAAAAAGTTTTGGTGCCCATGCCCGATACATTTTTCGGAACGCAGATGACCTACAGAAATTTTTTGCCGAAAGGCGATGAAAATTCTCCGCTCGAAACGGACAGATGGATTCGCGTGCCGTTTAATTCGGACAGACTGCCGATTGTCACAATGCGCCCGTATTTTTCGATTCTGCTTGTAGTCAATGATGACGCCGTCACACTCCGCGAAACGCTCGGTTGTATTTTGGCGCAGGATTACAAATTTTTTGAAGTCGTCATAATCGACAATACCTCCGTCGACGGCAGTCGCGAAATTTGTCGACAAGCCGCTCAAACTCATGACAACGTCACGCTGATAAAACTTTGGAACAGAGTTTCGAACGGTGCCGCATGGAACAAAGCACTCGACGTGGCGCAGGGAAATTTTGTGCTGTTCTTCAAAGGCGACGACAAGATTTTTCCCGACGCGTTTACTTCTCTGTATCCGATAAACAAAAATTTCTGGGACAACGTTTTGAATTCAATCGTTTGGCTCCGCGAAGACGTGAACGGCACCGTTGACGCCGGCGGCAGAAAATTTTCCGTGGAAAGCGACGCGGCTTTTCCGAATGCAAAGAAAATTTTCCGAGATAAACTTGATTCGGCAACTGTCCTGAAAATTTTGGCGGCAAATGAAGTTACCGTACCCATTGGCTCAAAAGTTTTCAAGCGCGAATTTTTGACGGACAGGAACATTCGCTTCGACGAGAGCGGTATTAATGCGGAAACCTGTTTCATGACGGAAGCAATGCTCAAATCCGACGAACAAATTTTCCTGCTGAAACCGTTTTACATCGCGCCAAAGAGATAATCGCCGCCGAATCGACATTTGCGATTGAAAATTCGCTTTACAATTCCCCGAAAATTTTCTAAAATAGCGGCGTGGTATTTTCGGTTAGGGAACGGACATTCTCAAACCCTAATCTTCAGGAACATTGAGCGGGAGGGGACAAATTATGGTAAATGCGATAGCGGTAATGACTTCCGGCGGCGACAGCCCCGGCATGAACGCTGCGGCACGTGCGGTCGTCAGGACTGCGCTCTATGAAGGCGTGAAAGTCTTCGGCATAAACAACGGTTACAAAGGGATGCTCGCCGATGACATCATCGAATTGAGTCGTCGCAGTGTCAGCGATCTTATTCAGCGCGGCGGCACATTTCTCGGCACGGCTCGTTGCAAAGAGTTCAAAACCGAAGAAGGTCGTCGTAAAGGTCTGGAAAATCTTCAGAAACACGGCATCGAAGGTCTCGTCATAATCGGCGGCGACGGCTCCTTGACGGGCGGCTCACTGCTCAGCAAAATGGGCGGCATTCCAATCGTCGGACTGCCCGGCACAATCGATAACGACGTTTGGGGCACTGATTATACAATCGGTTGCGACACGGCGGCAAACACTGCGGTCGAGGCAATTAACAAACTTCGCGACACTGCCTCGGCTCACCGCCGCATAATGATTGTTGAGGTTATGGGTCACACGTCCGGCTGGCTCGCAATGGTCTCCGGCATCGCTTCCGGCGCGGAATATATCATCGTTCCCGAAGTCAAGTACAACATTGATGAAATGTGCGAAGAGATTGTCGAGAGCTACAAAGGCGGTCGTCGTTACAGCATTATCGTCGTGGCGGAAGGTGCTTGCTCCGGCGTCGGCTTGAAAAACGTTGTCGAAGAGAAAACCGGCATTGATACCCGCGTTTCGATTCTCGGTCACATTCAGCGCGGCGGCTCTCCAACCGTTGAAGACCGCATGAAAGCATCTCAACTCGGCGAACGTGCGGCTCTTGCGATTATCAGCGGTGTTTCAAACGTCGTCTTCGGTTTCGACGAGGGCAAAGTAGTTTCGATTAACCTGTTCGATTCGGTCAACAATAAGAAACCGCTTGATCCCGAACTTGTTCGTTTGGCCAGTGTGCTTGTCTAAGGAATGAATAATTTTTGGAAAGCGGCGGCGATTCTCTCAGGCGTTGGGATTTATATCGCCGCCGTAATTTTTATTTGTTTGTATATCGGCGGACTCGTCGACGACTATTTTTCACTCGGCGGCAAAGGCAGAGTCGTCGGCATAATTTTAGGTTTTCCTATCGCGTGCTGGTCGGTTTATCGTCAACTCAAGCATCACGGATTCATTTAGTTAGGAGTGTGGAGTTAGGAGTTGAGTAACGTTTTTTTAATTCCTTATTCCTAACTGTTAAAAAGGAGTGATTTTATGGCAGAACAAATTGAAGACTTCAAAACTTTTTCGCAGGTGACCGACGCCCGTTGGTATCCGCGTTATCATCTTGCCGCGCCTTACGGTTGGTGCAACGATCCCAACGGCATGTGCTTTTACAAAGGGCAATATCACTTTTTCTATCAACATTATCCTTACGCGCCTGAATGGGGCCCTATGCATTGGGGACACGCCGTCAGCGACGATTTGGCTTATTGGAAACACCTTCCCATTGCTCTCAAGCCCGAACAGCCTTACGAACAAGGCGGCGGATGTTTCAGCGGCTCGGCTATCGAAAAGGACGGCAAGCTTTATCTGATGTACACGGGACACCTCAGCGCGACGCCGGAAGAAGAAGAAGCTATCGGTTACGGGCATATCGAATTTCAATGCCTCGCAAGCTCCGAAGACGGCGTTCACTTCCAAAAGTCCGAAAAAAATCCCGTTATCGAGGACATTGACATTAAAAGCGACGACGTTTCTATCAATGACATTCGCGACCCGAAAGTTTGGATTCACAACGGCAAATATTATGCGGTGCTCGGATCTCGTACACCCGATATGGCTAACGGGCAAATTCTTTTGTTCGAGTCGAAAGATTTGACCACTTCCTGGAGATTCAAAGCCATTTCTGCGCGCAGTGAAGGCGATCTCGGCGGCATGTGGGAATGTCCGAACTTCGCAGAGCTTGACGGGCATGACGTGCTGATTTTCTCGCCGATGGACGTTTTCAACAGCGAAAAATATTATCACGACAAAATAGCAGGCGTTTTAATCGGCAAACTCAATTACAGGTCGGGACTTTTCACTCACGGCGATTTTCAATATCTCGACAAGGGCTTTGACTTCTACGCGCCGCAAATTATGCAAACTCCTGACGGTCGTACCGTCATGATTGCTTGGATGGATATGTGGAACGTTGACATGCACGAGACGAAAGACGGTTGGGCAGGCATGATGACGATTCCGCGCGTTCTCGGCGTTAAAGACGGAAAAATTATTTCCACGCCCGTTAAAGAACTCGAAAAGCTCCGCAAGTGGAAGCCGATAATTCTTGAAGACGTTGCGGTTGACGAGGCGACGACTTTTGACGGTGTTGCGGGCGAGGCTTATGAACTTGTCTTGAATATCGACGCCGCGCAGTCCAAAAAATTTTCTATCGCCTTGCGTGCCTCCGACATTGAGCAAACCGTTTTAAGTTACAATGCCAACGGAACTTTTAAACTTGACCGCACCAACTCCGGCGAGCCGATTAATTTCCATTCCGTCCGCGAAATTCAAATCGATCCGTGCGAAAAGCTCAAGCTCCATATTTTTATCGACCGCTCAAGCATTGAAGTTTTCATCAACGACGGCGCGGAAGTTTTATCGGCAAGAATTTATCCCAAGCGCACTTCGCAGAAAGTTATCTTCCTGCCCGAAGACGAACAGCTCAAAATTGATTCGCTGGAATATTACAAGCTCGACTTCGGCATTCCGCACCCGCACATCAAAGATACGATTGTCGACGTGAGCAAAGAATTTCCGTTCCTTAAAAAGTGACAGCGATTAAAAATTTCCAACCTCGACAAAAGGTCGGGGCTTTTTTGTTGCCGTTTCAAAGACCTTTCGAGCCGCCAAAATCACTTTCAAACGACAAAATCTCTTCAACGCTCCTAAATCATTTACAAAAAATTTTTTGTGATATAATCAGGACGCATCGAGCCGCCAAAATCACTTTCAAACGACAAAATCTCTTCAACGCTCCTAAATCATTTACAGGAAAAATTTTTTGTGATATAATCAAGACGCATTTTTAATTGAAGGTGGTATTTTATGACTCAACAGGAAGTAATTAAGGCGTTTATGCAAAGTCTCGACAAAACCGAGCTTAGCGGACGCGCGGCACTCGACGAGGCTGTCAGGGCAAGTTCCAATTTCTCTAGCTATCAAGAAGTCGCGAATCAATTCCTCGAAGACCAGACGACGGCTAAGAATTGGCACAGGTTTTTGGTTGAGAAGTGCGGAATTATTCTTGACAACGCGGACACGGGCGCAATCAGCGGTTCGGACGCGGGCGGCACCGAAAAAACCGCTGAAACTATCCTTCCGGCGAAAGGTAAAGCCAAATATCCTTCGGGCACGTCGTTTACAGTCGACGGCTTGACGATTTACGGCATTCCGATACGTCGTTAAAGGGCTTTACAGCTGGTGGATTAAAGATGCGCTCGCTTTGATTAAAGAAAGCTACGGTTATTCTTTTTCCGACGCCGACACGACCAATTCTCGCCTCAAATTGCAGTTTATCGACGATCCGAATAGTGCTGCTCTGGCTGCCGTCGGCTACGACAGCGAAGAAGGCGACTTTAAAGACTTTGAATCGCGCGTGCTGTTAGTAAACATGGCTTATTTTAAAGATATGTCGTCTTCCGACCATCACGGCGTTTCTGGCAATGGAACGTTGGACAGAACTTTGGTTCATGAATTGACTCACGGGATCATGGCGTCTAATATCAACTATTTCATCGACCTGCCAAACTTTTTAAAGGAAGGCGGCAGCGCAGAGTTGATTCACGGCATCGACGACAAACGTTACCCCTACATTATTGATTACGCCAAAGACCCTTCGGTTTTTACAAAGATATTGCAGTCAACTTTCACTGAAAGCGGTGTCCATGAGATTTACGCTGGCGGATATATATTTATGCGCTATTTTGCCAAGCAAGCGGCGACTGATACGACTTTTTCCTACGATACCTACAGAAAAACCGTTTCGATAGGTTCAAAAGGCGGATTTGCGACGAATTATTGGGATACCGTCACCATGAAAGGCGGAAAAGGCAACGATACGATAACAAACAGCGGTTCTAACGTTAAAATTACGGCTGGCGAGGCGGCTGATGTCATAAAAAATTATTCCGGCAACGTTACGATAAGCGCAGGCTCCGGAAATGACACTATTACCAATGAAGGCGTCAAAGTCACGATTGGCGGCGGCACGAGCAATGATTCTATTGAAAATTTCGGTGCAAATTCTTCAATCGGCGGCGAGGACGGCAACGACGTTATCACCAACAGCATTTCCAACTTCAATACAATCGCAGGATTTCCTTTGGAGCAGATTAGTAACGGAATACAAAAAATAAACGATAATTTTGCTTGGGTATCGAATGGCAGCGCGGCTTTGACTGCTTATACGATAGAATTAGTCGGCGGAAACAACTCTACGCTTAACGGCGGCGCGGGCAAGGATTCTATTGAAAATTACGCGAATAAATCTCGGATTTACGGCGATGAAGGCGTTGATTCTCTCAATAATTACGGCTACAAGTCGACGGTTTACGGCGGCGCAGATGCAGATTTGATTTTTAACGGCGACAGCACG
>CAJOHG010000099.1 GCA_905234395.1 uncultured Selenomonadaceae bacterium
GTCAGCGTGTCAAGTAAGGCGGTCGGCTTGACGGAGTACCAGTTCTACAAAGTCAAGAAAGCCATGCTTGCCGGTGACCCGCTCGAAAAAGTTGAGCAGGAAGCCGAAACGCTGATTCAAATGGTTTACGAAAATGTAGACGCGCTCCAAAATGCTCACGGCGGAGGCGGCGGCTGGGCGTCATTCCTGCCCGCGTTCCTGATTCTGATTCGCGAAGGGCTGGAGGCAATTTTAGTTCTCGTCGCGATAATCGCTTACTTGAAGAAAAGCGGCAACGAAAAACATTTGGACACGGTTTATAACGCAATGATAGCCGCGATAATCGCAAGCTTCGCGACGGCGTATCTGTTCGCATCAATGATTGAATCGACGACGGCGGGCGCAGGGCGTGAGATTTTGGAAGGCGCAACGGCATTATTCGCGGTCGTGGTGCTGATTGGAACAAGCGCGTGGCTCGGCGGCAAGGCGGACGCAAAAGTTTGGAAAAAATATATTCAAGGCATGGTCGATAAGTCGATGACGAGCGGCAAGGCGAAAGCTCTGGCGTTGGCGGCGTTCCTGGCGGTCTATCGTGAGGGCGCGGAAGTGATTTTATTCTATCAAGCCCTGGGCGGGATTCGTCGTCGGCTGTGTCGTCGTGGCAATTTTATTCTTCGCGTTGCAATCGGGCGTCTTAAAAATTCCGCTGAAGCCGTTCTTCCTGTTCACAAGCGTCTTGATGTATTTGCTTGCGATAACATTTGCGGGCGGCGGCGTGCGCGAATTGCAAGAAGGCGGCGTCTTAGGACAAACCCCGCTTGAAGGAGTGCCGACAATCGACGTGTTGGGAATTTATCCGACGGTCGAGACCTTCGGCTTGCAAGTCGCGCTGTTAATTGTGGGCGTCGGAGCATTTGTTTGGCGCAAACGTCAAGCAGCTGATGAATAAGCTATTCACGGAAAATTTCCGTTGACATAGAAAAATTTTTTCGAGGAGTTGTAAATTATGTTTATGCCTAAAAAAGTTAAAAGCTTGCTGGCGGCGGGCGCGACGGCGTTAAGTTTGTTTGCCTTCAGCCCCAACGCGTTGGCCTTCCAGGAGTATCCGATTGGCGACGAGATCGAAGACACGGAAAATCATTTCAAAGTTGCGCTGGTGTACTTCCAGCCCGTCCCAATGGAGCCGCAAGGCATGATGCTTTCGCCCGACCAAGCAGACATTCACATTGAGACCGATATACACGCCACTGAGGGCAACGAGTGCGGCTTTGGCGTCCGTATATGCGCGTTGAGTACAAATTCACTAAACGCGGCGGCGATCCGCAAGGTCCGATTACCGGCACTTTCATGCCGATGAGCGCAGACGACGGACCGCATTACGGCGCGAACGTTAAAATGCACGGCGCGGGAACTTACGATTGCGAATTCCGCTTCTACGCGCCCGAAGGCTACGCGCTCCACACCGACGAGGATACCGGCGTTAAGGGGCGCTTCTGGAAACAGCCCGTCGTTATGAAATGGACTTTCAATTACACCCCGCGCAAGTGGTAAAAAAATTAAGCGTCCGAAGACGCCCGTAAAAAATGTATCCGACGAAATTATTGCATAAAAAAATTTCCCTGTCGATATTTCGGCGGGGATTATTTTTCGGAGGTGGAAACGTTTGCTGCAAACTTTTCTACAGCAATTTATTCCGGCGATGGAAGAAGGCTTGATGTTGGGAGTGCCGCTCGGAATTTTGTTTGTGTTGATTCGCCGCTTGCCGCATGAAGATTATCGGAAAGTTTTTCGCTCTGCGCTCAAGTGGGGCTTTTGGCTATCGATATTCTTAGTTGCAGTCAGAGTCGGGACGCGCAACGCCGTCAGCCGTGAGCTTTTGGAAGGTTTCGCGACTTTTATAACGTTGCTTGCCGAAGCGGTGATACTGTCCAAATTTTTACGCCCGAACGAAAATTTCAGCAAGCCGCTAAAAATTTCAATCGCCGCCGCCGTCATGACGTTATTTTTATATCACGGCTTTGAACTGTGGCTGATTCCGACGGGTTCAGTTGTCGCGGCATTGGGCGATTATTTTACGGTTGAATTCCTAACAAAAATCGTCGGCTTTGTGACCGGCGCGGGCTTTGCGTTTATAAGTTCGTTCATGGTTTACAAGGCGGCGGACGCACTCAACCAATCGCGGCTAAAATTTGTTTTCGTAGTAATTTTCGCGGCGTGCATGATTCGCCAGATAATTTTCCTGATTCAAGTACTCATGGCTCGCAACGTTTTATCGGGCGAAATGTGGATGGATTTAATGGCTCCAATCATAAACAATTCAAGCTTGCTGATATTCGTAATTTTCGCGGCGATTCTCGTTCTGCCGATAACTTTATTTTCTCAACCAAAACCAGAACGCTTGCCCAGTTACAATCCCGCCCAATACCGAAAAATTTTGGCGCAAGCGATTCATAAGCGACGTTGGGGCGCAGGCGTCGTGATTGCGCTTCTGCTTATGACGACGACTTCAAGCGCGGGCAGTTACGTAGCTAATAAGCAGGCAGAAATTGTTCCGGCAGTTCCAGTAACGGCGGAAGCGGGTAGCGTTGACGTTGATTTAGAAGTTATCAAGGACGGGCACTTGCACCGCTTTGTTTATCGGGCATCTTCGGGCGAAATGGTTCGTTATATCGTGATTCTAAAAGGCGGCTCGGCTTATGGTGTCGGGCTTGACGCTTGCGAAATTTGCGGCGCGACCGGCTACTACGAACGCGACAATCAAGTTATCTGCAAGCTGTGTGATGTGCAAATGAACAAGGCGACAATCGGCACGCGCGGCGGTTGCAATCCCATTCCGATTGAGTACACGATTGCCGACGGCAAATTGAAAGTTCCGCAAGCCGCCCTTGAGCAGAGTGCGAAAATTTTTCAGTAGGTGACGTCATGAAGAAAAACTTTACTCTCGACACGATTTTATTCGTGAGTGCGCTGATTTGCTTCGTCACGGGAATTTTGATGGATTTTCACGCGATACCCGGCGGCAAAGAGATGCGGCGACCATTCAGACTTGCGCACACGTACAGCGGCTACGTCATGGCGGTCGGCGTGATTTTGCATTTGGTCTGGCACGTCGATTGGCTTAAAAATTCGGTGCGGAAAATTTTTGGGAGGACTTGAAAAATGTTTTGGCAGATGGTCAAGGGCGCGTTGATTCGGCAAAAAAATCGATTTGCGCTAATCGCGTTGACGGTTGCGCTGGGTGTGTCATTGGCGGCGGCTATGCTTAACGTTATGTTCGACGTGGGCGACAAAGTTAATCAGGAGTTGAAAGCTTACGGCGCAAATATCACGGTTACGCCGAAAAATTCTGCATTGCTAAAAGACGTTTACGGGTTGGAGGCTCACGAATATTTAAACGAAGCGGACTTGGGCAAGATTAAAACTATTTTTTGGACAAATAATATCGTTGCCTTTGCTCCAAAACTCGACGGCGAATTGACGCTTGCTGACGGCTCGAAAATTTCTGCGGCGGGCACGTGGTTTAATCACGAAATGACTTTGCCGACGGGTGATTATCAACCGGCGTCATTGAAATGAAGTCGTGGTGGAAAGTTGACGGCTCCTATCCCGCCAATGACGCTGAAGCTTTAATCGGTCAAAAACTCGCGGCGGATAAAAATTTTCACGTCGGCGACGTTCTCAAGTTCAACGACGGCGAATTCAAAATCAGCGGCATTTTATCCGGCGGAGGCGACGAAGATAATCAACTGCTCGTCAATTTATCTGCTATGCAAAAAATTTTGAATGTGCCCGGCAAAATCGGTAGTATCGAGGTCAGCGCGATAACCACGCCCGAAAACGACCTTGCACGCAAGGCGGCGGCTAATCCCGATTTGCTCAGCCAACAGGAAAAAGAAATTTGGTATTGTACGGCATATGTTAGCGCAATCGCCTATCAGATTGAAGAGGTCATTGCCAATTCGTCAGCGCGACCAGTCAGGCAAATTGCCGAATCCGAAGGAAAAATTTTGGAGAAAACACAACTGCTAATGCTGTTAATAACGGCGTTAAGTTTACTTTCAACCGCGCTTGGCGTTTCAAACTTAGTCAGCGCAAATATCATGGAACGCAGTCGCGAACTCGGACTTTTAAAAGCAATCGGCGGTGCTGGCGGAAATATTTATTGCGGGCGGTGTCGGCGGCATTTTAGGTTATGCAGTGAGCTTAGGACTTGCGCAAATAATCGGCACGACGGTTTTTGGCTCGGCAATCGTGAACAACTCGGCGGTCTTGCCAATCGTTAGCGTGCTAATGGTCGTCGTGCTTTTAGTCGGGAGCTTGCCGGCAATCAGAATGCTTTTGTCGTTGCAACCGGCGGAAGTCTTGCACGGGAGATGACTTGATGAGATTAAAATTTTTCTTGCGAATGATTTTTTACTCGTTGCTAAGGCGGCGAATGCGAATGTTAATTGCGCTAATCGCGGTAGCGGTCGGCGCGACGATAATTTCAGGAATGGTAACTGTTTATCGCGAAGTGCCTCAACAGCTCGGCAGAGAATTTCGCGCTTACGGAGCAAATTTGTTGATAATCCCCGCCAACGAAGCGGCGACTTTCGACGAAAATAAAATCCAGAACGTTCGCGAAGTTTTATCGGAGCATGAAATAATTGGCGCGGCTCCGTTTTTATATGAGCGACTTGAAATTAATAAGCAATATATTTTGACGGGCGGCACGAATTTTGACGAACTGCAGAAAGTTAGCCCCTATTGGCAACTTGAAGGCAATTACCCTGCGGCGGGCGAACGCGAAGTTTTAATCGGTGCACAGCTGGCAAAAGTTTTTTCGCCCTACGAGCCGAGCGAAATTATCGGGCAGGAAGTCACAATCAGCGCGGGCGAAGGGACTGCCATGAAAAAATACGTCGTCAGCGGCATTGTTTCGACGGGCGGCAAGGAAGAGGAATTCGCTTTTATGAATCTTGACGACCTGCAACAAATTGTAAGCAAGCCCAATGAAATTTCAATCGCTCAATTTAGCGTCGTTGCCGAAGGTGATAGCCTAAAAACGATTGAAGAAAAAATTTCATCGGGCATCGCAGGAATTCATCCGCAACTCGTTCAACAGATTGCAAACTCGGAATTCAACGTGCTAAGCAAATTGCAGGTGCTCGTTCTGCTCGTGACGGCGATTGTTCTGCTTTTAACTTTAATCTGCGTGACAACTACAATGATGGCGGTTGTAACGGAGCGGCGCAAGGAAATTGGCTTGAAAAAAGCACTCGGCGCGGCGAATGAAAATATTGTTCGCGAATTTCTCGGCGAAGGTTGTTTGCTCGGAGCTTTCGGCGGGCTTTTCGGTAGCAGTTTAGGATATTTATTCGCGCAAAGTGTTAGCTTGCAAGTTTTCGGGCGCGGCATTTATTTTTCAGTGCCGATTGCGATTTTATCAATCGTGCTGTCGATTATCGTAACGGGCGTAGCAAGTTTAATTCCCGTGCGCATTGCGACTGCCGTAGACCCCGCCATTGTCTTGAGAGGTGAATAAATTTTGGCTTTGCTTGAATTAAAAAACGTTTCTATGGTTTACAATGGAAAAGTTCGCGCCCTCGACGGGATAAATTTTTCAGTTGAAAAGGGCGAATGGGTTGCAATTATGGGACCTTCCGGCTCCGGCAAAACTACGCTCATGAACATTATCGGTTGCATGGACAAAGCGACCGGCGGCGAAGTTATTTTGGACGGCATAGACCTTAGCGACATTGGCGCAGATAAACTTACCGAAATCCGCCGCGAAAAAATCGGCATGGTTTTTCAGCAGTTTCATCTTGTGCCTTATCTGACTGCCGTAGAAAATATCATGGTTGCGCAATATTATCACGGCTTGCCCGATTTAAACGACGCTTTGACCGAATTAAAGCGCGTCGGCTTGGAAGATAGAGCTAATCATTTGCCCAGCCAACTTTCCGGCGGCGAACAACAGCGCGTTTGCATTGCGCGGGCGTTGATAAATTATCCCGTGCTGATTCTTGCCGACGAACCGACCGGCAATCTTGACGAAGCCAATCAAAATCTTGTAATGAAAATTTTCCACGAACTGCACGCCGAAGGGCACACGATTATAACGGTCACGCACTCGCCAGACGTGGGACGCGAGGCTCAGCGTTGCATAGTCTTAGAACACGGGAGAATCAAACTATGAAAAAATTTTTAGCGGCAATTTGCGCGGCGTGCTTGCTTATGACGGGTTGCGGCGGAGAGAAAACTCCCGCGCCTAAGCCCGCGTCCAATAAAATCGACTTGTCCGACGCCAAAGACGGCACTTACACTGTAGAAAGTTCGCTTGATGAAAAACTTGGCAAGAGCGTTTTGACGCTTACCATTAAGGATAAAAAAATTATTGACGCTTCTTTCACGGGCTACGACCTTTTCGGCAACGTCAAGGGCGAAGATTACGGCTCGCTCACTGGCAAAGATTCTGCCGACTACAAAAAAGCGCAAGTTGCCGTCAACGCGATTAAAGTTTATCCCGCCCAACTTGTTGAGACACAGGACTTAAGCAAAGTCGATGCGATTTCCGGCGCGAGTATTTCTTATGGGCAATTTGTCGAGACGACTAAACGCGCAATCGAAGAGGCTTCCAAGTGACGCGCAATGATTTAATTTTAATCGCCGTGTTGCTGATTTTTTCATTGATTCCGCTTGCTTTTTCTTTTGATTCAGATAAAAAATTTGCGCTGATAAAAATTGACGGCGTAATTATTCGCGAAGTTGACTTGACGGGAGAAAAAACTTTTGTAATTGAATCTGGCGGCAGAAAAAATATTGTGGAAATAAAAAGCGGAGCGGTCAGCGTGATTGCGGCTGATTGCCCCGATAAAATTTGCATTAGGCGCGGCGCGATTAAAAATATCGGCGAAACGATTGCTTGTGTGCCGCATAAGTTGCTGATTGAAATTGCAGGTGATTAATTTGCGACGCTTAACGACGAACGCAATTTTAATTTCAATGTCGCTGATTTTGTTTACGCTCGAAGGATTATTGCCGCCACTTTTCTTGCCACCAGGCGCGAAATTCGGCTTGTCAAACGTGGTAACGATAGTCGCACTGTACAAATTGTCGGAAATCGACGCGCTGATAATTTTGTCGGCGCGAATTTTTTTGGCGGGAATGTTCGCTGGTTCACCGACGGTAATTTTCTTCAGCATAAGCGGCGGAATTTTGAGTTTGGCGGCGATGATTTTGCTCAGGCGCACAAAAAAATTTTCAGTCGTGGGAATAAGTGCAGCAGGCGGATTTTTTCACAACGTCGGACAAATTTTCGCCGCCATATTCTTCACGAACAGCCGGAAAATTTTCTTATACCTGCCGATTCTCGGTACGTGCGGAATTTTTATAGGTGTGCTAATCGGCTCGCTTTGTGCCCTTATCCTCCGACGGGAATGCTCATTTAAAAATCGTTTATCACGGTAGCACACAAGCCACAATATCATAAAGATTTAACGGACACTCAATGGAGCAGAATAAAATTTTTGTTTGAAGAGCCTGCCAAGGTCGTACGCCCGCCGCTCAATCCTCGTAAAGTTTTTAACGGCATATCAACGAGAGAATGCAACTTTTGAATGTGATATTGACCGGCGGGAATATTCACGACTCTCAACCCACGATTGAACTTTTTGACAACGTTGACATGAGGGCAAAAAAGTTCTTGTCGACAAAGCTTATTCTTGCCAATCCATTCGTGATTATATTGCTCAACGAGGAGCCGTAGTCTTCCGGATAAATCAACCTTCAAGATAAAACTCACTTTTAATTTACCAACAACACCTAATAGCCACTGGCATTCTTCGCAAGAATTATAAATTCATTCGGCAACTGGAAGAAGTCAAAAATCGCTACAGAGGACTCTCTGAAAAGATGAATCATGTTAAAGATCAAATGAAAGCGTTGGAAGAGAGAGTCGCGCTTGACAAAATCAATACTCGCTATCGCATCACTTGTTCCGACACGTTGACGAAAAATCAAGCGGCGTCGTTAGTTGCCGATGCGATATTATTTGAGCCAGAAGCAGTGCAACTGGTCGCTCGCTCTACCGGCAATAATCTCAAAATGGAAAAGGACTGGGAACTTATGAGCGAATTCGACAAAGACGAAATCATTCGCAAGAAAATTATTCGTGAATTATAAATTTAAGACCATGAAACTAACTTCAAAATAATCTATAACATTTGTAAATATATGTTATATAATTATTTTATTAACAAGATGCAGCCGGAAAAATAAACGATGTCCTCATGTAAAAGTAGGAAACCATTCAATTTTATTTTGCAATCCAATCATCAAAAATTTTCACTGGTCTCTTTACATACATGCGCTTTTGAAGTATAATTTTTGTATGGAAAATTTATTGATACCTCAAGTTATTGTTGAAACTCCTGCTTATCTCCGAGCTGTTGAAGAGTTCTGGGACATTGATACCCAAACTGAATTCAAAAATTTTATCGGCGTAAACTTTCTTCAAGGCGACATCATTCCCGATACTGGCGGATTACGAAAAATACGTTGGAAAGGCAGTGGTAAAGGTAAGCGTGGCGGTACTCGCGTCATTTATTACTTTTACGATGAAAATCATCCAATTTACCTGCTCTTTGCCTATTCAAAAAATGCTCAAACTGATTTAACTGAACATGAGAAAAAATTACTTCAACAATTGGTTCTTCAACTCAAAAATTCCTTTCGTTCTAAGGAGAATAGTTCTGATGGATAATAAAAAAATTTCCCCTATCGCTTCCGGCATCATAAAAGGCTTACAAGAAGCTATTGCTGATGCCAATGGCGAACCAGTCACTGGTACAAAAAAATCTATCGTCTTGCGCGTTCAACCTCAAAAAATTCGTCAGCAACTTAACATGTCTCAAAGTCAATTTGCTCGAGCTTTTGGTATTCCTATCAGAACTTTGCAAGGCTGGGAACAAGGCAGACGCAAAATCGACATGACTACTGCTTCTTACCTTCGTACCATTTCCAAATTTCCCAACGAAGTTCAATCCGCTCTAGCTAATTGATTTCTAAAGGATTTTTAGATTTATTGAAGAATTAGCCAACAAACAAACTAAAAACAATGGAGGAATACTATAGAACGAGCAACTCTATAAATGCGGAAAGACCCGCAGTGCCGGAAACACTACAGGTCTTTGTCCGGTGAATGCTTCGACCCATTTACCGGAAAG
>CAJOHG010000100.1 GCA_905234395.1 uncultured Selenomonadaceae bacterium
ATTCGTCATAGTCGGCAGTGTCGACAACGGCAGAATTATCGCTTGCTTCCCGCGCAGATTTTTTCGCGTCTGTATCAGTGACAAGTCGCTTTTGAATTTCATCAAGCAAAGTCTGAAAGACGTCGTCGACGACAGCACCGGCAGGAATGCTTCTGCCCGAATCGCGAAATAAATTTCCAGTCACAAGGCAATATCGCGCAGCGGACGCGTAGAACAGCTCAATCTTCATGCAGGATTTTTCTTCTTCGCGGGTGTCGTGCTTGCCGAAATAAAGCGTTCCTCGCCGTCCTGCGCTTATCGGCTGAAACTTTCCGGGCGTCGGTTTAGCGAAAATATGAAGCCCGTGCCCGCTGATTGAACGTTCGCAATAAACGTCGTCGAAACATTGAGCGATAAAGTTGTACCATTTCTCCGCTTCGGCAGTGACGAATTCGCCGCTGTCGTCCAGCACATGGTCAAAGTCAAGGAAAAGTAAATCGTCGCCGTGCCCGTGCCCGCATGTATCGAACGCTTTCAAGCCGTCAATCTGCGCGGCGGGACGTTGATTTTCGGGCTTTTGCCAACCGCTGATTTGGGGCGTCTTGTCGGCATTGACGGCGAAGAATCGCGCTTGTGACAAAAGCTCGGTCGGTAATTTTCTTGTTGCGGCTTGCGAAACAGCAGCGGGCGTGCTAGAATTATCAATAATCATGAAAAACAGCTCCTTTCTGGGGCTACACATAGATAAACGCCTTCCTTGGCTCGGCAATGCTTTCCTTGCAGAATCATTGTGACACAAGGCAAGGCGTTTAGTCTGCCTGTGGACAATTTTTTTTACTCGAAGTGGTTAATGGCGGTCGGTCTCGTCTAAGTCGTCGAAGTATTCTTCAAGCTCGGCGATTGTCATTGCCCACGGAACGACTTCGCCCGTGTAGGGGGACGTTACAAAATATTTGCCCTTCCCGTCGGGCTCCAGCGACCAATGATAATATGCCGCTCGTTCGCCTAATTGGCGCAATTTGTCACGTGACTTTTTCATTTCTTTTTGCCTCCTTAAATCTGCGCGGGGATTGAACGTTCCTTGCGTGTTAACATGGTTGCTCCTCCTTTTGTGACGTTTCCAGAAACTCCATTGCGTCAATGCTCAATGCCGCCGCGATTGCCTCAACGACTTTGCCCGTTATCGGCAAGCCGTTTACCGCCCTGTCCACCGTGCGATTTGAAACTCCGGCGGTGCGTGCCAATCGGTCAATCGTCATCCGCCGAGACAGATACACCGGCAATATCTTCGCTCGATTGAACTTGAACATTTTTTCCGCCTCCTGTATAATCAAAAAAAACAATTCAAAACTTCATGCAAGAATTCATTACGAATTCTTTTGACAAAGCAACAATTTTGAATTCTCAGCCGTCAATGTCCGGAAAACATTGGCGGCTATTAAATTTTTACTTTTGTGATTATAGCACTTAATAGTTTAAAAATCAAATGTAATTGCACCGCGTAATCACGCTAATTTCAGATAAAAAAGCCCTAAGCAGGGAAAAAAATTTTTTTTGCTCAGAATCCTGCCGCTGCCGATAACGTTGCCGCTACAGCCGTTTCTGCCTGCCGTGTCTCGAAAGAAATGTCGTGCAGATAGGTCATCGTTACATCCAAGCTTGAGTGACGGAGCATATCTGAAACTTCGCGAAGGTCAACGCCCTGCTTTATCGCCGTCGTTGCCGCGTAATGTCTCGTCGAATGCGCCGATATTTTTGCGTCATTTATCCCGATTTTTTTCATGGTTGCTTTTATCATCTTCCCGACGCTTTGTGCCGAATAGCGGTTGCCGTATCTGGAATTATTCCGCGCCGTCGACGCAAACAACGGCTCGCTCCCCGCCACTTCCCCGCGCAGGGCAAGATAGCTCAAAATCATCTGCGCTACCCACGGCACAACTTTTACTGTCTCGTCTTTCGTCAAACGTCCCTTGCCTTGAACTTTCAACGCCCAATAACCGTCGGCTTCGCTCAAATCTTCGACGTCGGCGCGTTCAATTTCCACCGTGCGGACGCCTGTCGTCAACGACAACGCGATTATCGCCCGGTTCCTGCGTGACACTTCATCGGTCCCGTTAATCGCGCTGATTAGACGCTCCGCTTGTTTCTGCGTCAACGCTTTGCGATTGTGCGTCTTCGATTTTTTGAGCGACACTTTCACATCAGCCGCGATATCGGCGTAATAGCCCTTCCTGCCCAAAAATGAAAAAAACGACTTCATGACGGTTGCATACAACCGAATCGTGTAGTCGCTTTTTTTCTGTGCCCGCAACGTGACAATGTAGCGGTTTACGTCGTCTTCAACCGGTGCCGTTATTTTTTGAGCCGCGAAGTTTTTCAGCACTTGCCGAATAATCCGCCGATATTTGCTCTGCGTGTTCGCGTTCGCCGACCGACTGTTGATAAATTCCTCAATCGCTTTGTCGCCGAAAAACTCCGTCGAAACAGCTAAGAAGTTTTCAGCTTTTACCGTCAATTCCTGCGTCATCATCGCCGCCGCCTTTCCAACTACCGAATTTATTACCACTGCCCGAATTGTATCAGAATGGCTCCCCGCTGTCAATAGTCCACTGGTAATATCGCTTAGTGGTAGATTGCCGTTATTCCTTTCAATTGCGAAGTGTCGGCTTCGATACAGGACAAGGATTTTTTCAAATAGTCTGCTTTTTGATAACAAAACTTGCACTTTCCCCTGCTCTTCGTCCTTTAATTGTCACAAATTCGCTCTAATTTGTCCCCCTGGCCGCGCAGATATTACCCCCCCCATATTTTGATATTTTGACATATAAGCTAAAACAAGCGTACACTAGGCGTCTCTCTTTTTCCATAAATGTTATTTATGAAACAGGCATAGGTGCATAGTTAATTTGAGTTAACTTTTATAGTTAAGATGTCCAGCTCAAAAAAAAAAACAAAAGTCGCGTTGTGACGCGCTTTTCGGGCAAATTGTCTGACAATTAGTTAACTTAGTTAAGTTTTTTTCCTATTGCGGGTGTGTCACGTTCTCAATACATTCTCAATTGAGAATACTATTACTCTAATTGATAATATTCATTCTCTAACCTTGTAAAAAGCTTAACTAAGTTAACTATCAGAATTTTCTGTCTCGTAAAATGGCGTAATGACGCCATTTACTATTTGACTTTTGAGTTAAGAAAGGGGTTTCAAAAGTTAACTGAAAGTTAACTCTTGGGGGTGAAAGTTAACTATTGCAATTAAAAAAAAAAGCCAAAAACGGCTTTAATCAAATAGACAAGATATTGACTAATATTGCACTAAAACTAGAAAAATAATTTGAATCAATCGAACTGTGACAGGTCGAATTCCTCTTTGCTCAAAGGTTGTCCGCTCATAAGGTCATCGTCGGTAGTGTCTTTTTGCCAACTAATTCCGAAAAATCTGCGTGCGTTGCCGGTGCCGCGTTGGTAAATAATACGGTCAACTTTCGAGACTGCTTCGACTATGGCGCGGTCGCCCATCCTGTTACACTCTGCAGAGTATTCGCTCTTGATTTTGTCTAGGAAGTCTTTGCGGGAAATGGAGGCGTTTTGATTTATGACGCAGAATTCGCTGATGAAGTCGCTGATAAAATCGTTGGCGGAAAGATAATCAGTCCGAGCCTGTTTCATCGCCGCTGATTCAATCAAGCCGTCGCGGTACCAGTCCTGCGCGGCAGGGACGAGCAAGCTCAAAAGTGCGCGTAATGATTCGGGCGTGGATAATTTCTGTTTCAGTTTACGGTCGGGATTTTTGGTAAAGTCGACCAGAAGCTGCATATTCATCAGTCGGCGCAACAGTCCGGGGTCGCGAGTGTCGTTCAAAGTCGGCAAGTGATTTCCGCTCAGCCATAATTTGTGCGTCGGCACAATGTTTCGGAATTCTTCATGAAGTCGGCGGATAGGGATTTTGTCTCCGCCGGTCAACAGTTTGAATTTGGCAACGTCAAGGCGAACGCCCTGGAGCAGTTCTTCAACGATAGCAAGGCGGCATTTTTCCAGAGCGTTCAATTCGGGCGTGGCGGCTCCGGCCTCTTTGAATCGTCCTGCCTCGCAAACAGCTGTAACGGGAATGCTCGCCGCGTAGCTGTTGAGCAAGGTGATTAAAAATCGTGTCAACGTGCCCTTGCCGTTGCCGCCTGGGCCGATAGTGAAAAGTGCCTTCTCCTCGTTGACTTCTCCGGTCAAGCAGTAGCCGAGCCAGCGAAACAGCGCGGCACGAGTTTCATCATCCGGCACAACTGTTGCGAAGAAATTATCAACGGTTTCATCGCGATAATTCGGCTGATAGTCGGCGGCAACTTGTTGGCTCAAAAGAAATTCGGGGGCGACGTCATAAATTTTGCCCGTTTGAAGGTCTACAACGCCGTTTAAGCAGTTCAAAAGCTCCGGGTGGGCATTTAAGTCGGCGGCAGTGATTCTGATTGATTTTAGGGCTTTTAGGGCGGTTATTGCGCCTCCTGCGATTTTCGACGACTTCAAACGGCGGGCGATTTTGAATTCGTTTTTGTCGGTAGCGTTGGCACAAAGCATATCAGCGATTTTTCGTGCGGCGGGTGAAATGGCACAGTTGCTTTCGTTGCTGATAGTCCATAAGCCGTTCCTGAAAGTTATCCATTTGTTACGGTCGGTCAACCAGCGAATTCTTTTGCCGAATAAGCGTTCAATGCGGCGGGCGTTATCAAGGTCGCTCAAATCGCCGGAGAAAAGGAATTTTCGTTGGTCGTCGGTCAAGCGCAATTCGGCGGGGATATCCTGCGCGTTTTTTTCAGTGTATCGAGACAATTCGGGGTGCAGCTGATACCAGCGGCGGCGCGTGTCCTTTTCCGAATAGCCGAATCTTTTTGCTATCCCGTGCAATGTCTCGATATCATAGGACGAATCATTGAGCGAATCCCAACGCTTTTGATTTTCCGCCTCGTTATAGCGTGTGCTGTCACGACTATTCCACGCGTCGACGACTGAATAGCTGATATTCAAATTCTTGCAGGAACTGATGACGGCAAGCCAATCTGTATCGGCAAGATTGGCAGGTTCGATACAATCAAGCATGATTTGAGCGCGGTATTCGTCATAGTCGGCAGTGTCGACAACGGCAGAATTATCGCTTGCTTCCCGCGCAGATTTTTTCGCGTCTGTATCAGTGACAAGTCGCTTTTGAATTT
>CAJOHG010000101.1 GCA_905234395.1 uncultured Selenomonadaceae bacterium
GCCTGACGTGAAAAAATTGCTCGTCGACAAATTGATTGAGCTGTCGGATGCGGGCGTCGGACTGATTTTGACAACGGGCGGCACGGGCTTTTCAATTCGCGACATCACTCCCGAAGCAACTTTGGAAGTTTGCACAAGACTTGCGCCGGGCATTCCCGAAGCCATGCGAAATCTTTCAATGCAAAAAACTCCGCGCGCAATGTTAAGCAGAGCAGTCGCAGGAATTCGCAAACGGTCGCTGATTGTCAACTTGCCCGGCAGTCCGAGAGCCGTCGACGAATGCTTGAATTTTATCCTGCCGCAACTTCAACACGGTATTGAAATTCTTCGCGGCGAGGCTGACAAATGAAACTTTCGTTGCTGATAATCGCGGGCGGAAAATCTTCGCGGCTCGGCGTCGACAAAAGATTCGTCACAATCAACGGCGTCGGTATGCTCGAAAATATTCTGCGCAAGACTCAAGCTCAAGACTTCGCCGAAATTTTTTTGTGCGTCGAAGAGGAATTACCGTCGCTGAGAATTTTGGCTCAACGTTACGGCGCAAAAATTTTAGTCGACAAAATTCACGACGCGGGCGCAATGGCGGGCTTGGCGAACGGACTGGCGCACATCAAAACCGATTGGGCTTTGGCAGTCTCCGCCGATATGCCGTTCTTCGACTTCGCGTCGTTGCTCCCGTTGACGGAAAAATTCGCGGCGAATCAAGCAGTCGTTCCCGTAGTCGGCAGTCGTCCGCAAATTTTGGCGTCATTTTATCGGCGGGAACTCGCAGAAATTTTCGCGGCGGAATTGGCTCAAAGTCAGCGGAAAATCTTCACGGCAATAAAAAAAGTCCCACACGAGGTCACGAAACTTTCATGCGAGGAAAATTTTTTTAACGTCAACACGCCCGCCGATTTGAGACTTGCTCGCGGCAGAGCAGAAAATTTGTCGCGAACGACTCCGATAATATCAATAGTCGCACCGTGTTCGGGCACCGGCAAAACGACTTTCATTGAGCGATTGACGAAAATTTTTGCCGTGCAGAACATTAAAGTCGGCGTGATTAAAAGTGATGCGCATGGATTTAATCTGGACGTGGAAGGCAAAGATTCTTGGCGATTTCAAACGGCGGGCGCAAAATCTGTAGCAGTCGTCGCGCAAAAAAGTTGGTTCATGATTCAGCAAACCGACACCCGCGAAAATTTTTTGAACGTCGCGGAGAAAATGAACGACGATTTGATTCTGACGGAAAGTCGCACGCACGGAATTTTTCCCGCAATTTCTCTCTGGCGCGGAAAAGGTGAAGTCATTGCAGATGAAAACGTCGCCGCAATTTTCACGACCACTCCCGTTGACTACGACAAAATTGCGCAATTTGATTTGAATGACTTCGTTGCCGCCGAAAAAATTTGTCGCTTCCTCGCCGGCTACTCAATGTTGCAAATTTCGCGCCCGCAATTCTCGCACTGAATCTCGCGCTTCAAAAATTCAACGTCGCGAATCAAAATCAAATTGCCGCGCAGTTCAATGACGTTTTGTCGCCGCAAGTCGCTGAATATTCGATTCAAACTCTCCCGCGCCGTCGCCGAATAATTTGCAAGTTCTTGATTCGTCAGCGGCACCGAAATTAAAATCCCGTCGTCAACTTTCTGCCCGTAGCTGTTCGCAAATCGAATCAGCGTCGAAAAAATCGCGCCCTTCTTGCCGTACAAAATCAAGTCGCGGAATTTGGAATGTTGCTTGCGCATGTGCACGCCGATTATTTTCAGCAGATTGATTGCAAGTGACGGCTTCTTCTCCAGGTAGCTGTGCAGTGTCGGGAATTCAATCGCGTAGACTTCCGACGGGCTTTGAGCAATGGCGTTGAAAATGTAAACGGGATTTTCTTCGTAAAGCGGCAACTCTCCGATAATGCTGCCCTTCGTCGCCAATCGCAGCGATAAAACTCGCCCGCTCTCGGCAAACTTTGTGATAAAAATCTTGCCGGTACGCACGAAGAAAAAATATTTCGCGTGATCGCCTTCGCGGAAGAGATATTCGCCGGGCTTGAGCGTCAAAATCTTGCCGGGAATTTCGTAGAACTGCCGAATCATCGAATCCATATGATCACCCTCGCCGATTTTGCTTAATTCTAACCCGCCGTCACGCGCCTTTCTGTGATTATTCTCACTTACAGGCGGGAAAATTTTTCCTATACTTTTTTGCAAGGAGAGTGATAGAATGCCTGAAGATATTTTAAAAACACTGGGCGACAACCCGTCGCGAAAAGAAATTTTGGCGAAATGGGATCCCGAAAACGACGCCTTCTGGAAAAAATTCGGAGAACGCATCGCCAAACAAAATCTCTACACGTCGACTTGGGCTTTGACGCTTTCATTCGTCGTGTGGACACTCTGGGCGACAATCGCCGCGCAACTCAATCAAATCGGCTTCAATTTCTCGGACGCACAAATTTTTACACTGGCATCATTGCCGGGACTTGTCGGCGCAACTTGTCGATTGTTCTATACTTACATGCCGGGATTGCTCGGCGGAAAAAATTGGACGTTATTTTCAACCGCGCTGTTGCTCCTGCCGATAATCGGACTCGGTTCCGCCCTTCAAGACACGTCGACGACTTACGACGAACTTTTCATGCTCGTTGCACTTATCGGCGTGGCAGGCGGTAATTTCTCCTCGTCAATGGCGAACATCGGCTTCTTCTTCCCGAAAAAAAATAAAGGGCTCGCCCTCGGCATCAATGCCGGCGTCGGCAACCTCGGTGTCTCACTGATTTATTTGACCGCTCCGATTTTGCTCGGCATGAGTTTCGGCGGACTTTTCGGCGCACCGCTCATCAACGTCAAAACCGGCGCAGAAGTTTACATTCAATCGGTCTGCTATGCGTGGGCAGTCCCGACCGTCTTAACGCTCGTGCTGATTTGGATTTTCATGGACAACTTGCCGTTGCCCAAACAAAGTCCGAAAAGTATCCTGTCGATTTTCGGCAACAAACATACGTGGCTGATGACGTGGATTTATACGTGCGGCTTCGGTCAATTCATCGGCTATTCGGCGGCGTTAATGCTCTTGCTCAATCGCGAATTCCCGGAAGTCAGCATGGCTTGGGGCGCATTTCTCGGCCCGTTCATCGGCGCAGGTATGCGACCTGTCGGCGGTTGGCTTGCAGACAAATTCAACAGCGGCTCAAAAGTCACGCTCTATTCTCTGATTCTGATGCTCGCGTCAATTATTGTCGTCTTGCTCGGTCTCAAAACGCATAGCTTTGCAATGTTCTTTGCGGCGTTCCTGATGTTGTTCCTCACGACCGGTTTTGTCAACGGCGCGTCCTTCCGAATGATCCCGTACATTTTCAACAACCCGTTTCACTCGTCGCTGGTCACAGGTTTCACGGCGGCTATCGCGGCTTACGGCGCATTTCTCATCCCGAAAATTTTCGGCTGGGCTTATTCAAACTTCAATCTCGTCACGCCGGCTTTCTACGTGTTGATTGGCTTCACGGTCATAACGATTGGTATCACGTGGTTTTTCTACGCACGCTCCAATTCGGGCATTAAGTGCTGAACTGCAACGAAAATTTTTGCGCTGTCCGAAATTTATCGGACGGCTATTTTTTTGGAGGCGATTATTTTGAGCGAACTGAATCACTTCGACGCGGCGGGCAATGCAATAATGGTTGATGTCGGCGGAAAAACTTTGACGGAACGCGTTGCCGTTGCGAGCGGAAAAATTTTTGTCGGCGCAGAAGTTTTTTCGACGATTGAATCCGGCTCATCGGCTAAGGGCGATATTTTGGGCGTGGCACGAATTGCAGGCATCATGGCGGCGAAAAAAACTTCCGACGTTATTCCGCTGTGTCACTCAATTCCGATTAGTCATTGCTCGTTGAATTTTGAATTGCTGCCTGCTGAACGCGCCGTTAAAGTTGTCGCGACAATCAAGACGACGTGGACGACCGGCGTCGAAATGGAGGCTCTGTACGCTGTCACCGTCTCTTTGCTGACAATTTACGACATGTGCAAGGCTGTCGATAAATCAATGGCAATCGGCGAAATTCACTTGGAGCAAAAAATTGGAGGAAAAAGTGGAAAATTCGTTTCACCACGCTTAATACCAAAAAATTTTTGAAAATACGCCCAGCCGCCCTTGAGCGTCTATCTTCGGGCTAAAACTGCAGGCGCGGCACTCTACGAGACGCTACGTTTGCCACTTGCGCGAAAAAAAAACTAATATGAAAAGAAAATCGCGTTGCTCACTTTCTTTCTTTACAATTTTTAATACGGTTGTTAAAGGAAATAATGGCACGTAATAATAAGATTGGTGTATTTGCTAGAGTGTGTTGGTAAAGTCCAAAAATAAAACATAAGCAAAATCTTTGGTAAAATGAGTTTGAAAACTATTCAAAGGAAAGTGCTTATGTCAAACTCATTCTACCACGAACGCTACTGCCTTACAAAAACACAAGAAGAAATAATCAGACCACTGCCGGGC
>CAJOHG010000102.1 GCA_905234395.1 uncultured Selenomonadaceae bacterium
TACGGCGATGAAGGCGTTGATTCTCTCAATAATTACGGCTACAAGTCGACGGTTTACGGCGGCGCAGATGCAGATTTGATTTTTAACGGCGACAGCACGGTTGGAATTGCATTGGTATCTCTTAACAGTATGGCTACCGTTTCAGTCAGCGGCAATGAGTCAAAAATTTATGGCGGCGACGGAAATGACACCGTAAATAATGATAGTTTTGGCGTTAAGATTTACGGACAAAACGGATTGGACTCGATTAACAACGGCGGAGCGAATACAAGCATTTATGGCGGAGCGGATAATGATTATGTCTACAACAGCGGCAACAATTCTTATATATCGCTCGGTGACGGCGCAGATTCTGTTTGGAATACCGCTAATACGGCTAAAATTTACGGCGGCGACGGTGCAGACGTATTAATTAATCAAGGAGACGGCTCTTCTGTTCGTGGCGACGCAGGAAACGATAATTTGAGGAATTTTGGCGATGGCGTATCACTTTCTGGCGGAAAAGGCAACGATACGATTTATTCAAGCGGAGAAGCGGCTACATTATCGGGCGGAAACGGCGCAGATTCTCTGTATAATGAAGGCGTCAATGCTGTTATTCGCGGCGGCTCGAATAAAGATACGATTTACAACGAAGGCGAGCACGTAACTCTTGCAGGCGGCACCGGAAACGACAGTATCAGCAACAAAGGCAGATATATTGTCTATCAATTCGGCGCGGGCGACGGCAAAGATACTGTTATCGGCTTTAATGACGGCGACACGGTTCAAATCACTAAAGGCAGCTACAAATCCAAGACGAGCGGCAAAAATGTTATCGTCAGCGTCGGAAATGACAAATTGACCTTGAAAAATGCCTCCGATAAGACGATTAACTTTGTAAATTTTTCGGACACGACGATTGCAAGCGATTCTGTGGCAAAAGACGTATTCGGCGGCACAAGAGACGATAAACTTTACGGCGGCAGTGGAAATGATAAAATTTATGGCAACAAAGGCAACGACACGCTTTATTGCGGCAAAGGCAACGACAGTTTATGGGGCAATGACGGCGCGGACACGTTTATTTATTCAAGCGGCGACGGCAAAGATATTATTTACGGCTTCGACAGCAAAGACACGCTCACATTCGATAATCTCGCATTCACGACTTCTTACAGCAAGTCGAAAGGCGAAGTCTACTTCAAAGTTGACGGCACATCAAAAGCTGTCACGTTGAAAGATTTCACGGCGACGACCTTCCACATCAACGACGACACATATAAAATCAGCGGTTCCAAGTTCAAGAAGCAATAAACTTTTCGTGGCAATAAAAAACCTCCGTTAAACTGCGCGGAGGATTTTTTTGCGCCGGTGAATTTCACCAACCGATTTGATCATATTTTCCGTACATGTAGGGATTGGACGCGCCATAAATTCCGACTTCGTAGATAACGTCTTTTATGCCGTAATCGCGAATCATTTGCGAAATTGTATTCTTCGTGTAGCGCGGATCAATCCAATAAACGTATTCATAATGGTCGACGAGCCACGGAATAAACGCGTTGCCATGCGAATCTTTAATCACCAGGACAGCACTGCCGTCGGTAATTGTCTCGTTGTGCGTGTAACAAAGCGACGCGTCGCCCATTACGAAAGTCAGATAATATTCGGAAGGCGATGCTCCCGTCATATCGTTTATCACGTTGAATTCTGCCTGATTGTTGTTGTCGTCAATCATCGTCATTTTATTGGTGCCTTTTGGAATGTAAGCAATGACCGTGTCGGGATTGGAGCCGATTTCGGGCGATTGATTGCTTTCCGTGTAAAAGCTGCCCAAAAATCCCGGCAGTTCGCGTTTCTCATAATCTTTGATGTCGTGCGGTTCAATGCCTTTGACTTTGCAAAATTCGCGGTAAGCGTAATAAGCACCCAGCGCAGTCCAATGATGATCGGTGTGGAAATAAACATACTCGGCATTGTGGCGGCGAAGTGTCGAGACAACCTCAACCTTCTTGATGCCCGCGTCCATTTTGCTGTAGTCGAATTGAACGGCGGCAAGTTCATCGCTCGTGCCCAGATAATCGAGAACGCTTTTATCGAGCATGACGCCCGCGCCCGTCGGCACCATCATCACGTAAATATCAACAATGCCTTTGAAGCGGCTGTAAATGTTATTCATCGTCTGCGCGAATTCGGAATTCACGTCTTCCAGGAAGGTGTACATTTCGTAACCGCAATTATTTGCAATGTAAATCGGACCGCGCATTTCGCCGATTGTTTTTACTGTTCCGTCGGGCAAATTCTCTTCGGGCTCCTGTTCAACGGGCTTGATTGGATCGCCTTTCCTTGCGAAATCGCCTTTGCCTTCGATAATTTGTTCGCCGCGAGCACCGTAAGCATTTTCAACTTTTTTATCGGCGGCAATCATTTCTTCGCGCAACGGATATGTGTCGGAGTACCAAATATCCAAATCTTTGAAGAAAGTCCCGTTCCACACGCCGACAAAAGTAATTTCCGGGAATTCGGCGAGTTTGCGCTTTTCGAGCACGGAAATTTGCGGGCGCAGAAACATCATTCCGATGAAAAAAAATGTCACGAGAGTTACACCAAAAACAAATATCTTTGTAATTTGAATCTTGCTGGAGCTTTTTGCTTTAACGGGCGCAACTTTTTCCTCGTCGGACGAATCATCTTTCGATTGAGCTTTGTCCTTACCTAAAACATCAGAAAGCGCGGGACTCAATTCAACGGGCGTCGCGATTTTTTTATCGGCAGATGAATCGACTTTAGATTGAGCTTTGTCGGAAGTCGCGGAAGTTTTTTTTGCGGCAGACGAATCGTTTTTAGCTTGAACTTTGTCGGAAGTCGCGGAAGTTTTTTTTGCGGCAGACGAATCGACTTTAGCTTGAACTTTGTCGGAAGTCGCGGAAGTTTTTTTAGCGGCAGATGAATCGACTTTAGGTTGAACTTTGTCGGAAGTCGCGGAAGTTTTTTTAGCGGCAGACGAATCGTTTTTAGCTTGAGCTTTGTCGGAAGTCGCGGAAGTTTTTTTTGCGGCGGTTGAATCGACTTTAGGTTGAACTTTGTCGGAAGTCGCGGAAGTTTTTTTTGCGGCAGATGAATCGACTTTAGCTTGAACTTTGTCGGAAGTCGCGGAAGTTTTTTTGGCAACGGTTGAATCATCTTTGGGTTGAGCTTTGCCCTTGCCGGGAACTTTTGACGCGATATTTTTTTCTTTCTTTGCCATCAGAATGCCCCTTCAAAAAATTTTTCAGAATTGGAAGTAGATGAACGGATTGTAGCTGTCGCCCGCAAGAGCGTTGACGGCGAGCACAAAGAGAATCAGCGGGATAAGCACTTCGCTTGCCGCGTAGACGACATAAAACAGCGTACTCGTTTGTGACTTTTCTTTGAGACGTTCGCGCATGATTTTGAAAATCGGCGTCGCGGCGACCATTCCGAAAATCAACAGGTAGATATTGTTTTTGAACAACAGCTCCGTGCCAAAATCGGTAAATGCGTTGCCGTTCATCATGAACAGCCCTTTGAACGCGATAATCATCAAGCTCAAGTCGGTGAATTGGAAAATCGTCAATCCGAAAATCGAGACCATTGTTATGCCGAAAACTTTCACGACGGCGGGCAACCACGATAAATGATCGCGGACGATGAATTTTTGAATCACAAGCATGAATCCCCAATAAAGTCCCCAGAGCACGTAATTCCAACCTGCGCCGTGCCAAAGACCCGTCAAAAACCACACGACGAATAAATTTCGCAACTGCAACAGGACTGAACAACGACTGCCGCCCAACGGGAAGTACAAATAATCGCGGAAAAATGTGCAAAGCGAAATGTGCCAACGCCGCCAAAGTTCGCTGACCGATTGAGAAATGTACGGGTAGTTGAAATTTTCTTTGTAATGCAGGATTGCCATATCGGAATAGCCGCTGAAGTCGAAGTAGTTGCGCAGATACAGAGCGAACAGTCCCAGAAAAATTCCTGCGGCAGAAGTCTCCGTCAACGTTTCGGCATTGACGACGAGCAATTTGTCGGCAATGATCGAGCAGCTGTTTGCGATAACGGCTTTTTTCATCAGACCCGTACAAAATCTTCGGACGCCTTCGCCGGCATCTTTTACGTTCATGTTGCGCTCGTCCAAATCTTTTTGCACGTCTTTGTAGCGGACAATCGGCCCGGCAATGCATTGGTGGAAAAGGCAGGCGTAAAGCAGCAGTCGCCAATAACTTCTCTGCGCGGGAATTTCGGCACGATAAACATCGACGACGTATGAAATTAATTGGAAAGTGTAAAACGAAATTCCGACGGGCAAGACAATTTGCGGAATGGTCAAATCATCGCCGGTGATGTAAGCGGCAGTCTCGACAGCAAAGCCGGCATATTTGAAGACGCCCAAAATCGCCAAACAAAAAAAAATCGTGACGGTGAGCGGAATTTTTTTGGACTTGCCGTTGAGCCGAGCCTCTTCAATGCAAACCGCACCGACCTTGCAAATGTAAACCATGAGCAACATCAAGAGCGTGCAACGAAGTCCCGTCCAAGTATAAAAAATTAGCGAGCAAATGAGCATCGCTATATTTTTCCACTTCGCCGTCGGAATAATTACTTGCGACAAAAGATTTATCGTCAAGAATACGAATACGAAAAACAAACTTGCAAAAACCATGTGCGCTCCCCGGATTGTTAACCGTTGAAAAAATTTTGTCGGCAACTTTAAAATGAGCCGCCGTTAAGTTCAAACACCACGCTAATATAAAATCATTTGTGCGAATTGTCAAGTTAAGTGCAACACAGCATTTACCCATAAAAAAAATTTTCTCCCGCGCGTCGAGAGAAATTGTATTGAAAATTATCTGAAGGCGTGATATACTTCGCGGCGTGAAAGGAGTGATACAAATGTCTGCGTTGAAAAAAATCGGGTTCATCGGCACGGGCATCATGGGCTCGGCAATGGCAGGACACCTCATGGACGCGGGCTTCGAGTTGAGCGTTTACAATCGCACAAAGTCCAAAGCTCAAGGACTGATTGATCGCGGAGCACGTTGGTGCGAAACTGCCGGCGAATGCGCCAAAGATCAAGACGTCGTGATAACAATCGTCGGCTATCCGAAGGACGTTGAGAAAATTTATCTTGACGCGGGCGGTATTGTCGACTGTGCAAAAGTCGGCGCGTATCTTATTGATATGACGACTTCCTCGCCGATTCTTGCCGAAAAAATTTTTGACGCCGCAAAATCGAAAGGTCTGCACGCTGTCGATGCGCCTGTTACCGGCGGTGATGTCGGTGCCAAAAATGCCACGCTTACAATCCTCGTCGGCGGCGAAGAAGAATCTTTCAACGCGTTGCAACCGATTTTCGCGGCGATGGGAAAAAATATCGTCTACGAAGGCTCGGCGGGCGCAGGTCAAAAAACTAAGGCTTGCAACCAAATCGCCATTGCCGGGACGTTGGCGGGCGTGTGTGAGGCGTTCGCTTATGCCAAAGTTTCCGGGCTTGACGTGGAAAAAGTTTACTCGGCTATCGCGACGGGTGCGGCAGGAAGTTTTCAAATGACCGGTGTTGCTCGCAAAGGTCTCGACGGCGATTTTGCTCCCGGATTCATGCTCAAACATTTCGGCAAGGATTTGGCGATTGGCAACGAGACTGCCACGGCTTACGGCGCGTCGCTTCCGATTTTGGCGGTTGTACTCCACGAAGTCCGCAAGCTTGAAGAATCAGGCGACGGCAACCTCGGCACGCAAGCACTTTTGAAATATTACGGCGTCATTTGAGCTTCTTTGGCGGCTCGTTTCGCTGCTTCTCTTGCAAGGGCTTTTTCACGCATTTTGGCTTTTGTCTCTTCCGAATGGTGCTTGCCGTACATGTAATGCTTTTCGCCTCGAATACCAGGCTTGCCGAGATGTGCTTGACGATTTTTTTCTTTAGCTTCTTCCGTGTGATGCTTGCCGAAGAAACCATTTTTTTCGCCACTAACGGCGGCACCAATTTTGGCTTTGTGTTCAGCAGTGTGGTGAGTGACGCCCTTCATGCCTTTGTTCCAAGGAGTTCTGCGGAGTCTGGCTTGGCGTATCGTTTCTTTGACGTCGTCGGTGTGATGTTTCCCGTAATGCGGATTCTTTTCGCCGCGAATGTCTCTTGCAAGTGCGTTTTGGCGAATTTTCTCGCGAGTATCGTCGGACACGGTAAGTTTGCTGATTCCGCCGCAAGTCTTGTTGTAACCGGCAGGATATACGGAACCGAAGAAGTTTACCCAGTACTGCTCTCGCTCGCTGATAAGATTCGATGGAACGAGTTCTTCGACAATCCACCAGTCCCAATGTTCCCAGCCGATGCGCTGAATTTCCGTGTCGACGAATTGCTTGCCGCGTTTGTGCTGACTAATGCGCCTTGTGACCCGTTGACGTGTGACACCAACGTAAGATTTGTCGGTTTTGCTACACCACAGCACGTATACCGAAAAGTAAACGGGCGTTTGACAAGTCGTTGAGTTTTTGCTATCATCCTTCATTGTAAAAGCTCCCTTCTGCGATTTGTATGTGTTCAACTACAGTTTACAGAAGGGATAAATTTTTGTCAACGAATTTTTATTAAGGAGTGACTCGGTTTGTTTGAAGAATGGAAAAAATTCATATTGCGCGGAAATGTCATCGATTTGGCCGTGGGCGTAGTCATCGGAGCAGCCTTCGGGAAAATTGTATCATCGTTCACCAGCGATATTCTTATGCCTCCGCTCGGACTCTTGCTCGGCAAAGTGGATTTCTCCAACTTTTACATCAATCTTTCGGGCGTAGAGTACGAATCATTTGCCGCAGCTAAGGAAGCCGGTGCACCAATTATCGCTTACGGTGCGTTCCTGAACGTCTGCCTCGATTTTCTCATTGTTGCCACAGCTATTTTTATTTTGATAAAGCAGGTGAACCGTTTCATGCCCGCGCCGCCGCCGCCTGCACCAGATCCTCGCAAGTGCCCGTATTGCCGTGAAGTTGTTGCCGACGACGCGACGAAGTGCCCGCATTGTGCATCGGACATCAAAGGCAAGAAATAGTTTCCGATAAAAAAATTAAAGCCCTTCCGAAATTGGAAAGGCGATTTTTTTTTGCAGGAAAAGTTTATTGTTTCTTGAACGTGTAAAATTTTCGTTGAGCCGAAGTCTTTCAGCGTGACGGAGCCGCTTTTGAGCGTATCATTGCCGAAGTCGCCGAGAATCGAATTGTCGATTTTTCTGCCGACGATTTTAACAGCCTCCAGGCGTTTAACGACTTGAGCAACTTTATACTAAACAGCTGCGAAAATTATCTGCAAGCCGTTAAAAATTTTCCCGATTTGCAAGTCGGCACATGGAGCGGCACCGAATAAACTGCTCTGTTCGGAAACTTTGGTATTAAAAGCATTTCCAAAGTTCACGCTGTCGAAATGCTGATAAAATATCTTAACGCCGACAAAGTCGACGCTAAGTTTCACCGGTACAAGGAAGACATTGCGCACTTCGCCGAAATGTGCTTTAAGTGTTTCAGATTTTCTATCAGCCTTGAGCGTATCTTTCCCAACGGCGACGACGCTCAACCTAACCGACTGTGAATAACTGCCACGTTAAAAAAGTGTAAAATTTTGCGCGAAGGGTCGTTGATCACTTGGAAACCGATTGACCTTGTCAGCGCGGGCAACGGACACCTTACGGTTTCATCTATGTTAAAGATCATTGCTTTCGACAGCGAAGATTTAACCTAAACTCAAATTGTTCATGCCAAAAAGCACGAGCAATTTTTTTTGCCGGCGATTAGTAAGACGTTATCATTCGTGGTAAAATATTTTTAAACAAGCTTGGGAGGCGGGAATTTTGAAGATAATGATGTCGGCGGGCGAGGCGTCGGGCGACGTGCACGGTGCAGGACTTGCTCGCGAGATAAAAAAAATTTCGCCTTTGACGGAACTGTTCGGACTCGGCGGCAACTTAATGGCGGCTCAAGGCGTCAAACTCGTGCGCAACTACAAAGATTACAACGTCATGGGCGTCGTCGAAGTCATAAAAAATTTGCGCAGGATTTTGAAACTGCTCGACGACTTGACGGAAATAATCCGCGTCGAACGTCCCGATTTGCTCGTGCTGATTGATTATCCGGACTTCAACTGGCGACTTGCCAAACGTGCGATCGGCGTGAAAATTTTATCGTATATTCCGCCGTCGGCTTGGGCGTGGCGCAAAGGTCGTGCAAAAGATTGTGCGAAGATAGCGGACGTTTTCATTGCGATATTTCCGTTTGAATTGCCGGTCTATCAAGCGGCGGGAGCGAAAATTTTTTTCTTGGGCAATCCGCTCGTCGACACCGTCAAGCCGTCAATGTCACGTTCAGAGGCGCGAAAATTTTTTCACGTTGAAGAATCGGAGCAAGTGATTTTGTTAATGCCCGGCTCGCGTCGACAGGAGATAAAACTTTTGTTGCCGCCAATGCTCGGTGCGGTTAAAATTTTATCGGCAAATCGGCGCGTGAAATTTTTTCTGCCAATCGCTGACGGCGTCGAACAGTTGATTGACACGGCGGGACTTGATATAAAACTCGTGAACTCTGCGCGGCGATACGACTTGATGCAAATCGCTGATGCGGCAATGGCGACTTCGGGCACAGTCGTTTTGGAGGCGGCGTTATTGAATTTGCCGTGCGTGGTGCTGTACAAAATGGCTCCGCTGAATTTTTTCATCGGAAAACTTTTGGTCGACATAAAATTTTTCAGCCTGCCGAACATTTTGGCGGGCGAAGAAATTTTGACGGAACTCCTTCAAGAAGCCGTCACTTCCGAAAAAATTTCCGCCGAAATTTTAAAACTCCTTGATAATCGCACGGAAATCGCCAAGAAATTGCAAGCGGCTTGTGCTAAACTTGGTGAACCCGGCGCGGCGTTCAGAGTTGCGAAAAAAATTCTTGAGACGGCAAACGACCAAAGCTATTGAGAGCTTACAAAGCAGTCCCGTTGGATGCCTCGTCACGTTGCAAAAAATTCTTGATACGGCGAGAGGTGACAACATTTGAGATTTGATTTACAATTATTCGCAGAGGACGCTCTGAAACATCAGACGCCTAATCAACTTCGCAAGGGCATTCGCAGCTTGCGGAAGAAAATCGACCTTCATCTGGAAAAAATTGCACATCCCGCCGAACACTGCGACGATTGGCATTTGAAGGATAAAGCGGCTCAAACAGGTTTGATAAGACATTGGCAGAAAGAAATTGAAGACGCGGAAGAATCAATTCAAAACCGCATTGACGAACTTAAGAAAAGAGGCGAATAACCATGCGTAAAAAAATGAGTGCTGCCGAAATGCGATACGTGATTTATCGCGTGATTAAAAACGGCTACGACTCCATTGACGAAGCCAAAGAAGATCCGTGTGAATTCAATAAGGGTCGAAAGATGGCTTATTACGAAGTGCTGGACACGATTTATAATCAACTGGACATTTACGAGCAAGACACAAAAAATTTCGGTTACCCTGAAAACTGGGATAAAGCATTCCTCGGCAAATGAAAAACTACAGACGACTTTTAATTTACATCAAGCCGTACCTCGGACGACTCGGCTTGGCGATAATCTGCATAATCTGCGCATCGGGTGCGAATCTCTATCTGCCGTGGATTATCAAGGATATGATTGACAAAGTTTTAGCCGAACGCGATATGGCAATGCTCAACTTCATTTCGGTTAGTATCGTCGTCGTGTTCGCGTTCAGAGGAATTTTTTATTAC
>CAJOHG010000103.1 GCA_905234395.1 uncultured Selenomonadaceae bacterium
GAGCTTGCCGTATTGCTCGGTTATGAGCCGGTAGTTCCGCCCAAGAAAAACTTCAAGGAACAATGGGACTATGACAAGGAACTTTACAAGCGACGCAACGAGATAGAAAGACTGTTTCGACGTTTGAAACGCTTTCGTCGAATTGCTACTCGTTATGATAAGCTTGACGCTATATTTGATGGTTTTATTACTTTTGCTTTGATTATTGATTCTTTAGTGTGAACACATCCTGGCTGAAAGTTGATTTCCGTGTGCGAGCAACCGCCGCGTTTGACACGAAAATTTTTTGAACATATAATAGCCGCTACTTAATTAGGAATGAGGAATGAACATGGGAGTCAATTCAGAGCGCAGAAACATCGCAATTATCGCGCACGTCGACCACGGCAAGACGACGCTTGTCGACGCAATGCTTAAACAAAGTCACATTTTCCGTAAGAACGAACAAGTTGCCGAACGCGTCATGGATTCGGGCGACTTGGAACGCGAACGCGGCATTACAATTTTGTCTAAGAACACGGCGATTCTTTACAAGGGCATAAAAATTAACATCGTCGACACGCCCGGACATGCGGACTTCGGCGGAGAAGTCGAACGCGTCTTGAACATGGTTGACGGCGTTTTGTTGTTGGTTGATGCTTTTGAAGGACCGATGCCGCAGACAAAATACGTCCTGCGCAAAGCTCTGGAACATAAGCTTAAGCCGATTGTCGTTATAAATAAAATTGACCGTCCCGAAGCTCGCGTTGATGAAGTTTATGACGAAGTTTTGGAATTGTTCATGGAACTTGATGCCGACGACGAGCAGCTTGATTTTCCCGTGATATACACCGCCGCAAAACAGGGCATTGCCAAACGCGACATTCACGACGACAGCAAAAATCTTGTGCCGCTGATGGAGACGATTCTAAAAGAAATTCCCGCGCCCGAAGGCGAACTTGACGCGCCGTTGCAACTTGTCGTCACGACGCTTGAAGCTGATGACTACGTTGGAAAAATTGCTATCGGTCGTGTTCAGCGCGGACGAATCAAATCGGGCGAAACTGTTGCATTGATGAGCGACGGCAATGTTAAAAAGGCGAAAGTCAGCAAAGTTTTCACTTACGACGGTTTAAATCGTGTCGAGACGCCGGAAGCGCAAATGGGCGAGATTGTTGCGTTGACGGGCTTGAGTGATGTTTCAATCGGCGATACGGTTGCCGACGTTGAAAATCCCGAAGCGTTGCCTGCCATTCGAGTTGACGAGCCGACTTTAAGCGTGACGTTCGGCGTGAACACGAGTCCATTCGCGGGAACGGAAGGGCAATTCGTCACGAGCCGACACATTCGCGACAGACTTTTCAAGGAAGCTCAAACGAACGTTGCCTTGCGCGTTGAAGAGACTTCTTCAGCGGACGTGTTCAAAGTCAGCGGGCGCGGCGAATTGCACTTGTCGATTCTGATTGAGACGATGCGGCGCGAAGGTTACGAAATGCAAATCGGCAAGCCCGAAGTCGTTTACAAGCTGATTGACGGACAAAAATTTGAGCCGATAGAAAATCTCACGGTTGAAGTTTCGCAAGACTACATGGGCACGGTTATGGAAAGTTTGGGACGACGCAAAGCCGAACTTAAAAACATGCAGAACGTTGCGGGCTACATGCGGCTGAACTTTTTGATACCTGCGCGGGGACTGATTGGTTTTCGTTCGGAGCTGTTGACATCGACGCGCGGCAACGGCGTAATGAATCACGTTTTCCACGGCTACGAACCTTACAAGGGCGACATTCCCGGACGCAGTCGCGGCAGTTTGGTTGCATTTGAGCAGGGCGAAACGACGGGCTACGGAATTTTCAATTTGCAGGATCGCGGCGTCATGTTTATTGAGCCCGGGCAAAAAGTTTATGAGGGCATGATTGTCGGCGAAAACTCTCGCGAAATGGACATTGACATAAATCCTTGCAAGCAGAAACATCAAACGAACATTCGCGCCAGCAATTCCGATGAAGCGATTCGACTTGTGCCCGCGCGTATCATGAGCCTTGAGCAGGCGATGGAATACATCAACGACGATGAGCTTGTTGAAGTTACGCCGAAATCGATTCGTCTGCGTAAAGCCGTGCTTGACCGTGTCACTCGCGGACGTGCTGCCAAAAATGCTCGCAAGTAGAAATTAGCGGTTAATCGAAATGCAATGTCGTTGACAAGCCGTCATAACCGCAAATCGTGTTTGAAAAAATTTTCGTCGCGTTCGGCAGATATTCTCGCGGCTCGTTCATCATTTGAGAGAAATGCGCTAACCACAATTCTTTGACGTTGGCTTTTGCGGCAACTTCAGCGGCTTGCGCGAAAATCATATGGCGTCCGTGTTCGACTGCGCCCGGTGCCTGTTCAAATTCGCCGTAAGTCGCCTCGCTAATCAGCAAGTCAGCACCTTCCGCCGCCGTGAACAAATTGTCGCAAAGTGCCGTGTCGCCCGTGAAGACGAATTTCAAGCCTTTGCGCGGTTCACCGAGAACTTGTTCGGGCAAAATCGTTTTGTCGCCGAGTTGAACGCCGGTTCCTTTCTGCAAAAGATTCCACTGATTTATCGGAACGCCGAGTTCCGTTGCACGTTCCGGCATGAATTTTCCTGCGCGGCTCAACGTGAAACAGTAGCCTTGACTTGGAACGCGATGTTCTGTCTTGAACGCCGACAACTTTGCCATTGGCGACCAACCGTCAATCAGCGCGGAAAGTTTCAGTCCGTCGGAAGGCACTTCAAATAAAATTATCGGGTAGCATATCCAGTGCGTCAATTTTAATATCGGAGTCATTGTTTCTTGCAGACCTTCGGGCCCGGTTATGTAAAGCGGCTCCGTTCGTTTTATGTTGTGCATTGTCTGCAAAAGTCCCGGCAGTCCGAAGATATGATCGCCGTGATAATGCGTCAATGCGATGATGTCCGTTTTCATCAAGCTGACGCCGACTTTTCTCGCCGCCGATTGTGTACCTTCGCCGCAATCGAAAAGGATTGAATGACCGTCGCTTGACAGAAATACCGCCGTAAGTGCTCGTTCGGGAATTGGGATTAAAGCCGACGTTCCGAGCAATGTAATATCAATCACGTTGATTCACCTCGCATGATTAAAATTGATAATTCGCGCATCGTTTTTAACAACGTTGCGTTATTTGTATGTTGACATATTGAAAATTATTTTGCAACGAAATATAATTGGCGTCAAGAAAAAAATTTTGAGAGACGGGGGATAGAATGAGAAACTGTAAGATTTTTTTTATGACAGCAGTAATTGTTGCGGCGATAAATTTCATCAGTGTTTTCAATGTTGAAAGTGCTCCGGCTGAAAATTCTGCGGTTGAATCGGTTGCGCCCGTCAAGAAGGATTGGGGCACGTTAAAAGTCGGCTACGTCGTCAACACGGGCTTTATGAACGAAGACAGACCCGGGCACACTGTCGGCTACGGCTATGAGTACATGGAGTTTCTGGAAAACTATGTTCCGTGCGAATTTGAATACGTTGTTTTCGACGATTGGACTGACCTGCTCGACAAGCTCAACACCGGCGAAATTGACATCATTCCGAATTTGCCCGGCGATCACAAATATTTAGTCAACGCCAAGTCAACCGCTCACGTTGTCGGACGTTTTCCGATGGAACTTGTCATCACCGCCGATAAGATTAAGCCGCACATAAATCTTGCACGCGTTCGCACCAATTACGACACGCCGGGACTTGATGAAGTTGCACGCGCGGAAGGTTTTCAATACACCTTCACGAGCTACAAGACTTATCAGGAAGTCGTTGATGCTTACAATCGCGGCGACGTTGACGGCTATGTTGACGCCATGCTTTTTTACAACAGGTCTAAGCACACTTACGCCGTGTTCGACAGGCAGAATTATCGGCTTTCCGTCCGCGCAGACAGAACTGATCTTTTGGAGCGTTTGAATTGGGCAATGGATCAGTTGCTGATGGATCAATCCGATATTCGCGACACTCTCAAGCGGAAATATCATCTCAAGGAAGGTTTTCCTTTGTTGTTGAGCCGCGACGAGAGAAATTTTTTGTCCGAAAAGCAAAAACTTCGCACGGCGATTTTTACGTACGAGCAGCCCTACGCTTATCATGATGACGACGGCAAATTGGTCGGAGTCATTCCCGACATCATTGAGCGCATTTCAAAAGATTTGAACATGGAGATTGAGATTGTCGAGACGCATACGCCGGAAGAGGCGCGCAACTTGATTGCCAACAGCGAGGTTGACTTTGTGGCGGACACCGTTTGCGATTTCAGTTGGGCACAAAGCTACAACATCAGCCCGACGCAGAGTTATTTTCGCCGCGATTATGTGCCGGTCATGCGTGCGAATTCCCAGTTTTCTGAAGACAGGCTTTACTCTCTGGATTTTGTCGAGGCGAATTTCCCGAAAGAAAATGTTTTGTATCTGCCGACGTTCGCGGACACGTTGAAAGCCGTAAATGACGGACGAGCCGATTTAACGTACATTTACAGCGACGCAGTTCACTCGCTCATTGACGCGGCGGAGACTTACGATTTGGAAGTTGGCGCGACATCATCTTACAGCGAATTGGTCAGCCTTGGCGTTCGTTCGGACGGAGACTTGCGGCTTTGGCACATTCTCAACAAGGAAATAAATCACATTGACGTCAGCTGGGTGCGCGACATGTTGAATAAGCACCAACATATTTCCGCGTCGTTCAATTTCAAGCGTTTCGTTCACAACAATCCGTTTCAAGTGATTCTGTTCGTGGGACTGTTGATTGGCGGAATTGGCATGTATATTTATCGCCGCAACATGCACAAGAAAAATTTCGACATTGTTCAGCGCATGGCTTATACAGATTTTCGCTACAACTTGCCGAACGTGCCGTGGCTTGAGATGAAAATTCCTGCGACGTTTGCGAAGTTGAAGGCTGAAAATCCCGACGTGCAGACTTTCTTTGTCGTGTTCTCGATGAAGAGCAATGCGGTTATGACGGAGAATCGCGGTCACCAAATCATCAACAATCAATTCCACGCGTTGGCGGACGGCTTGCGCAATTCCAAGACGGCGATTTTTACGGCGGCGGGCATTGACGTTAACAATTTGGTTTGTTTCTGCAAGGCGGACAGTGCGGAGAAACTTTCTGCGTGGGCGGCGAAAAATATCGCCAAGTACAGCTACATTGACACTGCCGACGCAAGCGCGAAAATTGCGATTCACATGAAAGCCGGAATCAGTCGTTACGATGAAAGTTTGGACATTCAACGGGCGATAAGTCGCGCGATAACTGCTTGCCAACAAGTTTCGAGCAACGATGTTAAGATTTTCGATTCGCAGATGGAAGAACTTTTGACGAACGAGCACGACATTGAAAACCGCATGATTGACGCGCTCAAGAACGACGAGTTCAAGGCGTGGTATCAGCCGAAATACGACATCAGGACGCGGCGCGTTATCGGTGCTGAAGCTCTCGTTCGGTGGATAAGTCCTGTTTCC
>CAJOHG010000104.1 GCA_905234395.1 uncultured Selenomonadaceae bacterium
TTCATGTAGTCACCTCGTAGAGCAATCCGCTGAAATAAATTTTGAACGACTCAAGCCCCATGCTTTGATATTGCTCGTAAAGTTTTTTGCAGACGCTATCGGTCGGATAATTGATTTGGTCTTTACCGTCAGTCGCCGCCTCGAAAACTATCTTGGCGGCTTCGGTTGCTTCGGGAAATTCTGCATTGCCCGCCAAAAGATATTTGCGCTGATTCGCCGCTATTTTCTCGTAGCCCGTCAAATCGTTCAGCGGCGTCTGGAAATTTGTTTTCGTGCCGCCTGGAATCATCGCCTTGACCGCCACGCCGAAGGGCTTGAGTTCGTAATACAGCGACTCGACCATTCCTTGCTGAGCACGCTTCGCCGCTCCGTATGCTCCGTCACGTGGCAAGCCGATTATCGCCGCAAGCGATGTCGTCGTCAGAATTGCTCCACTTCGACGCGCTTTGAAATGCGGGATAAATTCCTGCGTAACGAACATTGTGCCGAAAACGTCCGTTTCAAACAGCTTGCGGATTTCCGATTCGGGGATTCTCTCGAACGGTGCCATTATCCCATAACCCGCATTATTGAGCAGAACATCAATATCGTATTCCGCCAGAGCTTTCCGGCACGTTTGGCGAATTTGTTCAGTGTCAGTCACGTCCAGCGGCATGATTGTCACGTTCGGCAAAGTTTCAAGGTCGCCCGCCTTTTTGAGATTGCGCATCGTCGCAATTACTCGCCAACCCTGCGCGGCGAAATATTTTGTCGTCTCGCGCCCGATTCCTGACGATGCTCCCGTTATAAAAATCGTCTTCATCAGAATGCCCCCGTTTTGACGTGCGGCACGTACGGCGATTCAAGCCGCGCTATCGTCGCCTCGTCAAGCGTAATGTCGAGCGCGGAGACTGCTTCTTCGATATGCTTAACCGAAGTCGTCCCAACAATCGGCGCGGTGATGAACGGCTTGCTAAGCATCCATGCCAACGAAGTCTGCGCCATCGAGTAGCCGATTTCCTTAGCGACCTGCTCCAAGTTATCAACGACGACTTTGTCAACGTCATCAGTCTTGCTCCAGACCATCGGCGACACTTCGTCTATCGCGTTGCGAGCGGTCTTGGTTCCCCAAGGGTGCGCACAACGTCCGCCTGCCAACGGACTCCATGGTACTACCGCCATTTTTCTATCCATGCAAAGAGGCAGTATCTCGCGTTCTTCTTCACGGTAAATCAGATTGTACTGAGGTTGAAGCGACACGAACTTTGTCCAGCCGCGACGCTCTGCAATATTCTGCAAGCGTTCCAGTTGCCAAGCAAAAATTGTCGACGCGCCGATATAACGCGCCTTGCCGGACTTAACCACGTCGTGCAAGGCTTCCATCGTTTCTTCCATTGGCGTTAGCGGGTCGAGGCGGTGAATCTGATATACGTCGACGTAATCGAGTTGCAGACGCTTCAAGCTGTGGTCTATCTCCGCCATGACATTTTTGCGAGACGTACCGCCACCGTTCGGACGACCGGGACGCATTTCAAAGTTGACCTTCGTCGCCACGACAATTTCATCACGGTCGAGCCCGAAGTCTTTGATGTAGCGACCAGTGATTTCTTCACTCGTTCCCATTTGGTAAACATTCGCCGTGTCGAAGTAGTTAATACCCAGTTCAATCGCACGCTTGAAAATCTCCTTGCCGTCCTCGTAAGTCTTCGCCCACGGAAAAACGCCGTTTTCTTTGCCAGGCTTACCAAAGCTCATCATTCCCAGACAGATTCGCGATACGTCCATGCCTGTATTTCCGAACTTTACGTATTTCATATTCAGTCCTCCTTTTTTCAGTCATACTTATTCTAAAAGACTTCGCAGATTGAATCAATTCGTATTTTAAGGTTTGACAATAAGTTTTCCTTATCCAATCACCCATTTCGGCGCACCGTCAACAATAAGCCAAAACTTTTGCGACTGTCAATCGCTCCCGCAACTCAAAAATTTTCAGCAAGTCATACATATCGGCGGCGTTAAGATTTTCGGAAAGTTTTTCAATGCGCTCAATATTTTTTGCCGCCAAATTCAGTTGCGATTCGTTGAAACGATAATTTTGCGTCAAGCCGCCGGCGTATTCGTCCATTGTCGTTTGCATTGCAATTTCCAATTCGTCAATCGTGAACGCCGAATCATTTGCAAAAAATTTTTTTAACTCGCCCGTATTAAAGTCAATCGGCGCGGGCATTTTTATTTCCGCCAACGTCTCCAAAATCGATTCCGCTACAATTTCAGCTTCGGCAAAAGCTCCCGTGACATATTTTTGAGGACAGCCGCCCGCCACATCGCCCGCCGCAAAAAGATTTTTCAGCGTCGTTTGCCGATTTTTATCAACCCAATAACCCGCCGCCGTATGTCCGCCGATTATGTAAGGTTCGGTGCCGCAAATTTCTACGTTGAATTTGCTCGGAGGTTGATTCGTTTCAATCCAGCGCAATGTTTGTGCCGGCGACATGTTCAGATAGGCATCAAGCAAAAATTTTTCCTGTTCGGCAGAAATCCCGATCGTTTTCAAATAGCAAGGAGCGCGTCCAAAAAATTTTTCACTCGTGACAGCAAAAACTCGTTCGCTCGTTGTGTTGCCGTAATTTTTCTGATAAAGTTCGCCGCGTGAATTGACTTGAGCCGCTCCTACTCCTTGCGCCAGCGTTCCTGTCGGCGCAATCGTGTCTTTGCACCGCAGAGCTACGAATCTCATTTCAAAAGTTGTCATCTCGGCTCCGGCGCGAATTCCCATCGCATAGCCCGCACCCGTGTTAAATGGCGAATACCAAATTTGATGACGCGAACCGCCCGAATGATTCGGCAAATAAAGTCCGCTCGCTCCGCCCGTCGCAATCAACGTGACTTTCGCCGCGAAGTTATAAAAAATTTTTTCGCGAACTCCGAAACCATATGCCCCGACAACTTTATCTCCGTCAAGCAAAAAATCTGCAACGTTGACATGGTTGAGAATCGCGACGTTCGGAAATTTTTTGACGGCGGCGGCAAGAATCAACTTGATGCTTTCGCCGTTAATTTTGACGTTGCGCCAGCCGCGTTCGACGTAATTGCCTTCAGAATCTTTTTCAATCACCAAGCCGAGCCGTTCAATAATTTTTGTAACGTGATTTAAGCGTTCAGCCATTGTCAGGAGCAAATCTTTCCTCGCAATTCCGTGCGCATCGTTTAGAGCGTAGTTTACATAATCTTCAGGCGTGTGACCTTTGCCGATGTAAGCGTTGAGGGCGTTGACTCCCGACGCAAGGCAGCCGCTCCGCCGAATGTCAGCTTTCTCGACGATGATAATTTTTGTTTCGGGATTGAATTCGCTCAAACGAATCGCCGCGAATAAACCAGCCGTCCCGCCGCCAATTATCAGCACGTCCGCAAAATATTTTTCCGTCATATGAACACCGACTCCTTGCGCTTGGCGGCATTTTCGATAACCTGCGTTTTATCGCCGTCAAAGCCGTAAATTTTGTGAATGAAAACAAAAGCCTCGTCGCCTTCGTGCAAAGGAACCTGTTCTAAGCCGCGAAAACCTTTCAGCAGTTGCCCTTTAATCTCAACGTCGACTTGAATCACACTGCCGCGAAAATATGTTCCGCGAACAATCCCGCGTTCGGTCGTGACGGGCATCGGTTGCGGCATTTCGTCTATCGTCGCTCCAATTTCCAAAAATTCAGGGCGCAAAATTCCTTCGCGGGGCTCGTATTCATCAAATCCCTTGAAAATAGTATAGTCGGGAACTTGCACGCTCTCGCCGATAAATTTCGCGACAAAAGGCGTCTTCGGCGACTGATAAATTTCAATCGGTGCTCCGGATTGTTCAACTCTCCCGCGATTTGTGATGATTATTTCGTCGGCGACTTCGACTGCCTCGTCTTGATCGTGCGTCACGAAAATTGCCGTGATTCCCAACTTGTGAATCGTTTGCTTTAGCCAGCCGCGCAATTCTTGCCGGACTTTAGCATCAATCGCCGCGAACGGTTCATCAAGCAAAAGTAATTCGGGATTCGGCGCAAGTGCTCTTGCAAATGCCACGCGTTGACGTTGACCGCCAGATAATTGCAACGGATAACGACTCGTGAAGTCTTTCAGCCCGATTAACTCCGCCAATTCCTCAACGCGGCTTTTTATCTCGCTGTCAGATTTTTTCTGCACAGTCAAGCCGAACGCTATATTGTCGAAAACCGTCATGTGCTTAAATAGCGCGTAGCTTTGAAATAAAAATCTGATTCCGCGTTTACCGGGCGGCAGGTCATTATCGGGCGTTTCAAGCCCCGCTATCATTCGCAAAATCGTCGTCTTACCGCTACCAGAAGGTCCGAGCAATCCGATTAACTTCCCGCGCTCAATCGCAAAGCTCACATTGTCCGACGCCTTGAAATTTCCAAAATGCTTGTTGATGTTTTTGACCTCGACTTCAATCATTGGCGACACCTGCTTTCAAATTCGACACTTGCAGAGAAGCTTTGCCGGCATTTTCAATCAGATTGCGCAGAATCAAAATTATTATCGCGAGCAAAACCAATACCGACGCGACCGCAAATGCCGCCGTGAAATTGTATTCGTTGTAAAGAATTTCTATGTGCAAGGGTAAAGTGTTCGTCTTGCCGCGAATGTGTCCGCTCACGACGCTGACCGCTCCGAATTCTCCCAATGCACGCGCAGAGCATAAAACTATCCCGTAGCCTAACGCCCATTTGATGTTCGGCAAAGTCACGCGCCTAAAAATCGTCCAACCGTTTGCGCCCATTGTGGCGGCGGCTTCTTCTTCCGAACGTCCTTGACTTTCCATAACCGGCACCAATTCGCGCGTTATAAATGGAAATGTCACAAAGACCGTCGCTAAAATTATTCCTGGCACTGCGAAGACGATTGCCAAATTGTATTCTTGCAACAACGGATAAAGCGGACTCATTCGCCCGAAAAGCATAATGAAAAATAACCCCGCCACGACTGGACTTATCGCGAACGGCAAATCTATCAGCGAACCTAAAAAAGTTTTCCCGCAGAAGTCAAACTTCGTTAAAAGCCACGCCGACGCCAATCCGAAAATCGTATTGAACGCGATCGCCAAAATTGTCGCCTCGATTGTGAGATATAACGCCTTGAGCGCGAATTCGTCAGTTAGTGCCGCAAAATAGAAATCGACACCTTTAGACAATGCCTCCTTCGCGACCAATATCAACGGCATTATCAACATCACGAACAGAAAACTTGCCGCCAAAAATATCAACGTCCGCTTGAGCCAAATTGATTCACGCACCGACGACGCCCCCAATCCGTTTCAACTGCCGCGATTGATAACCATGTATGCCGAGCAAAATTGTCAGCGATAAAATCATCATAACGATTGCGATTGCCGCTGCGCTTTGATAGTCAAACTGCTCAAGCTTCGTCATAATCATCATCGGCGCGATTTCCGTTTCGTAAGGCATGTTGCCCGCGATAAAGACGACCGAGCC
>CAJOHG010000105.1 GCA_905234395.1 uncultured Selenomonadaceae bacterium
TGGTTTTGCGCCATAAGGATTTATCGACGACGATGATTTATGCCGACGCATGGGAACGTTACAACAATGACGCGGAACAAACTCTCGCCGATAAAATTTTCTGCTGATTCGCGGACGCCCGCGCAGATTGTCTATTTTTATCTATCGCTCCGCCGACCAAGTCGCCAAAAGTGATGACGACCGAAAAATTTGTCACTCTGTCGCGGCGATGGGCGAAGTGAAAATTTCAGACTTCCCAGCGCAGGGAAATTTGTAAGCAAAAAATTTTTGAACGCCGAAATTTAAAAGGACACCGCCTTTTTTGAGCGGTGCCCTTTTTCGTTGTCTATATGCCTGCCGTGTCTCAGGTTTTATCATGTTCAGTCTTTAAAGGCTCTGTAAACCTTGTACGCGTCAACCGGCTTTTTGCCGCGTGGTACGTGATATTCAGGCAACGTTGCCGGAGCCGGCACGTTTTTATAACTCTGAACTGTGTTTGCAAGTTCGTTCCATACTTCGCGAGCCTCTTCCTCTGTCGCATAAACGCCGAGTGACGTCCAAACACCCTCAACTTGCGCAATCAGCGCAGAAAAACCATAGTAATGCGAAGTCGAACACCGCCAACTGCCGGGAGGATACAAACCGTCGTAATCTCCCCATTGCGAATAATGCGCGTCGTCACGGTCGTTCGTAAACCTGCCGACTTCATAGCCAAGCTGATTAAAAATTCTTACCATGCACATTTTTTATCGTCTCCTTAAATTGTTTCACACCCTGCGCGTGCAGACGAAAGACATGTTGCGGCGAGTAATGCGCCTCCGCTATTATTTTTCGCCACGATGAGCAACCGACATATCGCGCTATCAATATTCTTGACGCCGCCGATGACACGCGCTCAGTTATCGCCGCCGCCAATTCTACAGACGACGTTACAATTTGTTCGCGGAGTGTCGTCAGCTCCTCTTCAAGCGCAAGGATTTTTATCGTCAAGTCTTCGACTTTGGAGCCGGCACTGTGACTTTTCGGCAAGCCGTTCAGCGTCGGTACCAAATTACTCCGCGCGTCCTTCAATCCCGATACCTTTTCTTCAAGAATTTTAGCCTGCTTGTTCAGCTGATACACCGATTTTAGCTCCATTTTTTCACTCCTTGATGTTCAGGACGTTGCACAAACAACGCCGGTTGTTCGTGTATGTTGCAAAAGCAACGCAAAATTTCACTCCTCGACGACAAAACAGGTTGCAAAAGTGACAACACGTTGCACCGGCAACGAAAAATGGCGTTGCACCGGCAACCAAAAACGGCTTTTTTTGCCTTTCATTAAAATTTCAGGCGGTTATTTTTTCGTCTGCTAAAAATCGTCGCCTCCCATGAAAATTAGTGCATCCTACACTTTTTTGCAATTATATCACGTATACCCGAATTTGTGAATCTTTTTTTTCGCCACAAATCGCGCCGTTATGCGACTTTTCGGCAATATAAGCGGCGAGTAAAGCTCATTGACGGCAAAAATTTTTTGTAGGAGTGGGTCAGGGGGCACTCCTACACTTTTTGGGCTTTTTCGGGGACAAAGTCGCTTAGTGTAGCCTAGCAAAATTTCTATCCCCCTCTCCCTTTAGTAGGAGTGATAGGAGTGACTTTTCTATTAATTATCTTCTGAGTAACACATAAGGGGGTGTCACTTGAAAATCGGTTATACATCAAATAGTTAAAATAACCATTTTTTGAATGCGTTACTTTTTTTTTTTCTCCCACGGTCTACATAAGGATTTTGACTCCTACCACTCCTACAGTAAAAAGGGGGGTTATGTGTTTTGCTATGTTACACTAGGCGACTTTCGCCGAAAAAAACGAAAAAAAAGTAGGAGTGGGTCACTCCTACCACTCCTACACTTTTGAACAAGTTAGCAGATTTAATCGCGATATTTTGAAAAGTTAGCAGGTTTAATCGCGATAGTAAGGTTTAGTTTGGTCGGGATAAGCAGGGTCAGCTTTTTGGAGCCGTGCGCCTAAATGCCACTCGTCCAAATGCGCCAATATTTCATTGATACGCGGCATTCTTTTTCGGTTATCGGAGCCGAAGCACTCGTTGAAAATTTCGGCGGCGCAAATGTGTTGGCGAAGTTCGGAGCCGTAAAGAATATATTCGATAACATCGCGCCCTTGTATCGTTTTACGTTCGGAGCGAACAAAATTTTTGCCGTCGGTACCTTCGAGCCAATCAGAGATAAAATCAACATCATTTTGAACTGCATCGCGCTTGCCGCCGCGAGCCCTGCGCCGGTGATTGAATTCCGCGAGAGCGTCAAGCATGACAAGGCGTCCGCTTTTGATAAAATCGCGGCGTTCGTCACGGGTTAAGAGTTGCCACAAAACGGGCGGCAGTATCTGAGTATCGAGGTAACCTTTAATTTCGGTCGTCAAGCCGTCGTCGCGCATGTATGTTTCGGCTATCTCCTCGCCTTTGCATTCAGTCTCTGCGCTAAGTTCCAATTTCTTTTCGTCGAAGCCGCTTTTGAAAAGTTCGTTGTAGCGGTGATAAACCTCCGCCCAAATTTGAGCGATAACGTTATCATCGGAGAGCTTTTCGCCGCGAACTTCTTTAACGTAGCCGAATTTCGGCAGGGGAGAATCAAGCACTAAGAATCTGCGGTTGCCGGTAACGTCACTCAAAAACTCGTTATCGTTGACGGTGATAATAAAGACGCAATGACGGGGATAAGTACCTGCGCGGCGGGCATAAGCTAAGCGGCGAGTATCAGCCGACAATTCGATAAAATCTTTAATGGCGTTGATGTCGGCTTTTCTCATGCCCGACATTTCTTTAAATTCGCCAATCCAGACAAGGCGAAGTGTATCAATAGCGTGCGGGTCGTCGACGCGGTCACTAATTGACTTATACCACTTGCCGCCTAATCTTTGCGGGACATAACTTTTGCCGATTTTCTGATTGCCGCGCAGGACGAGAGCCCAATAGAATTGACAGCCGGCGTGAAAAATGCGCGCGACAGCGGCGAGCAAGTGTTTGATTGTGACTTCGCGTGAATAAGGAGTATCGGGGACTTTCAACCAGTCAATGTAAAGCGTCTCAGCGCGCGGCTTGCCGTCCCATTCCGGCAGGGACTTGAAATAATCTTGCACGTCATGAAATTTGTTGGCGTCGCTGTGAACTGTAACAGTGTCAAAGATAAGGTCGCGTGCGGAGAATTCTTTGTAATTCGCGCGCAAATACGAGCGCAAGTGAGCGTCGTCGCGGTCTTGCCACTCTGTACCGCGTTTCTTATTCGGAGCCCAAATTGGCGGTTTCAAGAAAACGTCGGCTTGCAGAAAATCATCAAAGCCGACAAGTCCGTTGATATTAGGGTCAAGCGCGAAAATTCTTTCAATGTTTTCATTGGTCGCCTTAACCGAAATGCGGTGACCCGACTTGGTGCGGTTCCATTCGCAAGTCTCGCGAATCAACGGGATAATTTTTGCGTTTCGCTCCGGCGACTCCGGCATTTTCAAAAGTTGCTCCAAATCACTTTTGTTTCTTTCGAGTTGTTCAAGGTACGCCTGCTGCCGTTTTTTAGCCTCCTCATTTGCTTTCTGCGCGATAAGTTCAGCGTCAAATCTGTTTACTTCGCGTTGTGCGCCTTGAGCTTTTTTTTCGACACGGCGGCGGAGTTCGCTGATAGAAACGCCGTCGGCAAGTGCCGACAGTTTTAATCGCTCTTCGTGCGTTAATTTTTTGGTAAGGTCGGAGTCGTCTTCTTTCAAGCGATTTTTGGCAAGTGTTTTGGCGGCTTTGATAGTATCGAAGAAATTTTCTGCGTCGGAGTGAAAGCCAAAGTGCAAGGCGAGAGCAACGGCGCGAAGATTTTTTTCATCGCGCGCATCGGCAACCGTGAAAGTTTCGGGCGACAGCGAGCGCAACCAGATAATGGCGTCGTCGAGTTCGCGTTTCATGTCATCCGAAATTTTGAACTCCTCCAAGCCGCTAACTTTGAAGGCAGTTTTCTTCGGCGGCGTAAAGTTCAGTATGTTATCGATAGCAAAGTACAAGTCGCCGTTGTGCCCCAGCATGTCTTCTTTCAACTGTCCACGTTGGTGCCATTTCTTAACCGCCTCGACAGTCACTCCGAAATAATCGGCGACTTCCTCAACGGTAAAGAAT
>CAJOHG010000106.1 GCA_905234395.1 uncultured Selenomonadaceae bacterium
GCTGGCTTATTGGAAGACGCACGATATTTCCGTTTTTAATCAGCACGTCCCCGACGACAGAGGCACGTTCGATAAAGTTTTCTTCGATGAGGATTTGCCCTATATTTATTTCAAGACGGACGGCGGCGATTATCGCAAGATGTATTATCCGCGCGACGAACAATTTACTGAATACAAGGGCGAGAAAGTTGTAAAAAATCTCATGGAGGAGCAGTTGCCGACTTCGCCGCATCTTTATATCAAGGGCGAGCATAAAATCTGCGCGGGCGACATTGTGATTGACGCAGGAGTCTGTGAAGGGAATTTCGCGCTGAGATATGTTGACCTTTGCTCCAAAATGTATTTGTTCGAGACTGATCCGCGTTGGCTTGAGCCGCTCCGTCGGACGTTCAAAGATTATCGCGACAAGGTAGAGCTTATCCCGCGCTTTGTGTCGAACGTCACGGACGCTAAAAATATCACAATCGACGATGCCTTGCCCGACCTGCGCGGCAAAAATATTTTCCTCAAAATGGACATTGAAGGAGCCGAGCCGCTTGCCCTGCGCGGCGCGAAGAGAATTCTCACAAACAACAAAGTCAAGGCGTCAATCTGCAGTTACCACAACGCGGACGACTTGATAAAGATAAAATCTATCATGCAAAGTTACGGCTATAAGACTTCGACGAGCGACGGCTGGATGATTTTCATTTGGGATCCGAAAATTTATGACACGGCGGACTTCAGAAAGGGCATTGTCTACGCCGAAAATTATTGACGGCAGATAAAACTTGCGAAAGCCCGCGCTAACTGTTATTATACTAAAAATTGAGGAGGCGACGTGATGAGCCGAAGGAAAAGTTTTAACTGGTTTGCGTTGGTAATGCTTGTGATGATCGGTTACTTCTCGATGGTTTTAATTTCACAGCAGGTGCATTTGTCGCACGTGAGCGAAAGTCAGCGAATCGCCGATAAAAGATTGGAGAAGGCGAAGGCGACGAATGAAAAATTGCGCAAGGAACTCGCCGAACTCCAAGACATTAACAACATTGAAAAATTGGCGCGCGAAGATTTGGGACTTGCCAAAGAAGGCGAGATGCCTTATCAAGCGCGGCAGTAAAAAAATTTTAGGAGGACAAAATTTTGGCAATGGAAGCAGGCAGCATTGTGGAAGGCAAAGTCACGCGAATCACGAACTTTGGAGCCTTCGTTGAGCTGGAAGAAGGAAAAGTCGGGCTGATTCACATTTCCGAAGTCGCCGAAGTCTACGTTAATGACGTTCGCGATTTTTTGAGCGAGGGCGACAAAGTTCAAGTTAAAATCTTAAGCATTGACGGCAATAAAATTGCGCTGTCGTTGAAACAGGCAAAGCCCAAGCCGCCGGAAACCGAATCATTCAAGCAAAGACGCGGCGACTTTCGCAAACCGCAAAGGCAACTGTCCGCCTCATTTGAAGATAAGCTGTCGAAGTTCCTCAAGGACAGCGACGAGCGTTTGACCGATTTAAAGCGCAAGACCGATTCCAAGCGCGGCGGTCGCGGATCGAGACGCTCCGACTGATTGCCCCTCGCATTGACAGGGGCTTTCATAATTTCTTTTGCATTTGAACCTACTTTTTCTTTGCTTGTCCAAAGAAAAAGTAGCAAAAAGAAAAGACCCCTCGCAGGGGCGTGCCGCTTGAAACATCCTGTTTCAAACGCGGCTCAAGGGCGTCATCCATGACGCCCCCCAACTATTCGACGACACGCTGTGTTAAAAAGGATTTGGGTCTTGATTAAAAAGTTCATTGATATTTGCGCGACGGAAAAGATTTTCGACGGCGTTCACAAAGTTTTAATCGCGGTATCGGGCGGCGCGGACTCGTTGGCGTTGGCTGAGTTGCTGATAAATTCGCGGCGGCGTTTCAACTTGGAGCTTGTCATTGCGCATTTTGAACACGGTTTGCGCGGTCAAGCCTCACTCGACGACGCGGACTTTGTCAAAGCCTTTGCAAACCTGCGCGGGATAAAATTCACGGGCGGGCGCGGCGACGTTAAAGCTTTTGCGGCGGCTAATAAAATTTCTGTCGAAACGGCGGCGCGGACTCTCCGCTACGAATTTTTGAGCAAAGCCAAAGCAGATTTTAATCTCGACGCGATAGCCTTAGCGCACCACGCCGACGACCAAGCCGAGACGATTTTAATGCGACTTCTGCGCGGCGCGACTTCGGAAGGTTTGGCGGCAATGAAATTCCGAACGCTTTCAAAAGATTACGGCTTGCTCCTTCGCCCGCTGTTGAGATTTAGGAAGGTTGAGCTTGAAAATTTCTGCCGCGAAAAAAATCTGTCGCCGCGCCTCGACGCAACCAACTTTGAAACGGACGCCACGCGCAATAAAATTCGGCTTGAACTTATCCCGACGCTTGAAGAATTTAATCCCGCGCTTGTCGAGACGCTTTGCAGATTGAGTGAAGTTGCGGCGGACGAATCAGACTTTATCGCCGCGCAGGTTGAAAAGGTTTTCCCTGTCGTCGTTCAAAAAAATTCTATCGTCCGCGCAGAGTTCTTGAAACTTCACCCCGCACTTCAACGCGCCGTCATTAAAAAATTTCTCGCGCAAGTCGCAGGTTCGACAAAAGATTTCGGCTTTGTGCATTTTGAAGGCGTTCGCAAAGTTTTGACAAACAATCTGGCGGGCGTCGAGTTGCCCAAAAATCTGCGGGCAAATTTAAAACATGGAAGAATTTTTATCACAAATAACTTTTACGGAAAGGATTGATTGCTTTGAAAAGTAAAGAAGATTACATCGAGCGCGTGCTGTACACCGAAGAGGAGATCGCCGCCCGCGTCAAGGAGCTCAGCGCGCAAATCAGCGAGGATTACAAGGACATTGCCAAACCGCTTTTGACGGTCGGCATTCTCAACGGCGCAGTCATGTTTTACACAGACGTTGTGCGGCGGCTGACCATTCCCGTCCAGTTCGATTTCCTTATCGCCTCAAGCTACGACGCCAATTCCCACACCAGCGGCAAAGTCAACATTCTCAAAAATCTCGACAATGACCCCAAAGGGCGCGACATTCTCCTTGTCGAAGATATTATTGACTCCGGCACGACGATGAATTTCCTGATTGATTACTTCCTCGACAAGAAGGCGAACAGCGTCAAAATCGCGACGCTCCTCAATAAGCCGAGCCGCCGCAAAGTCGACGTGACGATTGATTACTGCGGCTTTGAAGTTCCCGATGATTTCATTGTCGGCTACGGGCTTGACTTCGCGCAACATTATCGCAACCTGCCTTATCTCGGCATTTTGAAACGCAGTGTTTACGGCGGTAAGTAAGGGAGGATTTCCTTGCTGAAAAAATTTTTTTCAAACCTTTGCATGGCGACGTTTCTTTTGTTCGTCGTTAGTTCGCGAGCCTGCGCGGCTGAAGTTGTTATTGTCCTCGACGCGCCGATTGGAACTTTTTCCGAGCCTGAAAAAGTTCATGAGCTGATAGAAAATTCGCTTGAAAATATTTTGGGCGATTACAGGAGCTATGAAATTGTGCCGCCGAGCGAGACAGAAAATTACGTTCAACTTTACCGCGAAGAACACGATATGATTTTCAGCACGGGCGCGGAAGAAAACAAGCAAACAGAATACTACTTGAAAAAAGCGGACGTTGATAATATCTGCACGCATTTTAGAGGAAAACATTTGATTTACATTCGCTTTACGAGTACCGCGCCGCGTTACGTTATCGGTCACGGCTTGTTGTACACGAGTCAAAAAACCAATGTTGTTATGGATTTTCGCGTTTGGTCGAGCCGCAAAAAAGATTTTACTTACATGCGGCGTTTGACGGCTAAAGGTTCTTCGACGGCGGTTTTGGATGTTTTTCCGAGCACTTCGCGTTCTTTGCAAAAAGGGTTGAAAAAAATTCTTCGAGAAATAGAAGACGATGAGATTAAAATAAGAGTGGCATTGACTGAATAATTTCAAGACAAAGGAGCGTTTTGATTGAACAGTTTTTTGCGCAACGTCGGGATTTATTTGCTGGTGATTTTTATCGCGATAACTGCCTACGATTACTTTTCCGTTAAGCCAAAG
>CAJOHG010000107.1 GCA_905234395.1 uncultured Selenomonadaceae bacterium
GGAAGCGTGCAAAGATCGTTCAATCGTTATACATGACGGACGACACATGGCGCGAAGTCAATCGATTTGGTTCACCAACTTTGACATTTCAAAATTCCGCGAAGAGATTCCGCTCTATAAAAAATATTCGCCCGAAGAGTATCCTCGCTACGACAATTACGACGCCATCGAAGTCTCGAAGACTGCAGAGATACCTTGCGATTATTACGGCGTCATGGGCGTCCCGATAACTTTCCTCGACAAATACGACCCGCGACAATTTGAAATTCTCGGTGACAGTCGTTATCATGACGGAAAAACTGTTGCAGATGATATAAATTATGTTAACGGCAAGCTTACTTACAGGCGGATTTTGATTCGACGGAGGACAAATTTTAAGATGACGATAGACGAAATGCGCCGCGAACTTCAACGGCGACTAAATAAAAAAAGATTTGCGCACTCAATCGGCGTGGCGAATACTGCCGTCAAACTCGCAAAACGTTTCGGCGTCGACGAGACCAAAGCTTATGTTGCGGGACTTTTGCACGATTGCGCACGCGAATTTGAAAATGACGAGTTGCCGGCTCAAGCTGACATTCGCGGCATAAAAATCGGTGATGTGGAACGCGCGATGCCTCTGCTTTTGCATCCGTATATCGGCGCGAAAATGATTCGTGAGATTTACGGCGTGAACGACGCTGAAATTTCGCAGGCGATTTGGCGTCACACAGTCGGCGCGGCTGATATGACTGCCCTCGACAAAATAATTTACTTTGCCGATATGATTGAGCCGAACAGAAATTATCCCGGCGTTGAGAAATTGCGCGACCTTGCCGAGACTGCTGAACTTGACGAAATTTTGTTGACGGCACTGAGCGAATCGATAATCTTCGTCGTGCAAAAAAATTCGCTCGTTCATCCCGAAACCATCGCCGCACGAAATTTCCTGCTGCTCAATAAAAACTCCTAACTGACAGAAAGCGGAACCTTATGGCTAACACGACCAAAGACAACATTGACAAGAAACGCAAATCGATGAATCGCAGGCGCAGAATAAAATTCTTCCGCCTGGTTTTCACGTTGGTAATTTTGTGCCTGATTGGTTCCGCGATTTTGTTCGTCGGCTTCACTGTGTACAATGCGGGCGTTCGCGTTTATAATGAATTCGCGGACATGTATCAAGGCTACAACGATCGCAAGGCGGCGCGCATGGGACAAGCCGATCCGAAATTCGACGGCTACACGAACATTTTAATTCTCGGCGTCGACGACAGCAAACGGCAAGAGGCTGATACAATTCTGCTGCTGAGTTTTTCCAACGAGACCGGCAAAAGTCGAATCATTTCAATTCCGCGCGACACTTGGATTAATTCTCGCAGTCACGCCGGGCGATTGGGAATGCTTTACGGTTGGGGCGGCGCAACGACTCTCGTCCGCGAAGTTTCACGGCTTTTGGGCATTTCGATTCATCAGTACATTGTTATCGATTTGTCGACGTTCACGGAGCTGATTGACGTTTTGGGCGGGCTTGACATTTACGTTGAAGAGAACATGGATTACGACGACGAGGCTTCGGGCTTGTCGATTCACATTGCGCAAGGTTATCAGCACCTTTCCGGCGAAGAAGTTCAAAAATATTTGCGGTATCGCGGCGAAAAATTGGGCGATGTCGGGCGCGTGCAACGTCAACAAAAATTTATCAAGGCACTTTATACAAAAGTTCTGCAGCTCGACACGTTGCCGAAATTGCCCGCGATAGCTGACCTTTTCCGCAACAGAATGGAGACCAGCGCGGAAATTTTCGACTCGGCACATTTGGCGAACGTCCTTCGAAAAATGAGTTCAGATCCGCCGACGACACTGATGTTGCCGGGCACGGAAAATGATGACGGCGCATGGATACCGAACACCACAGAACTTGAAGCTCGAATGAGTGAGCTTTTCCCGTTGCAAGACATTCAACAATCGGACGCGGGCGATGCAGACAGTGAACCTTTCGGCGAATAAATTTTTTGGAGGGAAGCAACTTGAAGACATTTGATTTGGCTAAGAAAATTTGCAAGGCGGCGAGCGACAAAAAGGCAAGCGAAATTATCACGATGGACATGCGCGGCGTGATGTTCTCGACGGATTATTTCGTCGTGTGTTCAGCGCAGACGGCAACTCAAGTTCGCGCTATCGCCGACAACATTCAATCGGAACTTGAACAGGACGGAATTCAATTCAGCCACCGCGAAGGCTATCACGAAGGCGAATGGATTTTGCTCGATTACGGCGATGTTGTCGTGCACATTTTCAAGGAAGAGAATCGGCAATATTACGCGCTTGAACAGCTTTGGAGCGAGGCGAAGATAAAAATTTATGAAGACTAGATTTAAGCCAATGACCGTTGCCGAGTTAAAGGTCGTGCGAATCAGTGACATCGGCGCATTTCTCGACGCGGAGACCGGCAACACTTCCGACGATATTCTTTTGCATAAAGCTCAACAGACTGCGGACGTTAAAATCGGCGACGTCGTGAAAGTTTTTCTCTACCTTGACCCGAAGAAACGTTTGACTGCGAGTATGCGCGTGCCGAAAATGCGCGAAGGACAAATCGCCCGACTGAAAATTATCAACGTTACCGGCGACGGAGCTTTTGTCGACGTTGGAGCAGAGCGCGGAATTTTTATGCCGTTTGCCGAAATGCGCGGTCGTCCGAAAGTCGGAGAGATTGTTTGGGCAAAACTTTACAGCGACAAAAGCGGACGCCTTGTCGCAAGCATGAAAGTTTCCGATGAAATTCGTCGTGCGTCAAAACCTGCCGTCAACGTCAATCGCGGCGACAAAATCACGGGCGCGGTTTTCAACATCATTGACGCGGGCGCATTCGTTTTCAGTGAGGAACGTTATATCGTTTTCATTGACCGCAAAGAAATGACACGAGCCTTGCGAATCGGCGAAGTTGTCACGGCGCGAGTGACTTTCCTGCGCGAAGACGGTCGACTTGATGCCTCAATGCGCGACGCTAAAGAAAATGCTCTGGAACGTGATGCGGAGAAAATTTTTTTGTTCATGCAGTCAAACGGCGGCACGATGCCTTTCAACGACAAGACCTCGCCCGAAAAAATTTCTGCGGCGTTCAAAATCAGCAAGGCGGCTTTCAAACGTGCGGTTGGTCATCTCTTTCACGAACGACGCATTGAAAAATTCGGCGACACTTTTAAAATCGTCGGCACCTGAAAAATTCATTCGACAAATAAAACAAATCATGAGTTCCTCTAAAGTTTTGTAAAGCTGTTCGGGATCGACAAGGCGGCATTTAAACGAGCAGTCGGTCATCTCTTTCACGAACGACGCATTGAAAAATTCGGCGACACTTTTAAAATCGTCGGCACTTAAAAAATTCATTCGTCAAATAAAACAGCTCCATCCGGTGGCGGAAGGAGCTGTTTTGTTGCGATAATGTATTCAATCGTGAATGAGTTCCTCTAACGTTTTGTAAAGCTGTTCGGGATCTGCGGGCTTGGTCAAATGCGCGTTCATTCCTGCGTTAAGGGAGCGTTGCACGTCCTCATCAAAGGCGTTGGCGGTCATCGCGATAATCGGCACGGTTTTTGCGTCGGGATGGTCAAGTGCACGAATCGCAGACGTTGCGGCAAGTCCGTCCATCACCGGCATACGAATATCCATCAACACGGCGTCATAGAATCCCGGCGGCGATGCGGCGAATTTTTCAACGGCAATCTTTCCGTTCTCCGCATGGTCGGAAATCATTCCGCGCATTTCAAGAATCATCATCATTATCTCGGCGTTGACGGGCATATCTTCCGCGACGAGGATTTTTCTGCCGTCAAGGTCGACAACTTTCTTTTCGGGCAAGATTTGCCGTTTGCGATTGAACGCCTGCTTAAATTCGTAGAGCACGTTCGTTGACGCGAGCGGCTTCGACATGAACGTATCGACGCCGGCTTTAATCGCATCGTCTTCGACTTCGTACCAATCGTAAGCCGTGAGCACGATAACCGTCGTTTCGTCGCCGAGAATTTCGCGAATCTCTTTCGTGACTTCGATGCCGTCCTTTTCGG
>CAJOHG010000108.1 GCA_905234395.1 uncultured Selenomonadaceae bacterium
CGCCAAAGTCTTTGCGATTAAGACGCGTTGAATTTCTCCGCCGGACATTTGACTCAACTTGCGCCGCGACATACTGTCAATCCCGACACTTTCCATAGCTTTGCGAGCAACCAATCTGTCTTTGGCAGTGTAGTCGCGAAATTTTTTTTTGTAAGGGAAACGACCCATCAAGACGACATCTTCAACGCGAAAATCGGCGACCATCTTTGAACGTTGCGGCAAAATCGGCGACTCGGAGCGCGTAATTTTCGGCGGAAATTTTATCAACGTCCTGCCCGTTGAAATAGACGGCATTTGAACTGCGACGTGTCTTGTCAAGGAACGACATCCGCGCCGCGTCTTCAGAAGGCAACGTTCCGGCACAAACTCAAGCGACGTTCACGAATGAGCAAAAAAAATTCGTCGACGAATTTACCAAACTGCTCGTCGACGCCCAAAACATTTTCTGAAGGCGTTCAAAGCTATCAATGATATTCAGAAATGCCCGCCGCAACGCAACGATTAACCACGCCGCGATATAAACTTCATGAAACTCAAAACTGCAACGACCGCTCGTGTTCACTTGAATGTCGCAAAAAAAATCTCTGCGCCGCAACGCAGAGAGCGTTTAAATTTAATCGAATAAGTCCTTGAGCTTGTCGAAGAATGATTTCTTTTCGGGATTGTTGGTTGAATCGGAGCCGCCGTCCTCAAATTCGCGTAACAGCTTCTTCTGGCGATTCGAAAGATTTTTCGGCGTGAGGACTTTGATTTTAACAAATTCGTCGCCGCGTTCATTGCCGCGCAATGCAGGAATACCCTTGCCGCGAATTCTCAACACCGCGCCCGATTGCGTGCCTTCGGGAATAATCAAATCGACTTTGCCGTCAATCGTCGGAGCGTCAATCTTCGCGCCGAGAGCCGCTTGAACGAAACTAATCGGGACTTCGCAATAGACGTTCATATCTTGCCGCGTGAAAATTTTGTGCGGTTTAATGCCGATGTAAACGTAAAGATCGCCGGGTTGACCGCCGCGATCACCTGCTTGACCGCCGCCTGAAACTCGCAGACGTTGCCCTTCGTCGACGCCGCGCGGAATGTTGAGCTTGATTTCTCGTTCGACGCGAACTTTGCCGTTGCCGTGACAGTGCCCGCAAGGATCTTTGATAATCTGTCCCGTGCCGTGACAACGTTCACAAGGTCGCGCATTTGAAATGACACCAAAAGGCGTGCGAGTTGTCGTCTGACGCATACCCGTGCCGTGACAATCCGGGCATTCGTCGGGAGTAGTGCCTTTCTTCGCACCGGTACCGCCGCATTCTTCGCAAGTCTCCATGCGCGGGACTTTGATGTTCATTTCTTTGCCGAACGCCGCTTCTTCAAAAGTGATTCGCAAATCGTAACGCAAATCTGCACCTTTTTGCGGACCGGGCTTTTGACGCGAACGAGTATGTCCGCCGCCGAAAAATTGTTCGAAAATGTCGCCCATGTCGAAGGCTCCGCCGCCTCCGAAAATGTCGTTCATGTTGATGCCGCCGGTGAATCCGCCGCCTTCTTGACCGTAACCGCCGCCGCTGAACGCCGCGTGTCCGAATTGATCGTATTGCGCACGTTTATCTTTGTCCTTGAGAATGTCATAAGCCTCGTTGATTTCTTTCATCTTGGCTTCGGCAGTCTTTGGGTCGTCGCGATTCAAATCGGGATGATATTTTCGCGCGAGCTTGCGATAAGCTTTTTTAATTTCGTCGTCGGTAGCGTTCTTTGTTATGCCGAGCACGTCGTAATAATCTCTTTTCTTGTCCGCCATAAAATCAGCTCCTTAAGCAAAAAGCGGGAAGAGAGAATTTTTCTCCCTCCCCTGAATGTAAGTCGTTACGGATTATTTTTTATCTTTGCCGTCTGACCATTCCGCGTCGATTGTATCATCGTCCTGCTTATTTGACGAATTTTGCTGTTGCGTGAAGTCGGCATTGGGTTCGCCCTGCTGATTAGCCGCTCCCGATTTGTAAGCCGCCTCGCTTAACTTGTAAAGAGCTTGACGGACTTCGTCGGTTAATTTCTTGAGCGTGTCGGTGTCGCCGCTGTCGAGTTTGTCTTTAAGAGCCTGCGCGGCGGTGCGAACGTTTTTAATCAGCTCGTCGTCAACTTTGCCCTCGAAATCCTTGCAAGTCTTTTCGGACTGATAAACGGTGTGTTCGGCGTCGTTCTTGGCGTCGGCAGCTTCACGTTGCTTTTTATCTTCCGCCTCGTGAGCGGCAGCTTCTTTGACCATGCGATCAATATCTTCCTTGCTCATGCCGCTTGAAGATTGGATCGTGATTTTCTGTTCTTTGCCGGTACCTTTGTCCTTCGCGCTTACGTTGACAATGCCGTTGCTGTCAATGTCGAAAGTGACTTCGATTTGCGGAACGCCGCGCGGTGCAGGCGGAATGTCGCTCAAAACGAAACGTCCGAGAGTTTTATTGCCCGCAGCCATTTCGCGTTCGCCCTGCAAGACGTGAATTTCAACGCTGGTTTGACCGTCCGCAGCCGTCGAGAAGACTTGAGATTTTTGCGTCGGGATAGTGGTGTTGCGTTCGATAATCTTCGTGCAGACGCCGCCGAGAGTTTCAATGCCCAGAGACAACGGAGTAACGTCGAGCAAGAGAATTTTGTTATCCTTGCCGAATTCGCCCGCGAGAACGCCGCCTTGAATTGCCGCACCGATTGAAACGCATTCATCGGGATTAATGCCCTTTGAAGGTTCCTTGCCGAGAATTTCACGAATCGCATTTTGCACGGCGGGAATTCTGCTTGAGCCGCCCACGAGAATAATCTTGTCAATGTCTTTGCCCGTCAAGTCCGCGTCTTTCATTGCGTTGCGAGTCGGTCCCATTGTGCGTTCGACAAGGTCGCGAGTTAAATCATCAAACTTTGCACGCGTCAAAGTCAAATCCAAATGTTTCGGACCGGAAGCGTCGGCAGTGATAAACGGCAGATTAATGTTCGTGGAAGTCATGGAGCTTAACTCGATTTTAGCTTTTTCCGCCGCCTCAATCAGACGTTGCGCGCTCATTTTGTCTTTGGAAAGGTCAATGCCGTTGTCGCGTTTGAATTCGGCAACCATCCAATCCATAACCTTTTTGTCGAAGTCGTCGCCGCCGAGGTGCGTATCGCCGCTGGTCGCTTTAACTTCAAAGGTGCCCTCGCTCAATTCCAAAATCGAAACGTCGAATGTGCCGCCGCCGAGGTCAAAAACAAGAATCGTCTCGTCGTTGTCCTTATCCAAACCGTAAGCAAGTGCTGCAGCAGTCGGCTCGTTGATTATGCGCAGAACTTCCAATCCCGCGATTGTGCCGGCATCCTTGGTGGCTTGACGTTGCGCGTCGTTGAAGTAAGCGGGAACTGTGATAACCGCCTGTTTGACCGTCTCGCCGAGATAAGCCTCCGCGTCCGATTTGAGCTTTTGCAAAACCATCGCGGAAATTTCGGGCGGCGTGTAGTCTTTGCCGTCGATTGAAACTTTGTAGCTTTCGCCCATGTGACGCTTGATTGAAGAGATTGTTCTGTCGGGATTGCTGACTGCTTGACGTTTTGCCAGTTGTCCGACGAGGCGTTGACCGTCCTTTGTGAAGCCGACAACCGAAGGAGTGATTCTGCTGCCTTCGGGATTGGTGATGACTGTAGGTTCGCCGCCTTCAATGACGCTGACGACGCTGTTTGTTGTTCCCAAATCTATACCAATGACTTTACTCATAATGAATTCCTCCCGTTAAGAATTATTTACAACTTGTACCATGCTTGGACGAATGACTCTGCCGCGAGCGATGTAACCGCGTTGGAATTCTGCGACGATAAGTCCGTCTGCCTTAGTCTCGTCTTTGACCGTGCCGACCGCCTGATGAAAATTCGGATCGAAGGGCTTGTCTTGCGTGTCAATCGGCTCAAGCCCGTGTTTGCCCATCACGGCGACGGTTTCCTGTTTAATCATCGTCGGCATTTTCAGCGGCGTCCGATGCCCGGCTCAAATTGTCAAGCAACGGCAGTAAATCTTTCAAGAACGCCTGTTCAATCACCGTGGACAATTCGGATTTCTCGCGTGCCGTGCGTTTACGGTAGTTGTCGAAGTCCGCCTGCAGTCTCAAAATCCTGTCGTCCTTAGCGTTGAGTTCCGCCTTTAACTTTTCAAGTTCCGCCGCCGCGTCGGAAGTTTCTTCGGAAATTTCTTCGGGAGCGGGCTTGCTCATCTGTAAATTTATTTCTGCGCTGTCGCCGTCTTCATTGTTGACAACGACCTTTTTTTGTTCCTCCAAGTCGTTCACCTCTCTTTTCGCCGCAACCTTAGCACTAATTAGACAAAAAGTCAAGCGTTTTATTTTTGAGCCTTATGAATATCGGCGGCGTGATTGACAAAAATTTGAGCGTGTGATAAATTTTCAGCGTCATGAAGACAACTACTGCGATGAGGATGGCAGTATCGATCATATTCACACCAAAACGAAAACCCTCGTGTGGATTACGCCACTACACGAGGGCTTCGTTTTGCCATAATCGATTACGCCACCGATTAGCGGGCGAAAGAGTGGATGTTACTGCCGCTTAGAGCCGGTGTTTGATGATGCAGTAAGCGACAACGCCGCCGATGGCACCACCAATGGCACTGCCCACAACGTTCACGCCGAGCGCGATGAGGATGTCTGTCATACTCCCACCGCCCTTCTCACGTGCAAACTAACCGTCCGTGAGAGGCGCGGCAGTAAGAAAAGTATATCAAAATGTTTTCAGTCGGACAAGCGATGGACAAAGGTCGGCGGCGTGGAAAAGTCACTTTGCAAATCGCGCGGCGTCTCAAATAAAATTGCGCGTAAATCGGTTGCCAACACGTCGAGGCGCAAAATTTTTTGATACGGCTCAAGCGGTCGTCGATGTTCGTACAAATCGCGGCGATTCAAATGTTTCGTGAGCTTTGTGATTGTCGGCGCGGAAATTTTTTTCAACAGAGATCTTCCACGCTCATTGAATGCCAAAACTCTTGCGCAAGTCGTAGCGTCCAATTCGGCAACTTCTGCCGCCGTCAAATCAAGCAAAACGTAAATCAGCAACCGTCGAATTCGGCTCGCGGTATATCGTCGTCCGATTAAAATGTTTACGAGTTCCGCGAAATTTTTTGCCGACGACGCGTTTAGCAAGCGATATTCCAAACCTTCCGTCATGCCGAAAATTTTTTTCAGCTCGTCGACGCGGGCGGTTAAGAGTCTCATCATCAGCGGACGGAATAAAAATTTTTCGTCGACTAATCCCATTGAAACTTCCTCGCGCAGAGCCGTTAACATCTCGTCATCTACACACGCCGAAATTTTTTCGTCAAGCAAATCACTTGAAAATTTCCCGCAAAGTCTCAACGTCTCGTCATTCACACACGCCGAAATTTTTTCGTCAAGCAAATCAGCCGAAATTTCTCCGCGAAGTGATCTCAACGTCTCGTCATTCACGCACGCCGAAATTTTTTCCCACGATGACGAATTTTTATACAGAGCCGCTCGAATTGCCGACGCGCTCGAAAATTTTCCGCGCAATGTCAAATCGTCGTAAGCTGCTCCGACGCGTTCAATCAGCAACGGCGATATTTTTTTCGGCAACGCGCGCAAATATTCAATCGCCAGGATTGTGTTCGGTTGACGCAAAATTTTTTCGTTCAATTCCGTGACTTGCGCCAAAATTTTCGTGACTGCCGCAGCATATGAAGTGCCTGCCGACATCAGCCTATGAAGTTCCGACGCGAAAAATTTTTCATCAAAAGCCGCCGCCGCAAGTTTCAACGTCGATAAGTCCGTGAACTCTGCGCCGAATGCCAACGTGTCGACGACGCCCAAACTTTCCAACAATCGAATGCCGCCGCGAGCAAAATCTTGAGCACTGCGCACCGCCGAAATAAACGGCAACTCCAAAACTAAATCGACGCCGCCGGAAATTGCAAGTCGTGCCCGCGTCCATTTGTCGAGGATTGCCGTCTCTCCGCGTTGAGTGAAACTTCCGCTCATCACCGCAACGATCTCCGCGTCGGAAAATTTTTTTATCTCGGCGATTTGATATGCATGTCCCGCGTGAAAAGGATTGTACTCCGCGATTATTCCGACCGCCATTTTTCCGCCTCCAATCAATTTCATTTAAAATTCTTGCAACGAAAAAGTAAATGTTGTATACTTCGCGGCAGTGGAAGATAAATGAAAACAATCTGTAGGAGTGAATGATTTGAAGACATCTTACTTGAAAAAATTATTTGCAGCGACAATGCTCGGCGCATTTGCAATTTCCATTCCCGTGACGGTTGACGCCAGAATTCACGACCCGAAGGTAGAAACCACGTCAAGCGGAACCGAATCTGGCAAACGTCTGCCCACATTGCGCGAACGCGTCGCTGAAACGATGAGCAAATTCAAAGCTCCCGAAAACGGCGAACTTTTTGACGCCTTCGCGGAATATGATAATGGCGACTACACAGAGACCGAATCATTTCAAGGATTTTCCGTTCCGAAAACCGTCTCGACTTATGACACGTCGATAATCGGCACGCCAATGGCAACTCAACAGCAATGCGTCAAATATCTCCTGCGCAACAATCCGCATCCGAATCTTAGCGTTTCGCCTGAAGAAATTGTCGCTTACTATTACGAGGAAGGGCGTCGCGAAGGAATTCGTCCCGACGTTGCTTTTGCGCAGGCTCTCAAAGAAACGGGCTTCTTCCGTTACGGCGGCGATGTCGTTCCCGAACAGAACAATTATTGCGGACTCGGCACGACCGGCGGCGGTGTTCGCGGCGAATATTTTTCCACGGCACAACTCGGCGTTCGTGCGCACATTCAACATCTGTTAGCCTATTCGTCAACGCGTCGTCCGTCAATGCCTGTCGTCGATCCGCGCTACAGTCTTGTTCGTGATGCTTACGGTTCGCGGACGCTCGGACAGTGGCAAGATTTGAACGGTCGTTGGGCAATGCCCGGCATTCGTTACGGTCAAGAAATTATGTCGATGTTCAGAGCCATTTTGAATCAGTAAAAAATTTTTTGCCGCATTATAAATCGTTCGGAACTTGCAGGAGTGATTGGCATGTCTGAAAATAATCTTAATTGGGCGATGCTCGGCGTAGGTGTCATTGCCAACGAGGCGGCTCAAGCTCTTCACAAGCAGGGCAGAAATTTATACGCCGTCGCAAATCGCACGCACGATAAAGCCGTTGCCTTCGCCGAAAAATATTCCGTCCCGAAAGTTTACGACGCCATT
>CAJOHG010000109.1 GCA_905234395.1 uncultured Selenomonadaceae bacterium
ATATGTCCGCTTACAACGCTCACCGCGCCAAATTCGCCCATTGCTCGCGCTGAACATAGAATTATTCCATATCCTAACGCCCATTTTATGTTCGGCAACGTCACGCGGCGAAAAATAGTCCAGCCATTCGCGCCAAACGTCGCCGCCGCTTCTTCTTCTGACCGTCCAAGACTCTCCATGACCGGTACAAGTTCCCGCGTGATGAATGGAAACGTTACAAACACCGTCGCCAAGATTATTCCGGGCACTGCGAAAACTATCGCCACGTCATATTCCTGCAAGAGCGGATAAATCGGACTCATTCGACCAAATAACATGATAAAAAACAATCCCGCGATTACCGGGCTGATTGCGAACGGCAAATCTATCAGCGAGCCTAAAAAAGTCTTTCCTCTGAAGTCAAACTTTGTCAAAAGCCACGCCGACGACAATCCGAACAGCGTATTCAGCAAAACTGCACAAATCGTCGCCTCTATCGTCAAATATAATGCCTTCAGCGCAAATTCGTCCGTCAGGGCTTTGAAGTAAAACTCAACGCCGCGTCCTAACGCCTCTTTCGCTACCAATATCAGCGGCATTACCAACATTACGAATAAAAATCCCGCCGAAAGCATTATCAACGTCCTTTTTAACCAAATCGGTTCACGCACCTACGACACCTCCAATATTTTTCAACTGCCGCGCCTGCCAACCGTGAATGGCGAGCAAAATTGCCAGCGAAAGGCACATCATGACGATAGCGATAGCCGCCGCGCTCTGATAATCAAATTGTTCAAGCTTCGTCATAATCATCAGCGGGGCAATTTCGGTTTCGTAAGGCATATTTCCGGCGATGAAGACAACGGAGCCATATTCACCGATGCCGCGAGCGAAAGCCAGTGCAAAACCCGTCAAAAGCGGCGGCACGAGTTCAGGGAAGATAATTTTGCTGAAGATAGTCCAATTATTTGCGCCGAATAAGTTAGCCGCCTCCTCAAGTTGTGGGTCGAATTCCTTCAAAACGGGCTGAACGCTCCTTGCCACGAATGGAATACCGACAAAAATTAGCGCGATTGTTATTCCGAGTGGAGAAAACGCAGTTTCGATACCGATTTTGTAAAAAAATTGACCGAGCAAACCGTTTTGAGCGTAAAGAGTGGTTAAAGCGATACCTGCGACGGCTGTCGGCAACGCGAACGGCAAATCAATCAATGCGTCCATGATTTTTTTTCCGCGAAAGTCGTAGCGAACCAAAACCCAAGCGATTATCAGCCCGAACAGCGCGTTAATCAGTCCTGCCGCCAATGCGCAGAAAAAACTGACGCCATAAGCATGAATATTGCGCCAATCGGTGACTGCCGACCAAAATTTTTCGATTCCCATGCCGCCGGCGAACAAAACGAACGCACAAAGTGGTATGAACAAGAACAAGCTTACAAATGTCAGCGTGATACCGAATGTCAAGCGTCGTCCTGGTATCACGTCACCTTTGCCAAACCGAAGCATTTTTTCACCTCAAATTTTTTATGCAAACCAAAACGCATACATGCCCCGTACGCGCCCCAGAATCGCCTACAATGCGTTTTCAGGGGCTTACACGAAAACCAAAACCGTCCAAGCGATTTTAAACGCCTTACAGGGCAAATCAGCGCGTTTTCACTTCTGATAAATCTGGTCGAAGGAACCGCCGTCAACAAAATGCTCGTGAGCCTTTACCCAACCACCGAACGCCTCATCTATCGTAAACAACTCCAGCGGCGCAAACGTCTCGGAGTATTTCGCCAGAATTTCAGGGTTACGAGGACGGTAAAAGTTCTGCGCGGCAATTTCTTGCCCTTCGGGCGAATACAAATAGCGGATGTACTCTTCAGCAATGGCGCGAGTGCCTTTCTTCTCGACAATCTTATCGACAACGGCTACTGAAGGTTCAGCGAGAATGCTCAAACTCGGCGTGATTATCTCGTAATTATCTGGGTCGCCTTTTTTCGAGAGCAACGCTTCATTTTCCCAAGCAATCAGTACGTCACCTTGTCCGCGTTGCACGAAACTGGTCGTTGCGCCTCTGGCACCGCTATCGAGCACTACGACATTGCCGAAAAGCTTCTTCATGAAGTCGCGAACGAGATTTTCATCGCCTTTGAACTTTCTTTTAGCGAATTCCCAAGCGGCAAGGTAATTCCACTGCGCACCGCCCGACGTTTTGGGATTCGGAGTGATAACGTCAATGTCGTCGCGGATTAAGTCGTCCCAATCGCGGATATTCTTCGGATTGCCCTTACGCACGAGGAACACAATCGTGGAAGTATACGGCGACGAGTTATCAGGAAATTCATTCTGCCAACCGCCTTGAATCAGCCCGGCATTTTTAATTTCGATAACGTCATACGCCAAAGCGAGCGTTACAACATCTGCTTCGAGTCCTTCAATAACTGCGCGAGCCTGTTTACCAGAGCCGCCATGCGATTGATTCAACGTCACTTCGCCATTGCCAAGTTCTTTAGTCCAATGCTCATGAAACTTTTCATTGTACGCGACATAAAGTTCACGAGTCGGATCGTATGACACGTTCAAAAACTCCGTCGCGCCTGTGTCTGACGCAGAATCACTACCGCAACCGTTCATTATACCCGCTGAAAAAATGAATCCCGCCGCAATCAATGCGCGAATCTTTTTCGAGAACCTAAACATTATGCAAACCTCCTTGAAACGCCGAAAAGCCCGTAAATCCGACTTCCGTCGAACTTACGAGCTTTCGTTATCGAATCACTCTTTATTTTCGTATTAAATTATGCAGAGTATAATAGCCATTTTACCGTTCGTTGTCAACGATTTTTCGACAATCCATTTCTACAAAAATTTTTTTGCAATTTGCAATGCGCCTCCGGAACGACTGTCGTCGGGCGAAAACTGCGGTCTCCAGCCCTGCCTTCGCTAAAGCTTCAGGCACTCCTGCGGGGCAAGGGGCTTTCGAACCTTGTTTTCTGCCTCGTCACCAGACGGCGGTTTTTTTTCGCTTAGCTCAAAACCGTTCACTACGCGATGCTACGTTCACTAAACGCGCCTACGCTCAGCCCGCGCCCACCACCCAATACGTTAAAATTTTATTTTTTCATCAATTCCCAAGTTATCATAAATTTTCGAGTAGCTCACTCTAAAGATTTTCTCGTATATGGACATTCCAAAAGCCGCGCCCTATCGGGCAAAAACCATTGCGGCTTTTTCATGCCCATACACTCAAAAATCTTTTAGGGACGAAAAGTCTTGAAAAAAACCGCTTCAAGCCTTTTCGCTGGGGGCAAGCCCCCCGACCCCCGCGTTCAGGCTACGCTTTGGGCGTAATGCCCTTCGCTTGCCTTCACTTGGTTGCTGTGAAATTTTTTTCGGTAGCAACCTCAAAAATTTCTACGCAACAAAAACATTAAAACCAAAAGAGGAAAGGTTGCTGTTTTTATTTTCCCGTACCTTTTCACAATTTTCAACGTTTTTTCTTCGATTAGCCTTCTTAACGCAACCTTTCCGGTGGGGGATAATCCCCCAAACCCCCTTTAGGGGGACACCCCCCGCCTTACGGCTCCCCCCGACTTTGAGTTTTTTTTTTGAGTTTTCCATGAGATTTATCTTCTACTCTAGACGGTTAATGTAACGAATACTTTTGGTGAGTTTTAAAGCTGGAGTTGCGACAGGTTTCGAGGTCGGCGAAACGCATTTCGCATGGAATGCCAATCGCCGCCACGCTTTTTGGCGGCGATTGAATGCGTTTCGCGACCCACAAGGGGACGGGGGTCTGTATGACCCCAGCGCAGCTTAAGCGACTTGGCGAAGCACATGGAAAGGCGACACGTCGTAAGGCGGCTAGCATAGACACCGCTCGGCAATTCGTTCCGGCGGGCAAGGCGGCAACGGCTGGGCGGCTACCGCGAGACACCGCTCGGCAATTCGTTCCGGCGGGCAAGGCGGCAACGGCTGGGCGGCGGCGACTTTTCCGACTGGGCGGCGGCGACTTTTCCGACTGGGCGGTTGCTGAAATATCTACGATTGCTGAAATATCTACGATATATAAGTGAAAAATTTTTTCCCCGAAAGGTCGCGTCACCACTAGACAAAAATCCCATTTTTGGAAGTTTTACCGATTACCGAATTGGCATTGCAAAATTACTTAATTGGCATTGCAAAATTACCGAATTGGCATTGCCCGACAGAACGCCATTCTCATTTGTAGCGAGGTTATTCTCATTTATAAAGCCCGTAATAACGCCAAAGTCGGAGAATGTTTGCCCAAAGTCTTTAGCGTCTGGATTTAGATTTTTTTGCAGTTTTACAAGGAGTAAAATGGAGTGCGTCAAAGGCGTTGCCTTTTTTGGTCAGCTCGAACGATTTGATAACACCCTTAGCTTGAAGATGCTCAAAGAAAGTGACTAAAACTTCGCGTGCGTCCATTTTTGTTTTGTTACTGGAGTTTTCGATATTAAGTTTATTGAAATAGTCGGCAAGCTTAATCGTCGGACTCATTTGCCTATGCAGTGAACTTTCTTGAACGCGACGCATGCCATAGTGCTTGGCTCCGATGTTCATT
>CAJOHG010000110.1 GCA_905234395.1 uncultured Selenomonadaceae bacterium
AATTTTGGTTGCGGCGTTTAAAAAAGTTAAAGCGCAGGGCGGCACGATGACGCTTAAAAATATCGGCGAGCAAGTTCGCGAGGTTTTGGACATGACGGGCTTTGCGCAGATTTTCAACGTGGAGGCTTAAACGCGGCAGTTTATTTTGGAAGGAGAACAGATAATGATTGAGTTTCAAAACTTCGGCACGGAGGACAACGACAGATATTTATCGTATTTGCGCCGCTGTGCTCAAATTCCGTCTAATCTCTCGCCGATTATCACGCTCGGATACAGAAAAAATCTAAAAATTCTGCGCGGTTATGGCGAAAATCTTTGTTGGCACAGGTTTTTCATTGACGACGAAGAATTTTGGTCGGCACCCGTCGGCGATTGGGATAGTGTTGACTGGCAGGACGTTTTTAAAAAGCATGTGCCGCCCGAAACTGTTTTCTTCGCCGTACCGGAGTATCTTGTCGAGATTTGGCGGCGCGAACTCGGAGAAAAAATTTCTGTCGAAGATCAGCGCGATAATTGGGATTATCTTTTGGATTTGAAACGCCTTGCAAGTCTTGAGGGCAAACAATTTAAAAAGTTCCGTAATGCCAAAAATGCCTTTGAGAAAAATTACAAGTATGAGATTGAGGAGATCACGCCGAAAATTTTTGACGAGTTGCGGGCTTTTCAAGCTGTGGCGGAAAAAAATCTTCAAAGCCGCGTCGAAAATCACCGCGTCGAGGCGCAGGAAGATGACGAAAATTTTCTGTTCGCGTTGGAGCATTGGGACGAGCTGAAAAATCTTTATGGCTTTGTCGTGCGCGTGGACGGAAAGATTGTTGCCTATTGTTTAGACGAACAGATTGACAAGACGTACTCAATCGGGCTGTTCGCCAAAGCAAATTACGATTTCAAGGGCGCGAATCAATTTATCTACTGGTACGGCGCGAAGATAGATTCTGAGCGCGGCATTTTGACAACAAATATTATGGACGATGCGGGCGAAGAAAATTTGCGGTTTTTCAAGGAGCATTTAACGTCCGATATGCTAAAAAAATATTTTGTGACGACGAAAAGCTGAGGAGAAAATTTTTATCATGCGCGAAGATTTTTTCTCGACGATTGGCGAGATTATCAAATACGGCGGTTCGACGTTCGCCGCGCTTGTCGCAATGAGCATTTACACGACGACGGACGGCTTTTTTATCGGAAATTGGGTCGGCACGGACGGCTTGGCGGCAATGGCTTTGGTTTTCCCGGTCACGGTTGTATTTATGGCTATCGGCACTCTCTTTGAAACGGGCGGCTCGGCAGTCGTCTCGCAAACAATCGGCGAAGGTAAAAAGTTGCTTGCCGAAAAAATTATTCGGAGCAATTACGCCTGCGCGGCGGTCATCGGGATAATCGTCGCGGTCGTCGGAAATATCTTTATCGAACCGTTGCTGAAAATGCTTTCCGACAATCCCGACGAACAACACATAATCGACTTGGCGATTTCTTTCCTGCGAATATCTCTTTGCGGCGTGCCGTTTCTTTTGACGGTCAACTTGACGGGAGCTTTTATGCGCTGTATCGACAAGCCGTCACATGTTTTCTATCTGGTCGGTTCGACTTCGCTGATAAACATAATTTTGGACGCGCTGTTTATAATCGGCTTCGGTTGGGGCATGAAGGGCGCGGCGTTTGCAACAGTCCTTGCGCAAATTTCGGGCGCGGCAATTTCTTTCTGGTACTTCAAATATTCGCGACAAAAATTTTCAACGCCGCTGAGTTTCGGGAGTTTGGAATACATTTGGCAGGAAGTAAAAGTCGGCGCGGGGTTCGCGGTATCAACGCTTATGATGTGCTTTATCGAATACTTCCTGAACGCGACGTTACTGCACTACGACGCACCGCATTTGCTGGCGGCGGCGACAATCGCGAACATAATCTTGACTTTTGTCTATCTGCCGCTGAACGGCTTGGATACGGGAATACAGCCTTTAATCAGCCGACTTTTCGCCGAGAAAAAGGAGCAACATTATCTGCGCGTCATGCGCTACGGCTTTTTCTTGACAGTGGTTTTGACGTTCGCGATATACGCGCTGTTGATGATTTTCACGGAAGAATTGATGAACACCTTTGTTGCCGACAACGAGCCTGTAACGCCGGAGATGATAACGTTCCTGCGGCTGATGTTCATACTTCAACCGTTCGTCGGGATAGCCACGTGGTTAAGCGGAATCATGGCGGCGTTGGAAGACGAGTGGCGCAATTTCGTCATAGCGTTATTGCCGCTTGTCGTGCAAGTGCCGTTGATTTGGCTGTTGCCGAAAATTTTACCGATAGAATTTATCGGATTTACTTATTCGGTTAATGACGTGGCGGAGGCGGCGGTTGCGTTCCTGTTGATTCGGTCGTTCCTGCGCGAGAAAGGATTATCGTTCAGAAAGATTTTTGCATATAGGAGATGATTGGCTTGGAAAATTTCAGCGTGGCGATAAGTTTCAAGGGGAGTCTCGGTTGGGTTGAATACGACGAGGCGACAAAGAAAGTTATCGTGACATTGGGCGACGACGAGGGCAAAGCTCTTGCCGAAAAATTTTTGACGACGCCGCGCAAAATTAAAATCCCCCATGAAACTTTGTTGGACTTCACGGAGGAGGATATTGACCCGAACTTGAGCGCGGAGAATTTGAAACTGGTTTTGACGCGGCTTTGGGAGGCAACGGGCGTTCATGTCGATTGGAGCCGTCCTGTCGATTACGTCAAAGCTCATCCGCATTATTGATTAGGGACTAGCTTATAGGGATGTAGGGACTAGTAAAAACACTAGTCCCAAGTCCCTAGTCCCCAGTCCCTACAAAGGAGGAATTTTTTTATGGCGACTTACAACAGCTGCCCGAAATGCGGGCGCAAGGATTTTGGCGAGATTTTGGAGTGCAAGCGTTGCAGTCTGGTTTTCTGCCAAAAGTGCAAGGGCAAGCGTTCCCTGCCCGACGGCACGCAATACTACTGCTGCCCGCGTTGCGGCGCGGAGATTGACGAGGACGAAGACACCGTTCACGTCATTGCCAAGCAAAAGCGTTAAGGAGGAATTTTTGTGGCGAATAAAATTTATGCATTTCTCGGACCGCACACTTCGGGCAAGTCGACGATGGTTTCTCAGCTCGTGTCAATGGGCATTCACTATATCCCGACGATAACCACGCGCGTTTTCGACGACCGCTACGCCTACAAGCGCAAACTTTATAAATCCGTCAAGAGCAGGGACTACGAGAACGAGAAATATATTGTCAATACGACGTACCAAGCGCAGTCTTACGGCTTGCGCAAGTCCGACGTGCTCGACGCCTACCAGAATCACAAAATCAGCGTTGCGATTATGCATGACGTGGCGGGCATTAAGCAGTTGACGAAGTTTATCAATCAAGACCTCGTGACGATTTTCATGATGATTAATGACGAAGTTTTTGTTGACAGAATGCTCCGCGCGGGTTGCTCGAACGACGAGATAAGATATTACGTTGAGACGGCGGAGGAGACGGGCGAATTTGATCATTGGCGCGACGTTGATTTTGTCGTCAAGAATACGTCGACGGCGCGCGCCGCACTCGAACAAATTTTGGCGATAATGGGGCTTGTAACGCTCGTGCCGCAAGCCGACTTCGATTTCCTTGTTAAATAAAAAGCCGCGTCAACGTCAAAAATTTCAAGAAGTCGAATCGCTTTGATACAACGGAAATTTTTTCTTCGACATGTAAATCATCTGCGCGGAAAAAAATCCCCGTGACGGTTCCG
>CAJOHG010000111.1 GCA_905234395.1 uncultured Selenomonadaceae bacterium
GGCGAACTTGCAGACGGCGGCTATCTTGTCCCGACGAGTTTCAACGAAGAGATTATCAGTAAGTTGCAAGCGGAGAATGTCCTGCGCCAAATTTGCCGCGTGATTCAAACCGCATCAACGCACCGCGTTCCTGTCGTCGCGTCTCAGCCCGCCGCAAATTGGATAGGCGAAGGAGACGAGATAACCATTTCAAGCGCAAGTTTTTCTACCGTGACATTGGAAGTACATAAGCTTGCGGCATGTCTCTTAACCAGCAACGAGCTTTTACAAGACGCCTATTATGACCTAGAAAAGTTTTTGACAGACGAGCTAGGCAGAGCCTTCGCACGCGCTGAGGAAGAGTCATTTTTGACAGGCGACGGCACGGACAATCAACCGACAGGACTTTTAACGACGCTTGCCCAAAGCGCAACTTCAATTCTGCAAACGACCAGCACGACCCTTTCAGCCGATGACCTTATCACTTTAGCTTGTTCGGTTGATAGACCATATCGGAGCAATGCTAGCTGGTTGATGAGCGACGCAACTTTAAGCCTTGTTCGCAAACTCAAGACGACCGACCAACAATACATTTGGGAGCCAAATTTTGCCAGCGAAGCCCCGCCGCAAATTTTAGGTTACCCCGTGCACACAAGTAACTTTATGACACCCGCGACGAGCGGAAATACCTGCGTTATTTTCGGAGATTTTTCAGCTGTGACAATCGCCGAGCGTGGCAATCGGCAAGTGCGTCCGCTTCGCGAAAAATTTGCACTGAGTGATAAAACTGCGTTCCTGTGTTTGGAGCGTGTTGACTGCGCCTTGACCGACCGGCACGCAATCAGAGGATTAAAAATAAGACAGAGCTAAGAAAAGGAGCGTTCGACTATGAAACCGAGGAAAGCCAAAGTTAATCTGCCGACACTCAAAAGGCGGGCAAAAAAATTCGGTATCGTGATTCAGAAATACGGGCTTGACGATTTAGACGATTCGGACAAGCAAGCCGATTGACCGACATAGTTTTTTCTCAAAAGAATAGAAAATCGCCTTCGCTTATGCTAGAATGAATTTCGTAAGGAACACTCATAGCCAAGGAAGGCGTTTCACAATTTTTTGTATTCGATTACAAATGAATAATACCATGAAACTCGAAACAATCATTTTCACAACCATTTCAACGGAGGTAAGGATAACATGAAAAGCACAAACAATCAAGAAGCAATTATTTCGGAAGATACTATCGCCAAAATCAATCAGCTGGAGCCAGATGTACTCCTCGCGCACGGCGTAATTAGTCTCGTCCCCCGCAAGTGTGACGAATACGTTTGTCCGTTTTGCGGCAATGGCGGCAACGGCAATCATGACGCCACTGGTATTAAACCGCACGTCACGATGTCGCACGTAGGCTGGAAATGCCACCGGTGCGGCGAAAAATTCGACAATATCGCTATCTTCGCTGAACATTTCGGCTTGAGTGCCAAAACCGATTTTACCGAGCTGTGCAACAAAATCTGCGACATTATCAACTTGCCCGTTTCGTATAACGTCCCTAACATTTCTCAAAAGAAATCCGATGTCAATCCGGCGGAGTTGAATTTCATCAATCAAGACCTTTCAATTTCTACAGACGCGCTGAAAGCCTTCGTAGACGCACAGGGAGGCGCGTGGCGGGGTTTGCCGCTTAATGTGCTAGTTAAGTTCGGCTGTCGCTATATAAACGCCTGGACGCCCCCTAAAGCTCGTGCCGCGCAGAAATATTCAACACCGACCCCGCGAATCCTTATTCCCGCCAATGCCGACGGACTTCACTCAAATTATCTTGCTCGCTTGACTTGCTCCCTTGAGGACTTCGACGAGACCGCCCAAAAGTTTATCGCCGAAAAAGCACACGCCGGAAAGAAAACCCTTTTCAATGTCAACGCCTTAAACTCAGCGGAGCTTGTCTTTGTTGTCGAAGGTTACGTTGACGCCTTGAGTCTTGAATTTGTCGGTTTTAAAGCTGTCGCCACCGGCGGTGCTGATAGCTTTACCCTGCTTGTCGACGCCGTGAAGACTTTGGAGAAAAAACCCGATGTCATTATCCTTTTCGACCCAGACCCTACCGGCAGAAATTTCGCCCCTAAACTTCAAACCGCACTTTCAAACGTCGGTTGCCGTTCCGTCATCAAATTCTTGACCAACGACCTTTCCAAAATCGACGCTAACAGTATTCTGCAGGAACATGGGGCTGATTATCTCATGAATGAACTTTTTGCTATCGAACAAGACGCCAAAAAAGATTTTGAGGCTAAATCCGAATCTGAAACTAAATCTGAATCACCGAAAAGCAAAAATGAAAAGCCCAATACGGAAAACGAATCCGAAAAAACTAAGAAGCCCGCGCCGAGGACGTTTACCACTGCCCAGAAAAAATTTTTGTATTCGGGCGACCTCAGTGACGTTGGTTTTGCAGACCGTATCAACTTCATGTACTCAGACCGAATCCGTTATCTGCAAGACGAAAACAGCTGGCTGATACTAGAAAGGAACGAACAGGGCGGCGGCATTTGGAAAAATCGCGGCGAGAAAAAAGCTGTCATTGAACCTTTTGCACGCCAACTTTCCGACGCCCTTATTGCCAATGCTACGCCCAAACCCGCGCCACTCAAAGGCGACTTGAAATCAATCCCTAAAGACAAATTGGACAAACATAAAAAGCAATCCGACCTTCACGATTATCAAATCAGCTTAGGCAAACACTTAAGAAAGCAAAAAAATATATCGCAAGCTATTGAGGCAATGAAGGGCGACTGGGGAATCATTATTCACCCAGAGGACTTGAACAAGCCTAAGCATTTACTCAACGTTTTAAACGGCGTCGTCGACCTGCGGACTAAAGAACTTTTACCGCTTGACCCGAATTATCTAATCATGAATCAGGCAGGAGCCGCTTACGACCCCGACGCTGATACTACCTTTGTTGAAAATTTTTTGGCAGAGGTTATTCCAGACCCTCAAACCCGCCGCGCTGTCTTGCGTTATCTCGGCTATTGCTTGACCGGCATGAAAAACTATCACGTCAGCGAATTTTGGCGCGGGCAAGCGGGCGCAAACGGCAAATCTACACTCATTGATTTTGTCATGAAAGTTTTCGGCTCCTACGCGAAAAAACTGCCGACCGCCGGACTTTTGGAAAGCCGCCGACCCGTTGACGGAAACTCCGCCACGCCCGCAATCGCTCAGCTTGACGGCGATATTCGCCTTGCCATTATCGACGAATTGCCGCGCAATGTTCGCCTTGACGCCGCACTTTTCAAGACGCTCACTGGCGACGAATTTGTTTACTCAAGAGCTATGTACTGCAATCCCCGCATGATTGAACTTCGCGCCAAATTTATCATCAACGGCAACCACCTGCCGACCTTCGACGTTGACGACGGCGGACTTGAACGGCGCATTACCAATATCCCCTTCAACCAGAAATTCATCGGCGCACGTGCCGACAGCAAGCTCAGCGAAAAACTTTCAACACCCGAAAACCTTTCAGCACTCCTCAAAATCCTTGTCGACGAGGCGAAAGCTTACTACGTTGACGGCTTGCTCGAATCCGACGAAATGAAAGCCGCGAAAGAAGAATACTTCGCCGAAAACGATTTTGTTCGCAACTTCCTCGTTGAAAACTGTATCACAGGCAAAGGCGGCGAAATCACGTAAGGCTTTGGAAGAAAAAATCACTGCTGCCTATCCTAGAGAATGCGCTCGCTTGAAGAAAAAGGAACTACTCGACCAAATCATTGAACGTCTCGAACCCCACGACGTTATCTACACGAAACGCCGCGACAACAAAAATATCTTCAAAAATATCCGTTGGCTTGATTCGGAAGAGTGAAAGCGTTGCTTTTGCAACTGCATAAAAAATATTCGTGCCTGCATAAAAAATTTTAGGCAAGAACCGCGTCAGAACGCCATTTGCATAAAATGCATAAAAAACAAGTCTTAATGTTGGGATATTAACTCTCATTCGTTTTCAAATGAGAATGAAAGAGAGTAATTGATAACGTAGGAGACAAGAGTAGCGAAAAATTTTATGCATTTTATGCAGTTGGCTTTGTGACGCGAAATCCTTTGCATAAAAAGCATAAAAAACACCCCCTCGCAAGTGAAATTCTACTTTCCAAAGCCCCCCCTAGAGCCCCTAAAATCGCTACAGGATTTGGCTAGGAAACCGCGCATGAATCCCGCGCAAAAAAATCCCATTTCAAACGGGGGATATGCCTTACTCAAATGAAAGGCGTTTATCCGCGTCAAATCAAGCTTTGTGTCAACTTGCGCCCGCTGAAAAAAATCGGAACCCCCTCTTGCGCCTTTGACCTGCCAGAACGATTTGTTCAGTCAGCTAAAACTTGTCGACAATGTCCTCGATTGAAACGACCCCAGCGTAGTCGAAATTTCTATCAACTCCGACTACGCCCTTAGAAATTGGAGAATAGCAATGACTGATTTAATTGTAAGAGATAACAACCTGCCGCAACTCGAATTGGAGATTAAGTTTTACCTTGGAAAGACTGCGCAAAATATTATCGAGGTCGGCAAGCGGCTGATTCAAGCTAAAGCTCTCGTTGCTCACGGTCAATGGCAACAATGGCTCCAAAATAATTTTCAACTCAAAGACCGCATGGCTCGTAACTTTATGCAATGCGCAGAGCAATTTGGAAATTGGCATTTGAATGCCGATTTGAATCTTAAGCTTGCAGACGCCTTAAAAGTAAACCCGCAGGTTTTATTATGCTCTTAAGTGTAAGTTTACTTACTGAATCTATGATTTGTGTAAGTTTACTTACTGAATCTATGATTTTCAGGAGGAATTCTTATGAGAAAAGAATTAGTAGTAATCGAAAACAATCAAGTCCTAACCGACAGCAGAATTGTTGCGGAGCAATTCGGCAAAAATCACAAAGACGTTATGCGTGACGTTCGCAACTTAATGGCGCAACTTGAAGATGAGCGCAAAATTGCGCCTATGTTTATCAGTCGCAGATGATAGCGTTATTGAGTTTGCCGGACGCGGCGGAGACTGAAAAATTTCTCGCCGAAAAAGCCGCCGATGAGGTGCGTAGTAGTCACCCCATAGCAGGTGTCACAAATCGCGACGGGCGCAAATTTGCGGAGGTTAGATTTGAGTTTCGTGGACATGTTCACTTACCACTTATCTTGTCGATAAGCTGAAAAAAGTTGACGGTAAAATTTCGCGCTGATAAAATTTGGCAGTGGTTTTTGAAATTGCGCAGGGGAGGATTAGCCATGCCGAAAACTCGAAACGCCTACGCGCTCAAAGGCTTTGATTCAGAGCGAATATTACAGCGACGCTACTTTAGAGATTTTCATTTTGACGCAGACAAAACCGACGCTCAAAATTTGCAGTCGCTTACAGTCGCTGAGACGAATTCGATTAACGATATGGAGGCAAAACTCAAAACAATCAAGGCGGCATGTGAAAGATTGGAAAGGTACCGGCAACTGATAAGAAGGCATTATCAGACCCGTTGTGACAGGTACAACAAGCGCAAGGCTGAGGCGTTGGGAATCAAGGTAACAGAATTGAAACGCTCCGCGCCGACCCTTGATTATCTCTCCGCTGAGCTAAGTTGTATCGAATTGGAAGGCAAATTCGACGAGCTTTATTTTGAAACAGAAAAGCAGATACAGCGACGCTACCGACAAGAATTTTCGGCGAGGTTGAAAAAGGCACGAAAGGCGGCGGGCTTAACTCAAAGGCAACTTGGCGAACTCATTCAAATTTCTCCGAACGGCTATAGCCAATATGAAAGTGGCAGGCGAGAACCAAGCCTTTCGACGTTGTCACGTTTGCTTAAAGTTTTTTCTGCCGAACAATTATTTGGCAGAATAAAGGAATAGCCTTCGGGCTATTTTTTTTTGCGCGTGTATTTCATGCGTATACTTGTCAAAATTGAAGACATGCATTATAATAATCACGGATTGACAACGTTTCACATAGACAAGGAGAGATTGAAATTGTTAAGGTTTGACAGGCAACGAATCTTGCCGGTGCTTATCAAGCGGCAAATGACAGCGACCTCACTTGCGCAACTTGCCAATATCAGCCGCCAAACGGCAATGCGTGCAATGGAAGGTTTGACGGTTAGCACAGTCGTTATCGGGAAGGTTGCCGACGCACTCGGCATTGACGCAATGGAATTTTTAGACGGAGGAAAGCACATGACAACAAAAAAGACAGTAACGATTATAGAAATTTTGGTTGATGATTCGGGCAAGGCGGTCGGCTATTGGGGCGATGATGACGACGACGCCCAAAAAGCCTTCGCGAAACATTTATCTGACACGGCGGAGAAATAAATCATGGAGATACGAGAGCTTTTAGCGAAACGCGCAAGCCTCTGGGACGAGGCAAAGAAATTCCTTGACGACCACACGGACAAGGACGGCATGGTGTCAGCAAGCGACGCACTCATAGTGGACAAAATGATTAATGAAATCGATGCAATGACGCGAACCATTGAAACACAGAGCAAACTGGACGGTTGGGACAAAGAATTATCGAAACCGTTCAATGCGCCGTATTTTGAGCCGTTTAATTCGGGAGGAGGAAACCATTTGAAAAAGCATGTAGCCGGAGTTGGCGGTGACGAATACCACCGCAACTTCATTGCGGCTTTTAGAACGAATTTTAAGAACGCGGGCGAGTATCTGCGCGAGGGCGAACTTGCAGACGGCGGCTATCTTGTCCCGACGAGTTTCAACGAAGAGATTATCAGTAAGTTGCAAGCGGAGAATGTCCTGCGCCAAATTTGCCGC
>CAJOHG010000112.1 GCA_905234395.1 uncultured Selenomonadaceae bacterium
CGGCTTTAGGTTTTAGGTGTTAGGTTTTAGGTTTTAGCTAACACCTGACACCTGACACCTAAAACCTACTTTGGGCGCAGCAAAAGAAAAGTATGAACCCTGCCACTTTATAAAAAAGGGGAATCACTTGCGCTTTACAATGTCGCCCTTGCGAATACTGCTTGAATATCCTTCCGCCTTGCAAATCGCATAATCCGAATAAGCCTCCACGACTTTAACCTTGCCGACATCATTTTGTTTCATGCCGACAATCTTCCCATTGACGACAATAGGCGAAGACTCGCGGGCAACAATCAAAATATCTCCCTGCCGAAGACCGCCGTCCGCGCCTCTGTCAATGTAAATGTTCTCGCCGTCAATCTCGGCGACGCGGGCGCGGAAAGGATTAATGTTATTGACTTCGCGCAAAAAATTATCGGCGGCATTTTTGCAAGCGTTGTGAAAGGCGGCGTCGATGCTTGAGCCGCTTTTGTTGCCCTCAATCGTATTGGCGGTGATAATCTCGCCCGTCGTGTTGTCGACAAGCCGATATTCAAAACCGATTCGCCCTTTGAACTTGTTGACGAAACTGCCCGTTGTCTTGCTGACATCTTCAAGCCCCAAAACCGATCCGATCGTCGTAATGGCAGTCGAAGTCGGATTTTGTTCGATAGCAGCCATAGTCACCTTTCCAACCAAACTGTAATCCGCGCCGCTCAACTTGCCCAACTCAACGGCTTGATTCGGGTCAACGGCAATATTTTGAAAGCCCTGTTCACTCAATATCGCGCCGAGTTGCGTCCGCTCAACAACCCTGTAAGTCCCGCTGTAGTGTATGGCAATGATCAGCTGTTCAGTCATAATTTCGGCAACTTTTTCCGCGTCGTAGCCCGAAACGTTTTCAAGCGGCATGACGGCGACGAGTTTTGGAGCGGCGGCGCAGTTCATTGAAATCATCATCATCAACGCGCAAACCGTTGCGAAAATCTTTTTCATGATGATTACCTCCTTCCAGTTTTTTTTAATATACCAGAGCCGAATTAAAATCTCAATAAGAATCCGCAAATCTCGGCGCAAAATTCGCTTGATATATTTAAATGATTCTAATAAAATCTGCGGAGAAAAATTTGCGCGAGGTTAAGTCATGGAAGAAAAGAATTCAACTGAAAATAAAAAAGACAAGCGCACGATTTCAGTTGCGATTGTCGGCGGCGCGATTATCGCCGTGCTTTTAATTTTTTCTACGCTTTGGATAAATCGCAGTGAGCATTACGCGACAAATGCCGCCGTTCATTCGGTGAGCAAAGTTTATCTGCGCGAGCTGACTGACCGCCGCGAGCAAGGCATTGTCGCCCGAATAAATGACAGCGTCGAAGACATCAAAACCGCGTTGAAAATTTTATCGCCCAACGATTTGCAGAACGTCGAGACGTTGAGCGCGTTTCTCGGCAGAATGAAAACCATTTACGGCGTCGAGAAATTTGCCTTCGTGAACTCCGCCGGCGTCGTCTTTACTTCCGAAGGCGTCGAGGAACTCGGCAGATATTCTTTCGCGAACGAAATGATTATCAAGCCGAAAATTTTTACCGAAGAAAATAAAACCGTCGCCGTCGTCGTGCCCGTCGAGAACGTGACCTTTCAAAACACGCCGATTAAATTTTGTTTCATTCAAGCGAATATTCAAGACTTGCTCAAGGAAATTTTGATGCAGACGACCAACAGCGAGATAACTTTCTTTAACCTTTACCAAAAGAACGGCGAGTCTTTGACCGATTCGGCGAAGGGCAGCCTTTACGGCAGTTCAAATCTTTTTGACGCGCTCAACGCCGCAACTTTCGACGCGGGCTATTCCAAAGAGCAAATCGCTTTTGACTTTGAAAATTTGCGGCTCGGCGTGTCGACGTTCACGGTAAACGGCGTGCGCGATTTCATTTATTATCGCCCCGTCGAGGATACCGGTTGGATGCTGTCCTATCTGATTCGCGAAAACAACATTGAAGAAGAAATTTCCGCCGTCAATTCCGAAATGCGGCGGCGTTCGACTTTGCAAACGCTTTTGACAGTCGCGGCAATGCTGATTGTCTTCGCGCTGATAATTTCGCAGGCTAAGAAAAATGCCAAGCTCCTCCATCAAAAAAATCTCATCGAGACCGAGAACAGAGTTAAGCGCGAGGAAATGGAAGAAAAATTGCGCCTGCAAACAAAATTGCTCTCCGAAGAACGGCGACGCCTAAGACAGAGCGAAATGATTCAGGCTTTGACGGCGGATTATCGGCTCGTCTATCATTTGAATTTAGATTCTGATGAGGCGGTTTGTTATCGCGCCGCGCCCGAAATAACTTCCCTGTTCAAGCGCAAGCAAAGTGACGTTGTGAAGTTTCAAGAGGCGTTTAAAAATTATGTGCGCGAATACGTCAGCCCGAATGACCGCGAGGAGCTTTTGAACTTCGTCAAGCCGGAAAATATTCGCGCGCGCCTTGCCGATAAGGAAATTATTTCTCACAGATACTTGTTGGCGTTTTACGGCGAGGAACATTTCATGATGATTCGCATTGCCAAGATTGACGCGGGACTTCATGCAGTGGGCGTCGGTTTCGCCAACGTCGACGAACAAACGCGCGAGGCTCTCGCAAAAAATCAGGAGCTTGCCGACGCGCTCGCGCAGGCTCAACACGCCAACGCTTCCAAGACAACTTTCCTTTCCAATATGAGCCACGACATACGGACGCCCATGAACGCCATTATCGGCTTTACCAATTTGGCACTGCGCCACTTTGAAAATCGCACGCAAGTTCACGACTCGTTGGAAAAAGTTTTGTCGTCGAGTAATCACTTGCTCGGCTTGATAAATGATATTCTTGACATGAGCCGCATTGAAAGCGGGCGCGTCGAAGTCGCCGAACAGGAATGCAATCTCTCCGACCTTGTTCACAATCTGATTCACATTATCCAACCGCAGATAACCGCCAAGCAACAGAAATTCCAAATCGACGCCTTCAAGGTCAAGAATGAGGACGTTTACGCCGACCAACTCAAAGTTAATCAGGTGCTGATAAATATTTTGAGCAACGCGGTTAAGTACACGCCGGCGACGGGTTCGATTTTCTTCCGCATTTCTCAAAGCGAATCAAAAATTCCCGGCTTTGCCAAGTACGAATTCCGAATCAAGGATAACGGCTTGGGCATGAGCAAGGAATTTTTAAAGCATGTGTTTGACGCCTTCGAGCGCGAAGAGACCTCGACGAAGAGCGGCATTCAAGGCACGGGGCTTGGCATGTCGATAACAAAAAAAATGGTTGAGCTTATGGGCGGCGATATTTCCGTTGAGAGCGAGAAGGACAAAGGCTCCGAGTTCACCGTTACGCTTGACTTGCGCCTTCAAAAGAACGTCAAGCAAGTCCCGATTCAAGAGTTGGATAATCTGCGTGCGCTGATTGTCGACGACGACTTCAACACGTGCGAATCAGTGACGACGATGTTAAAGCAAATGGGAATGCGTTCAGAGTGGACGACTTCGCCGCGCGAGGCGGTCTTCCGCGCAGGGCGTGCGCTTGACGATGACCCGTTCAGCGCGTA
>CAJOHG010000113.1 GCA_905234395.1 uncultured Selenomonadaceae bacterium
ATATTTTTCTATCTTTTCATATTGTTCTTGTGTGATTTTCATGACTTCATTTTATCAGCTTTATTTTCTATTTTCCATAGTGTGAACACGCTCTAGATAAATTCTTCTATGCTCGTCGAGTAATGATTGAAATTGTTGGGATCAAGAAGATTTATCAAGGGCAAACCGAGTTTGGTTGCAAGCAATTTAGCCTGTTCGGGAGGATTGCCGCTAAAGAAATAAGTAAGCACGTAACCGCGTTCATATTTTTTTTGGTCGAGCCACAACGGTCGTTTTGCAATTTCGCGCCATTCATTATCTGTAAGGAGGAAGACGGGATCGAGGACATGTAACGGACGTTTGCCCGTGAGTTCTTCGACAAGATCGCAACCTTCTTTTTCACGCAGAGACACATGCGGCATTTCGGAAATTTTTTCGCGGTAAATTTCTTTGACATCTTCGGGAAGTTCGGGAACAACAATGCTCGCGGCGTAAGCAATACGTTTTTCGCGCGGCGCAAAGTCCAAAAATCTGTTGGGAACTTTAAATTCGGGATTCCACACTTGGTCGGAGCCGACGACGAAAAAATCGTACTCATCGGCAAGATCTTCCAGATATCGTATGTCAAAACGCGTGCGCATGGTAGCATCGCTGAATTGCTTGAGCCTGAATTCACGGACGCATCGAAACGCCGGACCTCGCAAAATTCCTTCCGCTTGACCATTCAATTCCAATGTATAAGGATAGAAAGGTTTTGTTACGGGATGCCACAGGACTTCCACAAAATCAGCGTACTTTTTCAGCGTGCGATAAAGCGCGTATTTTTGGAGCATATTCCCGTAGTTGTCATAGACGTTTAAAGTCATCGTGGCTATTCGCATGTGCATACCTCCTGTTATAAAAACAATTTTATAGTCAGTCTAACGTTGTTGCTTGGTGTATTCGTTAAGTGAATGTACAATTCTGTACACGGGATAGGCGAGCACGACCTGCATTATCGCCGTAGGCCAGAAGTCAAACTTCACGAATCGCACAAAGTCAATCTGTCGACCGAGCATCAACAAAAAAATTATCATCACCGCGAAATGAAGAGCCAATGCGGGCAACGCGCTTATCACGGGCAAAAGTGATTGTTCGCGGAAAAGATTGACGGAGAATCTTCCGAAGACCAAGCCGACCGTCATATAGCTGAACGTCGCCAAGCCGAAATATGAGCCCGTCGTTAAATCCTGCAATATTCCCACGATAAAGCCGAAAAATACTCCGACTTTGTAGCCGCGCAGATAAGCAACCGAAACCGTCAAAAGGAGCATCAAATTCGCGCTGAAACCGTCGAAACTGATAAACGTCAACAGCGAAGTTTGCAGGGCGTAGCTAAGGACAATCAGTATTGCCCACAGCCCGAAAACTTTCATCGCGCCGCCTCCTCGGAAGATTGTCCGCCTTGCGCGTCAACGTATGGTTCCGAGTATTCGCGATCAAGTTGTTCGCCCTGCGTGTCAACATACGGCTCCGAATTTTGCGGCGGTGCAGATTCAGTCGGCGGAAGTCCTGCCTGTTCGCGTGCCTGTTGAAGTTGCTGTTGTTGCGCGTCGAGAATCTGTTGTTTAGCCGCCTCAAGTTTTGCGGCAGTCTCTTGCGGGTCAGTTTCAGTGCCGGGCGTTTGTTGCGGCGGTTGAATCGGTTCGGGCGGAGCTTCACGGCTTGCAACGATAACTGCAACGTCTTCGAGCTTTTGGAAGTCAACGGAAGTATCAATCGAGCAGAATTTCAAAAGACCGCCTTCCGCGTTGTGAACTTCAGCGACTTTGCCGACGACGATGCCTTTCGGATAGACGCCGCCGAATCCCGACGTGACGACCATATCATCAACTTGCACGTCAGAATCTTTCGGGATGTTGACCATGCGCGGGCGATTTGGATTTTTGATGTCGCCTTCGACAATGCCGGCAACGCGAGACTCTGCACGCTGAATCAATGTGCCGACCGATGAGCGCGGATCAATCAGCAACTGAACTTTCGACGAATTAAAGCTTGCTTCCATCACGTGACCGACCAGACCCATTTCAGTTACGACGGGCATATTGTTTGCGACGCCGTCAAGAGTGCCGCGATTGATGACGATGACGCTTGACCACGACGACGACTCGCGACCGATGACACTTGCCGCAACCAAATCGAATTGAACTGCCGATTGTTTGTAGCCGAGCAAATTCCGCAGTCGTTGATTCTCCGACGCATATTCCGACGCAGTTAAGTTTTGTGCACGCAGAATTTCGACTTCCGCGCGGAGCAGTTTGTTCTGCTCATGAAGTTGAGAAATTTCCGTGACGGTATTTTTAATGAATGCCAACTGACTGCCTGCCCACGAGAACGCGCGTTGAAATGGCGATACGATTGTCATTGCGGCGTTGTCACCGGCAGGAGTTTTGAACTTGCCACGCGCGGCGAAGAATACACAACAAAACACGCTGATAAATACAAAAATCAGCGCGACGATTTTTTTGCCTGTCTTTTTCTCTTTGTGAACTTTATTGCTCATTGTCTCAGCTTTTTGGAAGTGATGATAACCCGCTTAAGCAAATTTACGTTTTCGAGTGCGCGACCTGTTCCTTCGCCAACGCAACTCAATGCGTCGTCGGCAACGATAACCGGCATATTCGTTTCCTTTGAAATGAGTTTGTCAAGATTCGCCAACAACGCGCCGCCGCCCGTCATCATTATGCCGTGATCCATGATGTCTGCCGCAAGTTCGGGCGGAGTTCGTTCAAGAGTGCCTTTAACCGCGTCGACGATTTTGAAAATCGGATCGCCCAATGCATCGCGAATTTCGCTGGATTTAACCTCGATAGTCTTTGGCAAGCCCGTGACAAGATCGCGTCCGCGAATCAGCATGGACTTTTCTTTATCGGTTGTGATAATTGCCGTGCCGATTTTTACTTTAATTTCTTCGGCAGTGCGTTCGCCAATCATCAAGTTGTACATGCGCTTGATGTATTGAATGATTGATGAGTCCATTTCGTCGCCGCCAATGCGAATGGATTTGCTCACGACGATACCGCCGAGCGATATAACGGCAATTTCAGTGGTGCCGCCGCCGATGTCGACAACCATGTTGCCGGTAGCCTCTTCGACGGGAAGTCCTGCACCGATTGCCGCCGCCATTGGTTCTTCAATCAGATAAGCTTCGCGAGCTCCTGCCTGTGTTGCCGCGTCAATGACTGCACGTTTCTCGACTTCCGTCACGCCCGAAGGAACTCCGACGACTACTCTTGGACGCACGAACGATTTGGAATTCATTGCCTTGCGAATGAAATAGCGTAGCATTGCTTGTGTCACGTCGAAATCGGCAATGACGCCGTCTTTAAGCGGACGAATTGCAATTATGTTGCCGGGCGTTCGACCGATCATTTGCTTTGCCTCTTCGCCGACAGCCAACACTTCGCCGGTATCATTTTTTATCGCAACGACTGAAGGTTCACGCAGGACAATCCCACGACCCTTGACGTGCACGAGTGTGTTTGCCGTTCCAAGGTC
>CAJOHG010000114.1 GCA_905234395.1 uncultured Selenomonadaceae bacterium
ACGCCTCGATAGCTTGTGTTTATTTAGCAGTAACATTGTAGCTTATCGGAGCGTTTTCTGCAATATTCGGCTGTTAGTTGGTCGTTTTTTTTTGGTATCGTCTCCATTTTCTATCAAGCTGGGCGCGACTCAATCAATACGATTATCCGAACAATTCTCCCGTTTATGGCGTTCGTCTCAATGTTAATCGGCGTTCAGATTGGCGAAGGGAATATCCCGCCGCATTTGGCATTGCCCGCGCTGTTCGCTATCAACGCTCAATGCGCTTGCGACTTCGTACCTGTCGGCTTGGGCTTGTCAGAGGCTGAAGCTGTCGAAGGCGGCGTTCCTTCCGTTTTGTATTCGAGATTTATCACAGGTCCAATTTCCGTTATCCTCGCTTGGCTTGCAAGTTTTGGACTTTACGAATCATAAAAAAAGACGAGCAATAAACGCTCGCGTAAAAACATAAAGGCAGGTAATTATACAATGGCAGAAAAGATTTATTCAAGCAAAGTTGCTCGGTTTGGCGATTAAGATTTTATCGCCGCCGCAAAGATGATTATCATGTTTGAAGAGTCGCTTGCACTTCCCGAATTGCGCGACGCTTGCGTTATGCACACCGGCAACGAACTCAGCGGCATGATTAAGCCCGGCGACGTTTACAAAATCGGCGGTCACGAGTTCAAAATTATCAAGGTCGGCTCCGAAGTCCAGAAAAATTTGATGAATCTCGGTCACATCACGATTAAATTCGACGGCGGGGCAAAAAAATTAAAACGAAGACAAACTATTTTTTACGCCGTGATTCGTGGTAACACTTAGGCGAACAGTATTTTTTTCCACGTGATTTGACAGTGGAAAACACTTTACCGCAAATCGGGCAAGTTTTAGTTTCACGTACTTGACGAGCATTTCGAGAACATTCATCAGAACAAAATCTTTGGTCGCCGTTGATTCGTGCAGAAAATTCCTTGCCGCAATAAGCACACGTCCGAGGTTCGCGCAGTTTTACGGTTGAAGCGAAACATTTGCTTGAGCAGTATATTTTTTTGCGCGAAGGGTGAATTTTAAATTCCTTGCCACAAACAGGGCATTTTTTAATTTCATACCGTCGACGGTATTGGTAATAACAAGACTTAGAGCAAAATTTTTGGGAACTGCCGATTGTTGCAGAAAATTCATTCCCACAATTTTCACAGGTACAAGTTTTAAGTTTACTTTTTTTCTTGCATTCGGCGGAGCAATACGCGTTGTTGCCCCTGTTCGGAGCCTCGTATCCACAACCGCAAACCGTGCAAATGAATGTCGACTTTTTAGCGGGGCGACGCGTCGATTTAACTGCCGCGTGAATTTTTTGGTGCTCATCTTTCGTTATAAGCTCAAGATTCGCAAGATCGTTGTTGTCGTGATTGAAATCGCGGTGGTGAATATCGTAACCTTCGGGAATTTCGCCGTTGAAGTAAATCCAAATGAAACGGTGTAAACTGACGGCGCAACAGTAGTTGTTGCTCTTTTTCCTGTAGAACTTAAATCCCGCGAATTTTTTCTGCGTATCACTGACGCTTTCAATCAGCGGCATTTTGCCTTCGACCTTACGAATCATTTCCTCGACTGCGAATACTTCTCGCGGCGTCTCGCATGACTCGCGTAACAGCTTGAAAAGGTTTGCTTTATTTTTCATGATAATGCCTCCAAAATTTTGACAACCTGCCGACGAGACGTTAAAATGAACACGGAAGACGCCTCGAAGGCTACTGTTAATGGACAATTAGCATTTTAGCCTATCGAAGCGTCTTTCGCAATATAAAAAAGAAATGTTGGCGGCGTCGCTGTTGTCGGCTGATTTTGCACATTTGGCAGACGAAGTAAAGCACGTGACGGACGCGGGCGTTGAGCAGATTCATATCGAAGTTGGCGACGGAGTTTTTTCGCCCGATATAACGGTTGGCTCGCACGTCGTGAAGAGTTTGCGCCCTGTCACGGACGCGGTACTTGAGGCGCATTTGATGACGATAAAGCCCGAAGATAAAATTGTGGAGTTCGCGCAGGCGGGCGCGGATTTAATCACGTTCCACATTGAGGCAACGGATCAAGCTCAAAGCGTCGTCCACAAAATCAAGGGCGCAGGCTCCAAAGCGGGCGTCGCGCTCAATCCGGCAACGCCGCTTTGCATGGTCGAGGAGCTTTTGTACGATGTTGATGTTGTCCTGCTCATGACGGCGATACCGGGCGCGGCGGGTCAACCTTTGCTTAAACATTCGCTCGACAAAATTAAACGCCTGCACAATATGATTCGCGAAAACGATTACAACTGCTTTTTGGAAGTCGATGGCGGCGTCACGATTGAAAATGCACAAGCTCTGCGCGAGGCGGGCGCAAATATTTTGGTTGCCGGCACCGCGATTTACAAATCAACCGACGTTTGGGCGTCGACTGCCCTGCTTAAAGGCGAGTAAAATTTTTGCCAATACCTACCCTATAAAATTCAAAAACTCTCAGGCTTTGTGCTTGAGAGTTTTTTTTATCGTGTATAAAGTTATGAGTGCTAAATGTTTAGAAAAACCTGTCGAGGAAAGATTTTTTTTGCGGTTTCTTCTGCGCGGGAGCTTTCGCGGGCGCGGGAGTTTTTTCGACTTCGACGGGCGCGGAGTTGGCGGCGGCTATGTTGAAAAGCGCGGTCGCTATGTAATTTATTTTATTGAACTCCGCCTCCACGTCCTCGATATTGTGATCTTCGCTCTTGTTGACGGCGTCTATCGCCATTGAAAAAATTTCCTGCGAAATGGCGGCGTTCTGCGCGTCGTTCATGGAAGGGATTTTGCGATAATTTTCCTTGAGGCAATCGTTGCGCAATTCCTTTGTCACTATGTAGCGGCGCACTTCGCCATAAACTTTTTCGAGTTGCTTTTTGGCGTTGTCGAGAAGTTTATTTGCCTCCTTCAAAAGTTGCTCCTCGTCCGCCTTGCCGAGTTGCAAGCCCTTTAAATGTTTCTCGAACTCAATCAGCGTCACGCTCGTGACTTGGTAACTGCTTTTCTCCGCCTTGTCCAAAAATTTTACCTTGTAAACCGAACGTTTCATGCCGGAGCCGATTGCCTTTTCGTTCGTGAAGTCGAGCAGCGAGCGATTTGTCGGCACAAGCTTTTCAATGACAATGTAAATCGGCTTGAGTATGCGCTTTAAATCTTTTTCGTTCACAATTTTAATTCCTCCTGTCTAAATCGTCGGGATAATTCCTTCGCCCGCGAGCATCCACATGAGCGGATCCAAAACTCGGTGAGGTCGAACTCGCGCAAGGCGTTTATGAATATCGGGCGGTCTGCCGAAACTCGACACGCCGAAAACTCGCACGTCTTTAAAATTCGCGTCGATTGCTCCGAGAAAAGCCGTCTCGCCCTGCCGCGTGAGCCAATCGCGAATTTCCAAATCAACCATTTTGCTATCCGAATCGACAAAGCCGAGACTTTTGACGTGCGGGCTGTCTTTTAAAATCGTCGAGTCGGAG
>CAJOHG010000115.1 GCA_905234395.1 uncultured Selenomonadaceae bacterium
GCCGCGAACAATCGAATCATCAATCATGACGAGCCGCTTACCTTTGACAACGTCGCGCAAAACGTTGAGCTTGACCTTAACGCTTTGAATTCGGCTGGATTGTTGCGGCTTAATAAAAGTTCTGCCGACGTAAGTATTTTTCGTAAAAGCGATACCGTAAGGAATGCCCGACGCCATTGAATAGCCGACTGCCGCCATATTGCCCGATTCGGGAACGCCAACGACTAAATCGGCGTCGACGGGATGAATTTTCGCCAAAAGTTTCCCGGCAATGATTCGCGACTGCGTGACGCTCATGCCGTCAAAAGTCGTGTCGGGTCTGCAAAAATAAATGTACTCGAAAATACAACGTGCAACTTTTTCATCGGGCAAGGCAAGTTCCATGTTCGATTCAATCCTGCCGTTGTGAAAAATCGTGACGACTTCGCCGGGCAAAACGTCGCGGACAAATTCGGCGTCGATTGTCTCAAGTGCGCAGGTCTCCGACGTGATGATATAAGCGTTGTCGATTTTGCCGATAACAAGCGGACGAAATCCCCACGGGTCACGAGCACCGATCAATTTTCGCGGACTGGCAACGACGAGCGAATAGGAGCCTTGAACTTTTCGCAGAGCACGGACAGTCGCCTCTTGCACCGAACGAGATTTAACGCGTTCGCGGGCAATGTGATAAGCAATGGTTTCAGTGTCAGTCGTCGTCTGGAAAATTGCGCCGCTCATCGCCAATTCACGTCGCAGAGTCGGAGCATTAACCAGGTTGCCGTTATGAGCAAGCATCAACGTGCCTTTGAGATATGCGAGAACGAGCGGTTGAGAATTTTCGCGGGTTGAAGCTCCTGCAGTCGAATAGCGCACGTGTCCGACACCGAGGTTGCCTTTTAACGCGGCAAGATTTTCTGCGTTGAAAACTTCGTTGACGCGTCCCAAATCTTTGTGAGCAAAAACTTTGTCGTCACGATTGGAAGTGTCTGTCACCGCGATACCTGCACTTTCCTGTCCGCGATGTTGCAGTGCATAAAGTCCGTAGTAAATCGTTTGAGCCACGTCGCCGCCGTTCAAGTCGTACATGCCGAAGACGCCGCACGCCTCGCCTGCTGAAGCTGTTCCGAAATCCATTGCCGCCACACCTCTTATTTCAGTTAGAAATTGCGTTTCAATTATATTCGCGCGTCTTGTCTTTGTCAAAAACTGTCTTGTCCGCGCAGGAAATTCAATGCGTAATGCGAAATGCGCAATGAATTAAGCTTTAAGGTTTAAGCTGTAAGCTTTAAGGAAAAAAACTCAAAGCTCAAAGCTTAAAGCTCAAAGCTCAAAGCTCAAAGCTAAATGCAGTTTGGAGGCGTTACTTTGCTCAATAAAAAGTTCAAAGTCGTGTCGACGTTCCAACCGACGGGCGATCAACCGCAAGCCATTGAATCACTTGTTGAGGGTCTCGACGCGGGCTTGAGTTCACAAGTTTTGCTCGGCGCGACGGGCACAGGAAAAACTTTCACAATCGCAAAAGTCATTGAGCAAGTTCAGTTGCCGACGCTTGTCATCGCGCACAATAAAACTTTAGCCGCTCAACTCGCCGCCGAATTCAAAACTTTTTTTCCGGAAAATTACGTCGGCTATTTCGTCAGCTACTACGATTATTATCAGCCCGAAGCTTACATTGCCGCGACCGATACTTACATTGAAAAGGACGCCTCGATTAACGACGAGATTGACCAAATGCGCCATTCCGCCACGTGCAGTTTATTTGAACGCCGCGACGTGATTATTGTTGCAAGCGTCTCGTGCATTTACGGCTTGGGCAGTCCCGAAAGTTATCACAAGCTCCTTTTGCATTTGAAGGTTGGGCAAGTCATTCCGCGTGAAAAAATTTTGCGACGACTGATTGAGATTCGCTACGAACGCAACGACATCATCATTGAGCGCGGAAATTTCAGAGTGCGCGGCGACGTGGTTGAAGTCACACCGGCGGGCTACAACGGTCGGGCATTGCGCATTGAACTTTTCGGCGACGAGATCGACAAAATTTCCGAGTTCGAGATTCTTACGGGCAAAATCATCGGACGCCGCGACGAAATTTTTATCTTCCCTGCATCGCACTACGTGACCGACGTTGACGATTTGGAGCGTGCAGAAAAAAATATTCGCGCCGAATTAGCCGAGCAAGTTGAAAAATTCACGGCGGCAGGAAAATTAATCGAAGCTCAACGAATCGAACAGCGCACGCGTTTTGATTTGGAAATGATTCACGAAATGGGCTATTGCACCGGCATAGAAAACTACTCGCGACATTTGACGGGACGCAATGCAGGAGAACCGCCTTTCACGCTGATTGATTACTTTCCCGAAAAATTTTTGACAGTCGTCGACGAATCGCATGTAACTTTGCCGCAACTTCGAGCAATGTACGCGGGCGACCAATCGCGGAAAAATTCGCTGATAGAAAACGGATTCAGACTGCCTTCCGCGCGCGACAACAGACCGCTGACATTTGACGAGTTCACGGAAAAAATCGGGCAGATAATTTGCGTGAGCGCGACGCCTGCCGCTTACGAGCTGAACGAATCGCAAAACACCGTTGAACAAATCATCAGACCGACGGGCTTGCTTGACCCGATTGTAGAAGTGCGCCCGATTGAAAATCAAATCGACGACCTAATCGCAGAGATTGGTGAACGCGTCAAAATGAACGAGCGAGTTTTAATCACGACGTTGACAAAAAAATTCGCCGAAGAGTTGACGGACTACCTCGGCGGCGTGAAAATTCGCGTGAAATATTTGCATTCGGACGTTGTGACATTGGAACGAGCGGAAATTATCCACGACTTGCGAGCCGGAAAATTCGACGTGCTTGTCGGAATAAATTTGTTGCGCGAAGGTTTGGACATGCCGGAAGTTTCGCTGATTGCAATTTTGGACGCGGACAAAGAAGGATTTTTGCGTTCGGACACGTCGTTAATTCAGACAATCGGACGCGCGGCAAGAAACGTTCACGGCAAAGTTATTTTGTACGCGGACAAAGTGACGGACTCAATGCGGCGGGCAATGGACGAGACTGCACGGCGCAGAAAGATTCAGCAGGAATTCAACGCGGCTCATCACGTGACGCCACGCACGATTGAAAAGCCGATAGCACCGCTGATTGATTTGCCGCTGAAAAAATCGGGCAAGAAGTCTCAATCGGCGAGCGAGCTGATAAAAAAATTGTCGCCCGCGCAGAAACGCAACCTTGTCAAGAGTTTGACGGCTCAAATGCGAGAGGCATCGAAGGCGTTGGAATTTGAACGAGCTGCCGAATTGCGCGACATCATCTTGAAATTGGAAGAGCACTTGTAAAAAAATAAGCCCCGACGTTTTGCCGAGGCTGTTTTTATTTTATAGAGCGCGAATAGTCAAGTCAAGTCGACAGCCTGTAATTCTT
>CAJOHG010000116.1 GCA_905234395.1 uncultured Selenomonadaceae bacterium
GCAAGTCCTTGAAATTTTCCATGTGGTGCCCAACGATAATCGCTTTGCCGTGCGCCGCCGGTTCAAGGATATTGTGCCCGCCGTGCGAAACCAAACTGCCGCCAACGTAAATCACATTGCCGACGCTGTAAACCTGCCCAAGTTCGCCGATTGTGTCAAGGATAATAATGTCCTCGTTCGCGGGCGGACGCTTTTGCAATTCGGTTCGCGTGCCGACGGTAAAACCCGCCGCCTTGCACAGAGCCACGACTTCACGAGTTCGCAAAAGTTCGCGCGGAGCAATTATAAGCCGCGCCTTCGGATGATTCTCGCGAATCGCTTTGAACGCCTTGAGTACAAAATTTTCCTCGCCGCGATGAGTACTGCCCGCCAAAAAAATTTCCTCAGCGTTCGTCAAACCCATGTCTGATAAAATCTTTTGCCGTTGCGCGTCGGTTACGTCTGTATAAGTTTGATCAAACTTCGTGTTGCCCGTGACCGTCACGAGTTCGGGCGGTGCGCCAAGCTGCTTGACAAAGCCCGCGTCGACGCCCGACGCCATCGCGAAAAGTTTCACCGTGCCTATCATGTCGCGCAATATCGAGAACATGTACTTATAACGCTTGACGCTCTTTTCCGATATGCGCCCGTTGACCATCATCACCGGCACTTGATTTTCTCGCGCCGCCTTCAAAAAGTTTGGCCAAAGTTCCGTCTCGACGTTCAGAAATACGCGCGGGAAGATTTTTTTGAACACCGACGCCGAGACAAACGGCAAGTCCAACGGAAAATAGATTATGCTGTCGGCGTCTTTGATGATTCGGTTCGCCATTTCGTAGCCGCTTGTCGTCACGACCGAGACTAAAATTGGTGACTTGGGAAATTCGCGGCGGAATTCTTTGATGAGCGGGCTTGTCGCCACGATTTCGCCGACCGACGCCGCGTGTACCCAGATACAATTTTTTTTCGCAACGGGGTCAAGTGCGCCCTTCGGGAAAAATCCAAAGCTCTGTCTGATTCGCTCGACAAAGCCGCGCTCGCGTATCGAACGAATCATGAACACAGGGATAATTAGTATCACGACGAGTATCGCCGCCAAGTTGTAAAGTAATTGCAATGAACGCGCTCCTTAATACATAAAAATTTCAGTCATTATAACACACAGCGCAAAAAAAATCTGCCGCGCCAAAAATTTTGACGTGACAGGTAAAAATTTTTTCAGTCGGTGCGCTGAGCCTTCATCGCCAATTTGTTCTTGTACATTAAATCGTCCGCGCGCTTGAAAACTTCGTCCGCACTTTTATCATTATCCGCCTCGTAAAACGCAAGCCCGACCGCCGCCGAAATTTTTTCCCAAGGCTGCAACAACGCATTGTTAGCCTTGCGGTTCATCTCGGCTTTGAATTGATTCACGAAGTATTTACACAGCGAAACTTTCTCGCCCTCGACAATGACGACAAATTCATCGCCGCCGATTCGATAAACATGCTCCTCGCCGAAAACCGAACAAACCAATCTGCAGGCGTTAATCAAATACTCATTGCCGCGTTCGTGCCCGTACGTGTCATTGACCTTTTTAAGAAAGTTCACGTCAATCATCACAATGCAAAAGTTCGCGCTGCCCTCCGAAATTTTCTGGTCAAGCTTGTTTGTCATGCCGACATAAGCCGTCTTATTCCGAACGCCCGTCAATGAATCCTTGTGCGCGAGTTCGTCCATTGCGAAAACCTTAACGCGCATATTCGCCACTTGAACTTTCGCCATCTGCAAATGCTCCAGATACCGCGCGACATTTTCCGCCGACCTAATCAGTGCCGAGTACAAATTTTCTATCTCGTCGCCCGTCGTGATTTTCAAGCTCTTTATCAGTTCCATATTCTTTTGGCGTTCGGAAGCGTTGTCGTAGGAAAAGCTCCGCGCACAATAAGCCATCGTGTTCAGCGGCAGGATTATGTTATTCTCAATGAACCACAAGCCCAGCACGAAGATAAATATAAAGCAACCGACAAACAACGTCAGCAGGCGGATAACGAAATCGCCCGTTTCTTCGGTGAGTGATTCGAGCGACAAATCAACCGCCGCATAACATTGACACTTGCCTTTGTCGTCGTAAAGCGGCTTGTAAATCGTCAGCAAACGCCCGTATTCGTCATTGGAAATAATCGGCGGAATTGGTCTGCCGGCAATTAAATCGTCTTTGTACTTGAGAAAGGCAGGATCAAACTCGATAATCTCGCCCGGCGCATCGCCCGTGAAACCGCTCGTCGTGTCAATGTCGAAGACAACTTGGCAACCCGCCTCCGAAAATCTGTAAACGTAAATATATCTTAATTCGGGGTTGGTATTTTTCAGTGTGTAGAGTTTGCTCTCGACCGCCCTGTAATTTTTATCGTCGCGCCCGTGATTTACAAAGTTGTCAATCTGCGCGGGATTGAGTTCGCTCAAAATGACGGTCGTTATCCCGCTCACGGACTTTATACGCTCACCCAAAGCGGCGTCCTTAAAAATCTGGTAGCTGATAAATGCAATCGAGAACGAGACAAAGAACGAGCTCAACATTAAAATCAAAAGTAACTTGGTGCGTAGTGACGACGACAAATAATCTTCGTTGTCGACGGCGCGTTTCATTTCTTCGGAAAGAGGAGCCTGCCTTTGTCCGAGAGTGCGGAAGGATTTTTTTATGTCATTGGGCGTTTTCTTGAGGAGGAGGAACGCCAGCAAAACCGTTATGGTTTTGTCGATAATTTCAATGCTGAAATGTTCCACGAAACTCGTATTAAACTCACTGAAACTTTGGATTAAGCTTGACGAGTGCAAAAAATTTTCGATGTTGACCGAGCAACACCCCATAAAAATTGCAATCAGAGGTATGAGAAGAATGACTTTGCCGAGACTCAGGAAGAAACCGCGCCGCGCCATGACGGTTGTAAAAATCGCAATGATGATACTGAACGAGGCGTAATACATTTGATGCGAGTCGAACAGAGATTTGAGGAGATTTGTAAGGAAACCGACCGCAATGCCCGGCATGTAACTGCCCAGTGCCGCGATAAAAATTGTGCCGCTCGTGTCGAGGAAAATGGGCAGGTTAAAAATTTCGGCGACCGACGAGCCGAGCAAATTCAAAAGCAAACCCGCAAAGCATATGAACATAAATTTCCCTACAGACATACCACTCACTCCTTTACAAAAAATTTTCGCGGCTATTGTATCATATGGCAAAAAAAAAATCTGCCGCGTTTGACGGCAGGTAAAAAATTTTTTCGACTCAAGCTTTGTCGCGCGGCGCGATATAAAAAACGTTCGGGATAAAAGTAATTTCGTCA
>CAJOHG010000117.1 GCA_905234395.1 uncultured Selenomonadaceae bacterium
TTCATTACAGACGCTGTTTTATTTTCGGGCAGATTCATCTCCTTAAAATTCTCGCGTCGGGAGGTTAAAATTCAAATTGCATTGACTCCTTCGATTTGCTAAAATATTCTTAACGTTAATGTTCGGAAATCAACGCGTAATGCGTAATAAAATTTTTGCAATAAGGAGGAGATTTTATTTGAGAAGCGACCAACGAGGTGATAACAAGCTAAAAATTATCCCGCTGGGCGGATTGGGCGAGATCGGAAAAAATATGACGATAATCCGCTACGGCGACGAAATGATCATGATCGACGCGGGCTTGATGTTCCCCGAAAACGATATGCTCGGCATTGACCTGGTTATCCCCGACATTTCTTACGTTATCGAAAACAAACACTGTTTGAAGGCAATCGTTCTGACGCACGGACACGAAGATCACATCGGAGCGTTGCCATACATCTTGAAAAAATTAACCGTTCCCGTCTATGGCACGCGACTCACGCTCGGAATTTTATCGGGACGGCTCAAAGAGGACGGCGTTGAATGCAAAAACCTGCGTGCGGTCTCCGGCGGCGAAATTGTAATGATCGGTTGTTTCAGCGTCGGTTTCATTCGCGTCAATCACTCGATACCCGATTCTGTCGGACTGTCGATTAAAACGCCCGTCGGAATGATTGTTCACACCGGCGACTTCAAACTCGACTACACGCCCATTGACGGCAAAATGACCGACTTCCGCCGATTCGCCGATTTGGGAGCACGAGGAGTTTTGCTGTTGATGGCTGATTCGACTAACGCCGAAAAGGAAGGTCACACGCCCAGCGAACGCACCGTCGGCACGGCTTTTAATCGCGTCTTTCAAAATGCGTCGGGCAGAATTATCGTTGCGACTTTTTCCTCGAACGTGCACCGAATTCAACAGGCGATTGATACGGCAATTCGCTATCGTCGACGCGTGGCAATTCTCGGACGCAGTATGGTAAACGTCGTTGCAACGTCCCTTGAACTCGGCTATCTTCACGCGCCCGAAGGTGCCATAATCGACATTGAAGACATCAGAAATTATCCCGCGAACAAAATCGTCATCATCACGACGGGCAGTCAAGGCGAACCAATGAGCGCGTTGACTCGCATGGCAATGAGCGACCACCGTCAAGTTGACGTGATACCCGGCGACACCGTGATTATCAGCGCGACGCCGATACCCGGCAATGAAAAACTCGTTGCAAAGACCGTCGACAATCTGTTGAGGCTCGGAGCAAACGTCGTTCATCGCCGCGACGAAGGAATTCACGTTTCCGGACACGCCGCGCGTGATGAATTGCGCTTGATTCACAATCTGATTAAGCCGAAATTTTTTATGCCCGTCCACGGAGAATTGCATCATCTTTTTTCGCACGCCAAACTTGCCGAAGAAATGGGCATGAATCGCGAAAATATCATCGTTGCGGAAAATGGTGCGGTCATTGAACTTTCTCGCGACAGCGGCAAAGTTGCCGGTCATGTTAATGCGGGCGTCATCATGGTTGACGGGCTCGGCGTCGGAGATGTTGGCAACATTGTCCTTCGCGACCGTCGTCAACTTTCGCAGGACGGCATTTTGATTGTCGTCGTGACGATGAATCGCGCATTGGGAAAAATCATTTCGGGACCCGATATTGTCTCGCGCGGCTTTGTTTACGTTCGCGAATCAGAAAAACTCATGGACGAGGCTCGCAGTCGAGTGTTCCACGTATTAAGGCGTTGCAAGGACGATCAAGTTTCCGATTGGATGACGATTAAGCTGAACATCCGCGACGCATTGGCGCAATTTCTTTTCGAGCAGACTCGCCGCCGTCCGATGATTCTGCCGATTATCGTTGAAGTTTGAATCGGTTGCAAAGCACATTCGCAGGGTTAAGCGTCACGTTTGCGCCCGATGATTTTGCCGATTATCGTTGAAGTTTGAATCGGTTGCAAAGCACATTCGCAGGGTTAAGCGTCACGTTTGCGCCCGATGATTTTGCCGATTATCGTTGGAGTTTGAATTACGTTAAAAGTCTCTTGCTTGAATTGATATTTTCGGTTAAAATGACCGCGCAGTTTCAAAAACAGGAGGTAGATAAAATGATTCCGCTTTTGATTGGGTTGGGTGCCTTAGTCGGCGGCGCACTGGTCGTGGCTAATTGGCAGGAAGTCGAAAATTGGCTCAAAGAATTCCTGCCCAAACTTCAGACCGTGCTCAAGGAAACCGGCATCGTCGACTATGCGGCAAAACTTTTCTCCAGCGTCGAAGGCAACGTCATGCGTCTCGTGCACAAGCTCTACTACAAAGAGAACGGCAAATGGGTCGAAAAAACCACCGTCCGCGAAATCGACGAGTCCGAAGTTCCTGCTTGGGCCAAGGAAGGCTTGACCGCCAAAGAGAGCGACGTTACCGAACGTTACGAGAAAGAACTTGAGCTTACCGTTTGAGCGAGGTGAATTGAAATGGCATTGGAAAACAAAATCGAAATGGTCGTTGACCTTGTCGAAGCGGCTAAAAATTTCTTCATCGATCTGTTTCGCCCGAACATGACGCTCGAAAAAATTTCCGACGTTGTTTCGCCGCGTCTCGACGACATGATTAAAAAATACGAGGAACGCGGACTCAAATACAGCGCGGGCAAATTCCACGTCAAATACGCCGACGAAAAGCACTTCCAGCTTGAATTTGAAATGTATTTCCAGGACGACGAAGGCAAGTGGCATAAATGCGCCAACGAGAGTGAACCGCGCGACGCCGAACTTTTGGAGATCGGTGCGTGGAAGACGATTAAAGCTTTGAAAGTCATCACGTTCCCGATTGAAAAGCCGCAGTCCGCAGGCGACGACGTTCTTAAGCAGGACAAGAAGCTCCAAGAATATCGCGAAGAAAAACTTTTGGACGCGCCCGCCGATAAAGTCGATGTTGAGAAAAAATAATCGCACGCAAAAATTTTTTAAGCTCTGAATCTCGCAGGGCTTATTTTTTTTGCGGCATATGTGCTAGAATGTTCGCGAAGTCAAAAAATTTTTTGGAGGTCTGCAATGTTTGCAAAGATTAGGGCGATCTCGTCATACTTGCCCGCGCAAATTGAATACAACGATCAAATTGTCGAGAAGCGTTTCATAAAAAAAATCGGCGTGCAAAGTCGACACGTCGCCGCGCAGAACGAATCGGCAGGAGATTTG
>CAJOHG010000118.1 GCA_905234395.1 uncultured Selenomonadaceae bacterium
AATCAACTGCTTTTGGACGAGCGCCTCGCCGCTCTATTTGATAAATTCGACCGCTAACTTTTTCTACTTAAACAATCTGCTTGACACTGCCGCAACGGGCCACATAATGGCAAGGAAGAAGATTTTCATCTGTTCATGTCGCTCATTGACCCAGACCGATTTCGTCTTTATCAAGTTCGGACATCAATTCCAAATCTTTTTCCATTTCCAAATTATTACCAGAGGAACGAGCAACTAATTGAACGGCGTATGGTTCACCCAGAAGCGCATCAGCGATTATTGTCGCCAGCTCATTTTCTTTCAATATGTTAATTTTTGTCGAATGGTGTTCGGATTGAATAACATGATACACTCGATTTTGTTTCAGCTCTCTATAGCTTTCATCGAAAGTCTGAAGCGTTTTTCCGCTTCTCTTACCAAGTTTTTGATAATGCCAGTCCAAAATCATCAAGTAAGTCAACTATATATTCAATACCGACGCTCACGCGAACCAAATCATCGGTGACGCCGGCATTTAATTTTTCCGTTTCGCTTGAATGAAGATAAATCGTCGATGCGGGGTGAATGACTAATGTCCGCGCATCGCCTATGTTTGACGCTTTCAACGCAAACCGCAACGAATTCAAAAATCCGAATGCTTTTTCTTTGGTTCCGAATTTCAGCGTAAGTATCGTGCCGAAACGATTTCCGAATTGCGATTTAGCAAGCTCATGATAGAAATTGTTTTTCAAGCCCGGATAATTGACCTCGACGTTTTTATTTTCCGCGCAGAAGGAAGCAAGCGTTAAAGCATTTTGGCAAGATCTTTCCATTCTCAAAGCAAGCGTGTCAAGCCCGACGTTTGTCAGAAAAATATTGAACGGGGAAGGGCAACTGCCAAAATTCGCAAGCACTTTTGCCCGAAGTCGTGCCAAATATTTCATCGCGCCGAAAGATTTAAACTCGGCAAGCTTAGGAAATTTCTCAACGTCCCAACGAAAATTTTTCCCGACGACGACAATCCCGCCGATTGAATTTCCTCCGCCGTTAATCATCTTCGAGGTCGAATGAATCACAACGTCCGCGCCCAATTCGAGCGGTCGCACAAGATAAGGCGTCGTAACCGTGCTGTCTACTAAAAGCGGCAAATTGTTTTCGTGGGCAAGTTCGGCAAGCGAAGAAATATCCGCCACATCAAGTTTCGGGTTGCCAATGGTCTCGACGTAAAATAATTTCGTTTTGCTCGTCATGATTTCGGCAAAATTTTCAACGCGATTATCCGTGACGTAACGAACATTGATCCCGAAACTTTTCAATTCGCGCAAAAGATCACTCGTGCCACAGAAAAGCCCCGCGCTTGAAATAATTTCGTCGCCGACTTCAACAATATTCATGATCGCCGCCGAAATTGCCGCCATGCCCGACGAAAAGGCAACTGCTCCCGCGCCGCGCTCAAGGTCAGAAATTCTTCGCTCAAAAGTTGCGGTCGTCGGATTGCCAATTCGACTGTAGGTAAATCCCAATTTGCGAAGTGAAAAAATTTTTTCCAAGTCCTCAGCCGAATTTTGATTATAAGCGGCGGTTTGATAAATCGGCAACGTCGTCGCGCCGGTCGCCTTATCGGGCAAAAGTCCTCCGTGCAATAATTCTGTAGCAAAATTCATGTCAAGCCGCCCTTTTCTACCAAAATCGTAAATGTTCCGTCGTCGTTATTCGCTAGCTCTAAAATTTTATGCCCGTCGTCTTTGAGACTGCGCGGCAAATTCTGAATCGGCTCGCCGTCATTTAATCGCAGTTCCAAAATTTGTCCGTCGTCCAAATCTTCAAGCACGACTTTGGTTTTTACGAAAGTCATCGGGCAAACGACGTCGGTTATATCAAGAAATTCATCAGCGTTCATCTCGCCGCCTCCGTTATCATGTCAATAAAATTTTCCCGACCGACGCGCTCAAGCATAGTTCTGAAACGCTCGCCGGATTTTGCATTGTCCGCGAAAAATTTCAACGCCGCGTCTACAATTTTATAAAGTTTATCCTCGTCGAAGATAATCGGCAGAAAATTTTCCCCGACTGCAATTCTGTTACCGTAAAGCCCGCCGAAAGAAATTACAAAGCCGCTTCGCCCTTGCCACGCATCGGACGGACAACTTTTAATGCATTTGCCGCAGTAGAGGCAATTATTTTCGTCGAACGTGACTGAACGCGCAATTTTATCGACCGTAATAATTTTTTGCGGGCAAACGGCTTGACATACGCCGCAGAACGTACAATTTTCCGCGTGCCAATCGGGTTTGACGCCGCCTTTGACGCCGATGTCATTCTCCTCCGCCTTGAGGCAATTATTTCGGCAACCCGTAAATCCGAATTTGAATTTGTGAGGAAGTTCGCGCCCGCCGTAGCGTTTATCGAATTCTTCGGCAAGTTTCAGCGTATCAATCAAGCCTGATGGACAAATCGAATTTCCTTGACAAGCGGTAATCGTCCTGACACGCGGTCCGCACACTCCGACTTGAACGCCGCCTTCCGACAAAACTTTTTTAACTGCGTCAATGTCGTCGAGATGAATGAACGGAATCTCAATGCCCTGCCGCGATGTTAAATGAACGTAGCCTTTGCCGAATTTTGTCGCGACACTTTGAATCGTGCCGAGTTGCTCCGCTGTGAGATGACCGCCGACACTTTTCAGCCGCATGGAAAAATAATTCGGTTGACGTTGGCGCATAAAGCCGCCCTTCTTGAGTTCTTTGTAATTCGTGCTCATGTTAATCGCTCTCCAAAAATTTCACTGCACACAGATTTTTTCTTCGGAAATATTTTTCTCGCGGTCGAAACGAAAACTTTTCAACGCCGGCTCCCGTGCAAGCGACAAAATCAGATAACTCAACGTCGTATCGAAAACCAAGCGTTTATCCTCTTCGGACGGGTGCGCGGGTGATGACGGGTGCGAATGAAAATTTCCAATCAGCTGCCAACCGTGCGAGCGCATATCTTTAACTGCCGTGAATTGTTCGGCAGGATTCATCGAAAAATGTTCGGGGCTTGCGTCCGCGTTCGTGAGGAAATAAATTTTTTCGACGATTCGTTTATCGCCGTCAAGCCTGCCGCCCAAAAGTCCGCAATCTTCGTTCGGCAAAATATTTTTCGCGTGCTCGATTATCATCGCGTTCACCTTTTGAAGTCGCAAGTCGGTTGCTCGTAATCGACAAGCTCGGTGATTGTCGGTTGTTCGCCGCAAATTTTGCAACGTCGATTGTGTGGAACTCTTATTTTGCGAAAAGTCATCGTCAGCGCGTCGTAAGTCAGCAAATAACCTGTCAGCAATTCTCCGACGCCCAAAATATATTTCAAAGCCTCCGTCGCCTGAATCGTTCCGATAACGCCGCCCATGACGCCCAACACGCCCGCTTGACGGCAAGTCGGTACCGCGTCTTTCGGCGGCGGCTCATTGAAAACGCAACGATAACACGGGCTTTCACCAGGCACATAAGTTATCGTCTGCCCTTGAAAACGAATTATCCCCGCGTGCGAAAACGGCTTGCGCATTAAAACGCAGGCGTCGTTGATTAAAAATTTCGCCGGAAAATTATCCGTGCCGTCGATTATAAAATCGTAATCCAAATCGCCGATAATGTCGCGAATATTCGCCGCCGTGACTTGCTCGTCGTAGGTGTGAACTTGCACGTCGGGATTGAGCGCGTTAATCGTCTCGCGTCCCGATTCAATTTTCGCCCTGCCAACGTCGCAAGTCTGATGAATTATCTGCCGCTGAAGGTTCGACAAATCGACCGTGTCATAATCGACCAAACCGATATGACCGACGCCCGCCGCCGCCAAATACATTGCGGCAGGTGAGCCTAAGCCGCCCGTGCCGATTATTAACACCTTCGACGACAAAATTTTTTTCTGTCCTTTGCCGCCGACCTGCGATAAAATTATTTGACGGCTGTAGCGTTCCAGTTGCTCGTTGGCTAGTTTAATCACGCTGACCGCCCCCCATGAAGTACAGAAATTCTATCTCGTCGCCGTCATTAACAAAAACTTTCGGGAAGTCGTCACGCTCGACAAATTCGCCGTTAAGCTGAACCGTGACGTATTCGGGCTGAGCGGCTTTGACCGCCATCAGCAATTCCGCAATGTTCAAAGATTTTTCCAAGTTCAAATTTTCTCCGTTGACTTTTATAACCATGATTCAATCTCCTTTGATAATCGCGCCGCCCAAAACTTCATCGCCGTCATAAAAAACAATCGACTGCCCCGGCGTGATTGCCCGTATCGGTTCGGCAAAAGTCACGCGCAAAAGATTTTCCGACTCCGCAGCGTTGCATTCAGTAAGACGCGAACCGTAACGAATTTTTGCTTGCAAATTTTTCGGTAAGGTCGGCTTGTAAATCCAATGTGCGTCTTGAGTCGTCAAAGTGTCGTTGAAAAGTTCGTCATTCGTTCCGACAACAACTTGACGCTTCGCAATATCGAGGCGATTGACGTAAAGCGGATGCGGCGCGGCAATTCTCAAGCCCTTGCGCTGACCGATTGTGTAATTT
>CAJOHG010000119.1 GCA_905234395.1 uncultured Selenomonadaceae bacterium
AATTCAAGCGGCTGTTTTGATAATATGCTTGACTGGATTTATAAAAGCGTCAACGAATTGCCCGCGTCGGTTGCCGGCGAAGTTTTTATGGCAAATCCTTTTCAACATGACGCAATGAAAAAATTTCCTATAAGCAATGTTATAGTGTCGAGTGACCCGCCGTATTACGATAACATTGGATACGCTAACCTTTCGGATTTTTTTTATGTCTGGTCACGGCGTCCGCTGAGAAACATTTATCCTAAGCTCTTTATGCGAATGCAAACGCCAAAAGATAATGAACTTATTGCTGAACCTGCCCGTTTCAACAACGATAAAAACGCCGCAAGAAAGTTTTTTGAAGACGGCATGTTTCAAGCGTTGCAAAATATTTACGATGTTGCTCGTGAGGATTTTCCCGTCACGATTTATTATGCCTTCAAGCAACAAGATTCCGAAGGTGACGGCGCGGCGTCGACGGGTTGGGAGACCATGTTGACTGCAATAATCCGCGCAGGTTTTCAAATCACTGCAACTTTGCCTGTACGAACTGAAATGGCAAGTCGAATGCGTTCGCACGATTCAAATGCTTTGGCGTCGTCGATAGTGTTGGCTTGCCGCAAACGTCCGCCGGAAAATAATCTGTGCGACAAGAGCGACTTTCTCCGCGAACTCAAAGCCGAACTGCGGACTGCGCTTGACAAAATGCAACAGGCGAACATCGCGCCGGTCGACATGGCTCAAGCGGCAATCGGACCGGGCATCAGCGTCTATTCACGCTACGAACGAATCACCGACATGAACGACAACGCCGTCAGTGTCCGCGACGCGCTGAAAATTATCAACGCCGAACTCGACGAATATTTCAACGGTCAAAGTCGGCGGCTGGATTCGGCAAGTCAATTTTGCGTCGACCTGTTCACGCAGAACGCCTTCAACGAGATAAATTTTGGCGAGGCTGACGTTTTGGCGCGAGCGAAAAATATCTCGGTCGGCGGGCTTGAGGATTCGGGCGCGGTAATTTCTGCGCGGGGACGAGTACGCCTAAGAGACCGTGACGAAATTCCTGCGCTGGACGACAACCGCCAACTCAACAAAGACTGGATAGAAACTCTTGCCGAATCAAATTGCGCGTGGCTCTGGGTTCAAAGTCTCGTTAAAATTTTCGACAAGGCGGGCATTGCCGGTTGCGCCGAATTGCTTACGCACTTTGACGGCGACACCGAGTCGCTTAAGAATTTGGCTTATCGACTTTATAACATTTGCGAGAAAAAGAATTGGGCGAAAGAAGGCACCGGCTACAATGAGCTTGTCGTCGAGTGGCAAGACATTTTAAGCAAGCGTGCTGAATTCATGCAAAGTAAATCGTCGGAGCCTGTACAAGGCGAATTGTTCTAGAAAATTTATTCCCGTTGACGAAAGGTTGCGGGATTTTTTATTGCGGCGGCGAAGAAATTTTTTGAGGAGGTGAAGATTATGAACGAAAAAAATCATTCGGAAATAGGCAAGGCATTGAATCACGTCTTGCGTCCTATGCTTGCGGCGTTCGTTCAGAAAAATTTGGCGCAACATTTCGGCGCGAATAATTGGTGGCAACGCGGCGTTTTGGAGGAACTCTATCCGGAACAAAAAAGATTTTTGCCGGCGTCGGGCACGTATGAAGAATTGACGGAGCGGCTGGACGTGGGGTTGAGCGCACTGCTGATTGATATTCATTGGCGAGATATTTTTTCGTTGAAGATGCCGCGCAACGCATTCAACTGGGTAAAAGAGCTCAAGAGCATTCGCAATGCGTGGGCGCACGATTCTGAGTCCTTCGACGACGCGACGACGATTCGGGCACTGGACACAATGGCACTTGTCTGCGAGAGCTTCGACGCGGAAACAACCGAACAGTTGCGGGCAATGTGGAGTTCAAAGCTCAATCGGCAACCCGAACCCGTTGAAGTCGTCAAGCCGGTGCAGGAGCCTTTGCCGTTGACGGGCAACTTAAAATCTTGGCGCGACGTGATAGAGCCGCATCCTGACGTTGCACACGGTCGTTACAAGCAAGCAGAGTTTGCGGCGGATTTGGCGCAAGTCGTTCGCGGCGAAGGCAGTAGCGAGTATGTTAATCCCATTGAATTTTTTTCGCGGACGTATTTAACGAGCGGTCTGAAAAATCTTCTGGTCGAAACTCTGCGGCGGTTGACTTCTGGCAATGGTGAACCAGTTATCCAGTTAAAGACTTCATTCGGCGGCGGCAAAACTCACAGCTTGCTTGCGTTGTATCATCTTTTCGGTGGCAAGATTCAAGCAGTGCAATCGTCGGCAGTCAGAGAAATTTTGAACGCTACGCAAGTTGAATTTCTGCCGAAAGTCCACACGGCGGTAATCGTCGGGACATGGACAAATCCGCTCAAGTCGACACTTTGGGGAGAAATAGCCGCTCAATTGGCACGTTCAACGAGCAAGCCTGAACTTTACGACCTTATTCGCGAGAACGACGAAAAAAAAACCGCTCCAGGCGTTGAGACTCTCCGAGAAATTTTCAACGCGGCAAGTCCATGCTTAATTTTAATTGATGAGGTTGTTGCCTACGGTCGAAAACTCAGAAAAGGCGAGGTCGACGGCGGCACTTTCGGCAACCTGCTAAGTTTTATCCAAGAACTAACTGAAGCGGCGAAGGCAAGCCTAAACTGCGCGGTCGTCGTTTCAATTCCTGAATCTGATGCTGAAGTCGGCGACGATTTGGGGCGACAAGTCCTTAAACAAGTTGAACACTATTTTGGACGCATTGAATTTGTCTGGGAATCTGCTACTCCCGTCGAAGGCTATGAAATTGTCCGTCGAAGACTCTTCAAAACATGTAATGACAATCAAGCGCGAGAGGAAACTTGCTCGGCATTTTTCAGTATGTACATCAACAACACGAATGATTTTCCTAATGAAAGCCGCCAAAATAACTATCGTGAGAAATTGCTTGCATGTTATCCGATTCATCCAAAACTTTTCGATTACCTTTACGATAAATGGACGAGCCTTGAAGGTTTCCAGAAAACTCGCGGCGTTTTGCGCTTGATGGCTAACGTAATTCATTGCCTCTGGTCACAGAACGACCAAAGCGCGTTGATTATGCCGAAATGTTCCGCTTAATTTTGCTCCTGTTCGCGCTGAGTTGGCGAAATACTTCAAAGGAAATTGGGACTCGATAATCAATTCCGAAGTCGATGGCGAAGAGTCAAAGCCTTATGAACTCGACGGCAACAACCCACGTTTCGGAAGATTAAATGCGGCGCGAAAAATCTCGCGGACAATTTTCATGGGAACCGCGCCGGGCAGTCGAAGAAACGAAATGAGCGGCATCGACGAAAACGAAATCCGACTGGGCACGATTCAGCCGCAAGATTTGGACAGCATTGCCGTATTCAACGACGCATTAACGAAACTTAAAGCGAACTTGTATTACCTCTACTCGCAGAATACGCGCCTTTGGTTTGGCGTTAATCCAACGCTCCGCAAACTCGTCGACGACAAGCTTGAACAATTTTCGGACGACGATATTGATTATGAGATTGAACAGCGACTTCGCACGTGGCGCACACCATCATGGTCGGCAGTTCACTTCTGCCCAAAGACTTCAGCTGACGTTGTTGATGAACAAAATGCGAGACTCGTTATTCTGGCTCCAAAATACGTCTTCGATGACAGGCAACCCGATAACCCCGCCTTAGCCTTCGCGAAAACCATCTTGAACACTCGCGGGACAGTTCCTCGCAAATATAAGAACACATTGCTTTTTCTTGCACCAGACAGCGACAAATTATCTGAACTGAAAAAAACTGTCCGTGAATTCAAAGCATGGTCTGAAGTTATAGACGAAGCCGACCAACTGAATCTTGATAGAGTTCAACTCGTTGACGCCAAAAGTAATCGCAAATCAACAGAAAAAAACTTTGCCATGAAAATTTCTCAAGCATACTGTCAATTATTCGCGCCTCATACTTTCGGGGAAACCGACATGACTGTTCTGAAGTGGTTTTTCGCGGAAATTGACTGTACAACTGAAGATAACATTTCAGCAACCGTCGAAAAATTCTCAAGCAATGAAATGTTGCTGAAGTCGCTTGGTCATGAAAAGCTAAAAAATCTACTTGATAAATTCATCTGGCGTGAACGCAATACAATCAATTTAAATCAACTTTGGGAGTATTTCACAACTTACTACTACATGCCACGTCTCACTGACAAAAGCGTTTTGCTTGAAACCGTTCGTAAAGGCGTCGCTGAAAAAACATTTGCTCTGTCTGACGACGAAGATTTAACTCACGAGCTTAAATTTGGTGATATATCTCTCAGAGAAATTTCGACAGAAAGTTTCTTAGTCAAATCGTCCGTCGCTCAAGAGCAATTGAAAATTAAACCGCCTGACCCTCCCAAAAAAGAAAACGGCGACGCCGGAACAGACCCGTCGTCACCATCTACACTACCTCCGCCACAACCACTCTTGCCAAAACATTTTTCTATGGACGTAGAGTTGGATAAAACGAGATTGAATAAAAGCTTTAACGCCTGCATTGATGAAGTAGCGTCCTATCTCATGCATTTGCCAAATGTTTCAGTTTCAATTCGCCTCGCCATAGACATTTCTGCACCAGAAGGAATTCCTGAAGACTTAAAGGAAGTCATCTCGGAAAACTGCCACACTCTCAAGGTAAGGAATTTTTACTTTGAAAATTAAACTTTATTCACGTTTTCAATATAATAATTCAACATAGTCAAAAATTTTTTGAGTTTCCACTTGCGCCCCCCTCGCAACTGGTGTCGGATATTCACTGCGTGCGAGGCACCCTGCGGGACGCTACGCTTGCCTCGCAAACCCTTGCTATGCTGAGCCGCTTCACCTCACCCAAATACGTTAAGTTACTATTGCGACCAAAACGCTACCCCAAACCGAAAAATTTTTGATTCGCTGAGCGGTTTTTTCGCGCATGAGTATTTTAAAAGCCGCGCAATACTCAAAAAGCACCATTGCAGTCGCAAGGTACTTTTTTTC
>CAJOHG010000120.1 GCA_905234395.1 uncultured Selenomonadaceae bacterium
GAACATGACCGCGTTAAACACAACATTTACAACTGAAAAATTTTTTCTGCACAAACGCAGAATACCTGCTATAATGGCGGCGAGATTCGTTGCGAGTCTCAACCGCCAAATTTTTTTTGAGAGCGAGGAAAATTCATGAACAGTTCATTGCCGTTCGATACGACCAAGTTTGACGAACTGCCGATTAACATAATTATCTGCGAGCCCGTTTTGAATGCGGACGGTTCCGAGCGCGATTATCGTATTGTCTTCGGTAATGAGCCGTTTGCTAACCTTTGGCGCACGCTGAACAAATTGGGCGACTTTCTCGGAGCATTGGTCAATGAAAATTTTTTTGACGGGAAAATTGTTTTGACGCCGCTGAATAATTTGCCTGCGCCTTACGTCGGATTCGTCATCACGGACGTCAGCGACTACGACAAAAAATCTGCGCGGACACATTTTATGCGCATGGTTCGTCAAACGGAAGGTGCAGCCGTTCTCCTGCGCGAGAGAGTCGACGGAAAGTTTGAAGTTACGTTCGTCTCGAAAGGTTTTGCAAAACTCATGCGTTGTTCTGTTCGCGACGCGCTGAAAATTTTCAAGGAACGCACCGTTGTAGCTTTCACGCACCCGGACGATCGTCTTGCCGTTCGCAGAATGTTACGTCGCCGAGTTTCCGAAGACAGCACCAAAGATTTGACCGTTCGACAAATTACCGCGCGAGGCAAAGTCGTTTGGTGCAACATCAATTTCACTTTCGTTGACGACTTCGGCGAGCATTACGTTTACTGCAACTATTTCGACGTGACTTCAATGAAAGTTTACGCGCAACGCTTGCAGGCAACTTACATGTCAATCGGCGACAATTTTTATCGCGTCAACGACCGCACGCTTGCAATGTTCCGCGCCAACGTCACTCGCAACAAAGTTGAGGACATTCAAGGCAGAGACTTGTTCGGCACGGACTCGGTTATTCGCCCGTATTCGGAGCTGATAAATCTTCGCGCGAAAAATTATCCAATCGACGAGGAGCGCGAAAACTTTTTGTCGACGTTCAACGCGGAGAACATCAAAGCACGTTTCCTGCGCGGCGACACTCAACTTGCAATGTATTTGTTCTCTCGGCGCAAGGACGGTCATTATTGCTACGTGAATTATCGCGCGGTTTTAACTCGGCATCCAATCACCAACGAAATTATTGCATTCATCGCGGAGCAGGAAGCCGGCAAAGAGAAAGTTGAAGGTGCACTGCTCGACAAAATTTTGGCGCGGCAATTCGATATGGTTGCTTATCTTGCCAACGACAGCTACAGCGTTGTTGTCGGCGACGCGGCGTTAATCGGCAAAGGCTCAATCTTCCCGATAACTCGCGAAGGCATTTACGAGGAATATCTTCGCAACCAAGTTATTCCTGTGCTTGAAGGTGATGACGACGTTAAGAAAAATCTTATCGACGCGCTCAAGCTCACGACCATTCGCGAAAAGCTCAAAGTCAGCGAACCTTACGTTGTCAACATTGCCTGCAAAATCGGCGGCGAAATTTTTTACAAGCGTCTCGACTTCTACGCCATTGATCCCCGCGCAGATTTTTTCATCCTGCTGAAGAGTGATACGACTGCAATTCAACGCAAACAGATTGAACAGAACAATCGACTCCGCGAGGCTTTGAGTGTCGCTAAGCAGGCGAACGTTGCCAAGACCGCTTTCCTGTCGCGAATGAGCCACGAGATTAGAACGCCGATGAACGCGATTATCGGGCTTGATAACATTGCTCTGCACGACAAAGACATCACGCCGACGATTAAAGGGCACCTTGAAAAAATCGGGACGAGCGCACGTTATCTGCTGTCAATCATCAACGACATTCTCGACATGAGCCGCATTGAAAGTGGTCGCATGAGTTTCCGCAACGAGGAATTTTCCTTCACGTCGTTTATCTATCAGATTAACACGCTCATCGGCGAACAGTGCCGCGACAAAAATTTGGAATACGTTTGCGAACACAAGGGCGACATCGGAAAATATTACATCGGCGACGACACCAAGCTTGAGCAAATTCTCGTCAACATTCTCGGCAACGCGGTCAAGTTCACGGATTCGGGCGGCAAGGTCACGTTGATTGTTGAGTGCACCGCGCAATTCGACGGGCAATCAAATTTCCGATTCACAATCAAAGACACGGGCATTGGCATGGACAAAGATTATCTGCCGCGAATTTTTGAACCGTTCAGCCAGGAAGACGACACGACAACTTCAAAATACGGCGGCTCCGGTCTCGGACTTGCCATAACGAAAAATATTGTGCAGATGATGAACGGCTCGATAACGGTTGATTCGGCTAAAGGCGTTGGCACAACTTTTGTCGTCAACATTCCGCTGAAAGATTCTGCGCGGACTGAAGGCGAAGAGTCTCAAGAAATGCGCCCGCAAGATTTTTCGGTGCTGATTGTCGACGACGAACAGCTTGCCCGCGAACATGCAAAATCAGTGCTTGAAGAAGTCGGCATTCAAGCGGAAACTTGCTCAAGCGGTCAAGAGGCACTTGAAATGATTAAACTGCGCCACGCCCGCCGCGAAGACTACAATTTGATTCTGATTGATTGGTTGATGCCCGAAAAGGACGGTATCGAAGTCACGAAAGAGATTCGCGAAATTCTCGGCGACGAAACGACGGTTATCGTGCTCACGGCTTATGATTGGTACGAAGTCGAGGACGATGCGATTAAAGCCGGTGTCGATACGTTCATGTCGAAACCGCTCGCGTCAACGAATGTGCTTTACGAATTCAAGCAAGCATTCAATCGCAAACGACAAATCTTGCCCGAAAAGAAAGTTGTCGACCTTGACGGACGCAAAATTCTCGTCGCGGAAGATATGCCCGTCAACGCGGAAATAATGATGATGATTCTTGAAATGCGCGGAATGATTTCAGACCATGCGGAGAACGGAAAGATTGCCGTTGAAAAATTCGCCGCGTCGCCGCCCGGATTCTA
>CAJOHG010000121.1 GCA_905234395.1 uncultured Selenomonadaceae bacterium
CACGGTTATGCGTCGCAAGGAAGTCGGCGAATCGGCTCCGCAAGGTCTCGAATTCGACACCTACGAATATGAAAAAATGTACAAGCTCCTCGGCATTGCCAAATACAGCGAACGAATCAAACTGCCCGCAGGTCTGCAAGGCAAAACTCATGAACAGTTGCGCGAACTGCAAGGCACTGCCGGTTACGTTTGTCCCGGAGGTTTTTGCTGATGGACGAGTACAAAAAAATTTTGCAAATCGCCGCGCACCTGCTTGAATATCCCGATGAAAATTGGTGGTCTGAACTTTCGGATTATCGCGCAGTCGTCGGCGAACTTCAAGCTCAACAGCCGCGCGAAGTTTTTCAAGATTTGTTCGACTACGTGGAGCAGGTCGGGCGCAAGGAATATGAGCAGCAATACGTTCGGTCGTTCGATTTTTCGCAGAACACGAATCTTTATTTGACGACGCACAATCGCACGGACTTTGGCAAGCAGGCTAACGAAATGCACGACTTCAAGCAACTTTTTCTTGAAAACGGCTACGACGTTCAAAAGGAACTGCCCGACTATCTGCCCGCGATTTTGGAATTGGCGGCGACAGTCGAACCTGCGCAATCAAAAAAAATTTTGGAAACGTCTCGCCCGAAAATCGAACTCTTGCGCGAACGATTCATTGAGGCGAAATTGCCGCAAGTCTTCCTGCTGGACGTAATCCTTTCGCAAATCGCAATCTTGGAGGTGACGGATAAATGAGCGGATTTTTTTGGGGCGCGTTGCCCTATATCGCAATAACCGTGATGATTGTCGGCACTGCTTATCGATATTGGACGGGCGAACGCGGTTGGACGACCAAGAGCAGTGAATTTTTGGCAAAGGACAGTTTGAAAGTCGCCGGGCCGATGTTTCATCTCGGTTTATTCATGGCACTCGGCGGACACATTATCGGCGTGCTTGTTCCCAAAACTTTGACTGACGGCGTCGGAATCAGCGAACATCTGTATCACATTATCGCACTCGGCGGCGGCATTCCTGCGGGCTTGTTATTCTTCGGCGGATTCTTTCTGCTCATGCGTCGTCGTTTCGACAACCCGAAAATGAAAGTCAACACGAGCACGATGGACGGAGTTATTTACGCGGTTTTAGGCTTGACAATAGTCACGGGCTTTGCCGGCACGTTGCTTAATGCTGTCGGACTTTTGGGCGACGACTTCAATTATCGCGAGACAATCAGTCCGTGGTTCAGATCTGTTTTGGCGATGAGCCCGGACGTGTCGTTAATGGAAAACGTCCCGCTGATTTTCAAGGCGCATATGATTATGTGGATGATCACCGCGATTATCTTCCCGTTCACCAGATTGCGACATTGCTTGTGTTTCCCGTTCGAATATTTCGCGCGCAGTTCGATTGTCTACAGGAGGAAATGAAATGTTTTGTTTTCAATGCCAAGAAACTTTTCAGAACAAAGGTTGCAGTCAAGTCGGCGTGTGCGGCAAAAAATCTGACGTTGCCCTTGCGCAAGACTTGCTGATTTACGTCACGAAAGGCATTTCCGCCGTGACGACTCAACTTCGCGCCGAAAATAAGCCCGTCAAGTCGCGTGTCAATCATCTCGTCACGCTGAATCTTTTCGTCACGATTACCAACGCCAATTTCGACCGCGAGGCAATTTTCAAACGTATTGAGCAGACGTTGAAGACGAAGGCGAAACTTCTTGCCGCCGTCGACGACAAAAAAAATCTGCCTGCCGCCGCACTTTGGACGGACACCGCAGAAAATTTCGATGTCAAAGCCGCTCAAGTCGGAGTTCTCTCAACCGCTGATGAAGATGTTCGCAGTTTACGCGAACTGATAACTTACGGACTCAAAGGACTTGCCGCTTACATGAAACACGCCAATCGACTCGGTTACGACGACGACAAGATTAACGCGTTCACTCAATCGACTTTGGCAAAACTTTTGGACGACAATTTGAGCGTCGGCGATTTGACTGCGCTGGCACTTGAGACCGGCAAATTCGGCGTCGACACGATGGCATTGCTCGATAAGGCGAACACTGAAACTTACGGCAATCCCGAAGTCACGAAAGTTAAACTCGGCGTCGGAAAAAATCCCGCGATTCTTATCAGCGGTCACGACTTGCGCGACCTTGAACAACTTCTCGAACAGACTGCCGGGACCGGCGTCGACGTGTACACACATGGCGAAATGCTTCCGGCTCATTACTATCCTAAGCTGAAAAAATTTCCGCACCTCGTCGGCAACTACGGCAACGCGTGGCAAATGCAGACGACGGAGTTTGAAAAGTTCAACGGTGCGATTTTGCTGACGACGAATTGTCTTGTGCCGCCGAAAAAATCTTACGCTGACAGAGTTTTCACGACGGGCGCGGTAGGCTTTCCGAATTGCAAACACATTGACGAAGTCGACGGGCAAAAAGATTTCTCGCCGCTGATCGAACTCGCCAAAACTTTGCCTGCACCTACTGAACTTGAGACGGGCGAAATTGTCGGCGGCTTTGCTCATGAACAAGTTTTCGCTGTCGCTGATAAAGTCGTTGACGCGGTCAAGTCCGGTGCGATAAAAAAATTCGTCGTAATGGCAGGTTGCGACGGTCGTCAAAAATCTCGCCAATACTACACAGACTTTGCCAAAGCTCTGCCGAAAGACACCGTGATTTTAACTTGCGGTTGTGCGAAGTTCAAATTCATCAAAGAAAATCTCGGCGACATTGGCGGAATTCCTCGCGTGCTCGATGCCGGGCAATGCAACGATTCTTATTCGTTGGCGTTAATCGCGCTCAAACTCAAAGAAATTTTCGGGCTCGACGACATCAACAAATTGCCGATTGTTTACAATTTGAGTTGGGTAGAGCAAAAAGCATGCACGGTTTTGCTCGCGTTGTTATATCTTGGCGTGAAAAATATTCATCTC
>CAJOHG010000122.1 GCA_905234395.1 uncultured Selenomonadaceae bacterium
GCTTGCTTGCGCTTGTCGAAGTGCGAGTCGACGTAGCACGTCGCGATTAACTTCTTGAGCTTGAGCACGTCAAAATAAATCGCGAAGTACTTAAAGAATTCGGACTCAAAAGGGTCGTCGCAGTTGCACAAAACCGTTTTGCCTTCAAAGTGCGGGCGATAGTAATACATTTCGTTTTCTATGTCGCGCAGCTGTGTATAAAACTCGTCTTTCTTAGCTTTAGCCGCCGTGTTCAGATTTTTATTCTTTGCCATAAAAATTTCCTCCAAAATTTTTCACGCGGGCAAGATTTTTGCGAGCGTCTCCATCATTTTGGGAACGTCAATAGGTTTGGCAATGTGCGCGTTCATGCCGGCGTCGAGTGCGTGTTTAACGTCCTCGCTGAAGGCGTTGGCGGTCATTGCGATAATCGGCACGTTCGCGAGTTCGGAGTTTTCGAGCTTGCGAATTTTTTTTGCGGCGTCGTAGCCGTTCATAATCGGCATTTGAATATCCATAAGCACGCAGTCATAATCGCCGGGCTTGGCGTTGGCGACTTTCTCAACCGCCTCCGAGCCGTCGCTTGCCGTGTCGACGATAAAGCCCTCACTCTCAAGGAGCATTTTGGCAATTTCGCGATTAACTTCAATGTCGTCGACGAGCAAAAGTTTCTTGCCTTCAAAGTCGATAACCTGCGCGGCGGTGTCGGCGGCAAGCTCTTCTTCCATATCTTCGGCGAGCTTGAAATTGACATTGACGACAAACTCCGTGCCTTCGCCGGGCGCAGTTATAACTTTAATGTCGCCGCCCATCAGGTCAATGATACTCTTTGTAATCGCCATACCAAGCCCCGTGCCTTGAATTTTGCTGACGGTTGAAGTCCTTTCGCGCTCAAATGCCTCAAAAACTTTCGCGGCAAATTCGGGCGTCATGCCAATGCCGCTGTCCTTGACGCGCAATTCATAATCGGCGGTGTCGTCGTGGCTGTCGCCGAGCTGATTCAACGTCACGGAAATTTTCCCGCCTTCGGGCGTGAACTTGTAGGCATTGCTAAGCAGGTTCAGCAAAACGCGGTTCAAGCGATTTTTATCAAAGACGGCGAACTTATTCTTAACGCCCGTGCTGTCGACGATAAAGGAAATTTTCTTGCCCTGCATTTGCGTTGCGAACATGTCGCGGACTTCGTCCATAGTCGTAACGAGATTATCGGGCGTGAGTTCGAGTTCCATTTTGCCGCTTTCGATACGGCTCATTTCCAAAACGTCATTAATCAGCGCGAGCAAATGCTGACTTGAGGCGTCGATTTTCTTAAGGAAGTCGAACATTTTGCTTGGCACGTCATGCGGGCAAGGCTCTGCTCTTTGCAGCGGGCAAGTCTCGCAATTCTTATGCAAGTCTTTGGCGAGGTTGAGATAGCCGACGATTGCATTCATAGGCGTCCGTATATCGTGGCTCATGTTCGACAGGAAAGTTGACTTGGCTTTGTTGGCTTCTTCGGCGCGTTCCTTCTCGGCAATGAGTTCGACTTGTTGAAGTTTAAGCTGTTCGCTCTGTTGCTTAATCGTGTCGAGATTTTCTTGGAGTTGGATTGTATATTTCTCCTGCGAATGCAGATAGCGCACTTGCAGGAAGGTATAGCCGATAAGCAGAATCACGAGGAGCGCGGACGACAGAATCAGCGCGATAAGCCACGGGCGACTGGAGACCATTTCTTCAAGCGTGATATTTTCGTAGCGATTGACAATCCATTTTTTATTGAGCGCGTCGAGACGCCCTTCCTGTTGCATTTGAATTAAAACGGCGTTGACGCGCACGCGCAGTTGAGTATCTTCGGGGTGCAGGGCGAGCGTCCCGTAAACGTGTTGAACGGCATAACTCGGAAAGACATCGTCCAGATTAAATTTTTCCACAAAGGTATTGCCGACTTGAATCGGGCAAATGGCGAACTCGTATTCATTGGTTTTAAGCCCTTCAAAAATTCGTTTGTAGGAATGGACGTAAGAAATTTCGTCGTCGAGCCCCAAGCCGGGCATTCTGTGAAGTGAGGCGACTCTTCGCCCGTAGAGTTCGGCGACGGAAGAAATATCTTTCTGCCCGTAGACGACGTATTGTTTTTCGGTCGTCGGCAAGGTTGCGATTATGTTAGGATTGTTTATAATCAAATCGCTTTCCATGTTCATGATAATATCCGCGCCGCCGCCGAGAAAAATTCTGTTGGCGACGTTCCAATCCATAAGCGACAAGTCGAGATTCATTTGGAGGCGGTTGGCAATTTCGTTCATCATTTCGACATCGTAGCCTTGATAATTGCCGTTCTCGTCGACGTAGGAATAGGGCGCGTAGTCAATATCGGTGACGACGTGCAGAGTTTTTTTGAAATTGTTCATCGGCTGAACTTCAACCTTAGGCGGTTCGCGGAAGAAGCCCGACAGATTGAAATAAATTCCCGCGAAGATAACGGCGAGAATTATCGGCAAGGCGATTGCCGCAGTCACGAGAGAATTTTTTTTGCCGAAGAATTTTTTTTGCGAAGTCTGATTGTCCATTAAAATCTTCCCTCCGAGCGGAGACACTAGAAAAATAATTACCGTTGATTGAAGTATATCAAAAAATTTTCAAAAGACAATGTAAAGGCGTTGCCGCCCCGTGAAAATTTTTCTTGACAGTTTTAATCTTAGCGGCTATAATTGCGCTTGTCTTGAAGGTTAAGACATGGGGTTGTAGCTCAGATGGTTAGAGTGCCTCGTTGACATCGAGGAGGTCACAGATTCGAGTTCTGTCAGCCCCACCAATTTTTTTTATCTGCTCGCTTAGCTCAGT
>CAJOHG010000123.1 GCA_905234395.1 uncultured Selenomonadaceae bacterium
CAAGGAAGCCGGTGCTGCCGAAGTTCACATGCGGGTATCGAGCCCGCCTTTTTGTCACCCGTGCTATTTCGGCATCGACATTCCAAACAGAGACATGTTAATTGCGCACAATCGCAGCGTTGAAGAAATTTGCAAGCTCATCGGCGCGGACTCGCTAGGTTATCTGCCGATTGAGTGTCTGCACGAAATGGCGGGCGGTCGAGCGATTTGCACAGCGTGTTTCAGCGGCAATTATCCCATTGACCCACCGACCGAAGACATTCGCGGCGAATATTTGAAATGAATTTTTATAGAGGAGATTTGCCTATGAAAAATGAAGAGTATTGGCGTCGGCGGCAGATTGAACGGGAAAAGAAATGGCACGATTTGACGACGGCAGAATTGAAGTCGCTGAAAAAATATTACACTTCGGCGGCGAAAGAGATTGAGAAAGAAATTGCCCTGCTGTATGCTAAATTTGCGCGTGAGAACGCACTGCCGCCGGAAGAGGCACGGAAATTGATTCGCGGAGCCGAATTTAAGCAGTGGCGCATGGCGTTGCAAGAATACGTTGCGAAGTCGAAGGCTGATCCGAAACTGTTGCGGGAACTGAACACGTTGGCAATGCGTTCGAGGATAAGCCGAATAGAGGCGATACACGGTCGGACGCTGATTGAGCTTGCCGAATTGAGCGAGAAACTTCAAGACGTGGCTGACGCGCATTTATATCGCGCCTACGTGGAAAATTATTATCAGAACGTGTATGATTATCATCGGACGGTAGGCTTGCCAAATCCGCCTGCGAGTTTGGACGCGAAACGAGTTGAATCGGTGTTGCAGACGGCATGGAGCGGGAAAAATTATTCGGCGCGAATCTGGGCTAATCGTTCAAAGCTAACGAAGGAAATTCAGCGTTCGATGATGACGGCTATCCATCGCGGCAGTTCAATTCAGCAACTGTCGAAGGACTTAGCTCAACGAATGGAAGTCGGCTATAAAAACGCAGAACGGCTGATTCGGACGGAGTTAAATGCAGTCGAAAACAAAGCGTCGGCGGACGCAATGAAGGACGCAGAATTTACGCATTACCAATTCATGGCGACGCTCGACCGTCGGACGTGTATCCGTTGCGGCGAGAAAGACGGCGAAATATTTGCGCTGAAAGATATGAATCAAGGCGAGAACGCTCCACCGCTTCATCCACGTTGCCGCTGTACAATCTGCGCGACGTTCGACACGCCGAAAGGCAAAAGTAGGACTTCGGGCGAACGTGCGGCAAGAGAAACTAATCGCGAACGAGCACCTGCCGATATGACTTATCGCGACTGGAAAGCGGTCTATATCGACAAGAGCAAGACGTTCGACGCGTGGCGGGCAGAAAAGAATGTGAAATAATAAGTAAAATAGAACCGTCGCTGTGGACGAGTAGAGGTTATCGCGCGTTGACAAATGTGATTGAAAAAATTGGCGCGTGCAAGACGTTTGAGGAACTGAAAACATATTGGGCAGAAAATTACAACGTGGCAGTTCAAGATGCTGTTAAGGATTTGAATTTTACGGCGGTCAAAGATGCGGCGATTGGAATTGAGGCAATGCTTAAAGAATTTCCGCCTGCAGGACGTTATCTGAAAGAATTGACGATTCTTGAGGCAGGAATAATGACGACAACACGTTTTAATGGTAAAATCAATTTCAATCCAGAATATTTCGAAGACGGAGGGAAAATTACAAATGCAATATCGGTGGGCGTCGAGAGCAGCTTTTATCCAAAGAACATGACGATAGCGGGCGCAGGAGCTCACGAAATGGGACACATCGTCGAGGATTGGCTGATAGAAAAATATGGCGGCTCTGCTCAAGACGTTAAGTCACGGGCGTTCCCTGAGAAATGGATACTTGAAGCTTACGCAAAAGCGACTCAGACTTTTCACAATAAAGAATTTATGACGTTAGAACAGCTCAAGGAAGAAATTGGAAAATATGCAACCAAAAATCCGAGCGAATGTTTGGCGACGGCTATCTCTGATTATTTCACGAATGGTGAGCGGGCGTCGTTGTTGTCGCGATTCATTTGGCAACGCTTGAAAGAGGAGTTGAATTAAATGATAGCTTACAGCGAATCAAAATTTTGGCAATATCCTTCCGAAGAAATGGAACGCTATTGCATTTACAGCGAACATGGATACATAATCGGCGTAAAAGAGGATGCGCCTGCCGAGTTCAAAGAGGCATGGGCGGCAGAGGAGGAACGTAACCGAAAATGGGAGGCACTGGGCATTGATTAAGCAAGGCGATGCAGCATGGAAGCAAGAAATTTATTTGTGAGCTGGCGAAGTCGTTACGATTTTTCACAACGGCAGAATCGAATCGAACATGGAACTTGCCTTGCCCGATGAAAAAGTTGCGCGCTGTATCTTCGAGTACATTTATTTTTGCAGACCCGATACGACTTTTGACGGCATGAGCGTCACGCAGTCGCGAATCATCGCCGGAAAACTTTTGGCGAAAATTCATCCCGTCGACGCCGATTTAGTCGTTGGCGTTCCCGAATCGGGCAACATGGCGGCAGTCGGCTATTCAATCGCGTCGGGCATTCCTTACGGTATCGCTTTCACGAAAAATACTTACGTCGGCAGAACTTTTATTAAGCCGCAACAGTCCAGCCGAATTCAAAGCGTTAAGGTCAAGCTCAACGTTTTGCGCGACGTTGTCAAAGGTAAGCGGCTCGTCATGATTGATGATTCGATTGTTCGCGGC
>CAJOHG010000124.1 GCA_905234395.1 uncultured Selenomonadaceae bacterium
GTCTTCCCGACCATGCCGCCGAAAGATGCCGTTCCGACTTGCCGGCAAGCAGGAGTTTTGGGCGTAATGGGCGGCGTTATCGGCACAATTCAAGCTACTGAAGCTTTGAAATATATTTTGGGTATCGGCGAACTGCTTACGGGCTATTTGCTGACTTACGACGCTTTGACGATGACTTTCCGCAAGATTAAGATTCCGCGTAACAAAAAATGCGCCGTCTGCTCAGAAAATCCTACGATAACCGAGCTTATCGACTATGAGCAACCGACTTGCAGTTTCGGAGCGTGACATCATGATAATTTTGAGCAAAGACCAATTTGATTCGCTGGTTGAGCACGCGCAGAAAGTTTTGCCGAACGAAGACTGCGGACTTTTGGGCGGCACAATTTCGGGCGATGTTAAAACCGTTGAAAAAATTTATTTCCTCACGAACACCGACACAAGCCCCGAACATTTTTCAATGGAACCCGCCGAACAATTCGCAGCAGTCAAAGATATGCGCTCTCACGACTTGCAACTGCTTGGAAATTTCCATTCGCACCCGAAAAGCCCTGCGCGTCCGTCAGAAGAAGATAAACGCCTCGTCTTTGATACAAAACTCAGCTATCTGATTTTGTCGCTTGAGGCGGAACCGACGCTGAAAAGTTTTCGGTTCGACCGCGATAAAAATATTTTTCCGGAAATGATATTGACGGCGGAGCTTGCCTTAAAGTTGGAGCGGCTGAAAAATTATCTGCGCGGGCTGGGAAGTGTGGCAGTCGCTTTTTCGGGCGGCGTCGATTCAACTTTCCTGCTTAAAGTCGCGCACGATACGTTAGGCGATAAAGCAATCGCGTTGACGGCGGCTAGTGTATTCGTTCCCTACCGAGAACTCGATACGTCAAATAAATTTTGCGCGGAAAATAAAATTCGGCAGATAATTTTTGATGCGGACGTTTTGAACGTCGAAGGCGTTGCCCAAAATCCCGTCGACCGCTGTTATCTTTGCAAGCGTGCGCTGTTTGAAAATTTTTTGCGCCTTGCTGAAGATAAAATTTTGGTTGAAGGTTCCAACACCGATGACGCGAGTGACTATCGCCCCGGCATGAGAGCTTTGGCTGAACTCAACGTCAAAAGTCCGCTCCGTGTCGTCGGCTTGAGCAAATCTGAAATACGCGCCCTTTCGCGAGCAATGAACTTGCCGACGTGGAATAAGCCGTCAATGGCGTGCTTGGCGTCTCGGATTCCTTACGGCGAGCCTCTGACGGCAAAAAAACTTTCGCAGGTTGAAGAGGCGGAAGAATTTTTGTTAAACGCGGGCTTTAAACAGTTGCGCGTGCGAGTTCACGGGAAAATTGCACGGATTGAAATTTTGCCCGAAGATTTTCCTAAGCTGATAAAAATTCGAGAGGAAATATCAGCGCGGCTAAAGGAGCTTGGTTTTGATTATGTCACGTTGGACTTGCAAGGCTATCGAACGGGCAGTTTGAATATTGGCGTGTAAAATTTTAGGAGAGCGATTAACATGAGCGCAAATTATAAGGAACTCAAAAAAGGCGGCTTCATGCGCCAACGTCAGCCGAATTATTTTTCCATGCGCCTGAAAAGTGTCGGCGGGCAATTCACGGCGGAGCAACTCGGCACGATTCAAAGCGTCGCGACTAAATTTGGTAAAGGTTACATTCATTTGACGAGCCGTCAAGGGATTGAAATCCCGTTCATTCATCTTGACGACGTGGACGCTGTCAAAAAAGCTCTGGCGGCGGGAAATGTTCAAGTCGGTGTGTGCGGTCCGCGTGTCAGAACGATAACCGCCTGTCAAGGCAATGCAATTTGTCCGTCGGGTTTGATTGATACGCAAAAACTTGCCGCCGAGTTCGATAAACGCTATGGCGGGCGCGAACTTCCGCATAAATTCAAATTTGGTTTCACGGGTTGCCATAACAACTGCCTCAAAGCTGAAGAAAACGATATGGGCGTTAAAGGCGGCGTCAAACCGAATTGGAGCGCGGAAAAATGTATTTTTTGCGGCGTTTGCCAAGCCGTCTGTCCCGAAAAAGCAATCGCCGTCGATAAGTCGGCTAAATCCGTCACGTTGGACGAAAATAAATGTGTTTACTGCGGCAAGTGCATAAAAAGTTGTCCGACTGATGCCTGGCAAGGTCAAAGCGGTTTTGTCGTCTCGTTTGGCGGGCTTTACGGCAATAAAATCGCTGTCGGGAAAAATTTTCTGCCGATAATCTTTGACGAGGAGAAACTTTTCGCTATCGTCGAAGTCGCTCTACAATTTTTCAAGGATCATGCCAAAAGCGGCGAACGTTTCAGAACTATGCTCGAGCGCGTGGGCTGGGAAAAATTTATTTCGGAAGTGGAGGCGGTTGCAAATGCAAGCTGATGATTTTTTGGACATCACTGACGTAGTGTGCCCGATAACTTTCGTTAAAGTCAAAGTTGCGCTCGAAGAACTCGACGACGGACAGATTTTGGAAGTGCGCTTGAACGAAGGTGAACCGATTCAAAATGTACCGCGCAGTTTGAAAGATGAAGGACATAAAATTTTAAGCTTGGACGACTTAGGCAACGGAACTTTTACTTTGCTCGTCAAGAAAGGTGGCTTGAAATGAATTTTGCTACCGAATTATTGCACGGCATCGCGCCCGATAAGTTGACCGGTTCGACAACATTGCCAATATATCAAACTGCCGCCTACAGTCAAGCCACAGCTGAGGATTTCAAGGCGGGCTTTGTTTATACCCGCGTGGGCAATCCGACTACCGCAAATTTTGAGCGGAGAATTGCAAATCTTGAGCGTGGAGCAGGAGCAGTTGCATTTTCATCGGGCATGGCGGCGATTTCAGCGGCTATTTTGAATGTCGTTGAATCGGGCGACGAAATTATTTCAAGTGGAGGACTTTTTGGCGGCACGAGTAATTTTTTCCGCGAACTTAAAAGTTTTGGCGTCTGCGTTCGCTACGTTAAAGAAAATCGCGTTGAAAATTTTTCCGACTTGCTTACTAATCGCACGAAATTGATTTACGCCGAGACGATTGGCAACCCGAAACTTGACGTGACTGACATTTGCGCACTTGCCGAGCTTGCTCACAAAAATAACTTGCCACTTTGTATAGACAGCACGGTAACGACGCCTTATCTTGTACGCCCGATAGAACTTGGCGCGGACGTTGTGATTCATTCGACTTCAAAGATGATTAACGGCGGCGGAAATTCAATCGGCGGCATCGTGATTACGGGAAAAAATTTTCATTGGGACGCCGAAAAATTCCCTAAGCTTGCTGAGTATGAAAAATTTGGCGCAATAAGTTATCTCGTTCGACTTCGCGCCAAAATGTTGACGGACTTTGGCGGTTGCCCCGCGCCGATGAATATTTTCCTGACGAACGTAGGGCTTGATACACTTGCGCTCAGAATGGAACGAGTTTGCGACAATGCTTTGACGCTTGCAAAATTTTTATCGGAACAAAAAACTATCCGTGTCAATTATCCCGGCTTGGAAGAAAATTCGTATCACGAGCTTGCGAAAAAACAATTCAGCAATCGATTCGGAGCCATGCTGACGTTGAGATTTGAGACTAAGGAGCGGGCTTTTCGTTTCATCAACGCGTTGAATTACACTTTGAGGGCGTCGAATATCGGCGACGTGCGAACTTTGGCGATTCACCCTGCCTCAACCATTTATTTTAACGTTGCCGCCCATGAAAAAGAGTTTGCCGGTGTGACTGAAGATTTAATTCGCGTGAACGTTGGCATTGAAGATATTTCGGACTTGATTGATGACTTTGGACGAGCCTTAAGCAAAATCTGATTTCATAACTCTCGAATAATTTTTTTACGCATGAGTTCGTCTTTATCGAATTCGCTCATCATCTCCCAATCCTTTTCCATTTCGAGGAAGTTACCGTCCAAACGAGCGACAAGTTGCACTGCTTGCGGGTCAAATAAAATCGCGTCGGCGATTATTGTTGCCAATGCGTTGTTCGACAAATTATCGGAGTTGGTAACGCGATAACGAGTACCGACTTTATCACGAGCAACGCGAACTTCCAAAGCGTTCAACTGTTCTTTAACGTGATTGATGCGCGGAATTAGTTCTTTTTCGTGAGTTTCGATTTTCTCCAGCTGGCGAACGAATTTATAATTTTTGCGAAGGATACCAGCGGCTATCTCTTCTATCTTTCTCTGTGATTCATGTTCCAGACAAAGCGAATCCAGCTCCTTTTGTTTCTTTTGTAAGGCAAGCTTAATCTGGTCGAGGCGTTCCTTTTCCATTTTCAGCAATGTCCGCTGTTTCGTCAGATAATACTGAGTTTGCAAGAAAGTCGAGCGCGGTAAAACTTTCCAATCTTCTCTCTGGAATTTCTTTTCTTCCTTGTTATAAGCAAGAAATTTATTGGCGAGGGTCTGCTCAGCTTTTTTATATCTCCTGATTGCTTCGCGCAGTCGCTTATAGTCCCCGTGTACGAAAATATTTTTTGCCATAGCAAGAGCCCGTTGTGGCGAAATAATTTGGTGACGGATAGCAAATTTGTCGGCAAGGGTATTTTCGTATTCTTTTTTCAGTCCATGATACTGTCGACGAATTAGGTCGTACACTTCTCGCGTCTTGAAACTCGATTGTGGCTCTTCCATTGCTTGAGTGAAAAGAGCATTAGAGAGGTCAGCAACCGCTTTGTCCAGTTCGTCACTCGCCTTTTTTAACCTTAGCGCGTACGTATTCGATTGTAATATTTGGTGAGTAACAAGCTGAATATTCTTCCTGCACTCTGGTGAATCAAGTTTACTTGCTATTTCTCCGATAGATTTTTTCATTTTCAATGAGGAAGTGAACAGCGTAAAGATTTTAGCCTTAACTCCGTCCACAAGGTCGTTGTAAGCTTTTAGTTCCTCTGATTGTTTGTCGTTGGGCTTTTTCAGCGTCTTCAAAAATTCTTCCAAATGTTTTTTCTGCGCGAGAGTCTGAAAATAGTTTTGCCAGATTTGTCTCTCAGCTTTGGTCATGTATTCCAGTTTGGCTTGTTGCTCAGCGTCGTGTTGGGAAATAATAAACCGTTTCCATCTATTGACTTCGGCAACCGCTTTCATCATTCTTTTTTTCATCGCCAAAAGATACTGGGAGACAAATTTTTGTTTTTTATACTGTTTGGAGCCGATAAGAGATTTGGCGGCGGTGGAAGATAATTGAACAGCGTCCTTTATCTCTAATTCTTCCGCTTCCTTAGTCATTGCGTCTAGCTTCATTACCATATCAAAGTGTTGTTTACGCAAGGCGAAATTGTTTGAGACGTTCTAAACGCGGCTCGTCATCTTCTTGATTGCCTATTATTCCTATGTATTTTTCTGGAACGCGACTAAAAAGCAAGCAAAAAGAGCAAGCCAAATTGACTCGCCCTCTCTGCTTTATTTTACTTTGTACTTCTTTTCTTACGTTTTA
>CAJOHG010000125.1:0-2663 GCA_905234395.1 uncultured Selenomonadaceae bacterium
GAAATGAAACAGTCGTCCGCCGCCTTTGTAAAACTTTGGCAACGCACGACCGCTTGAAAATATTTTATCTGCTTAATCAAAATGTTTACCTCATTTGGTCGGCGAACCGCCAAAAACTTCAAAGTTCATCGTGTCAATTTTGGCGTCGATGTCTGCGATTTCTTTCGTCGAAAGTAAAATATCCTCTGCGCCAAAATTTTCTTTCAGCCGTGAAAGCTTGCGGCTACCGGGTATCGGAACTATATACGGCTTTTTGCAAATCATCCACGCCAAAGAAATCTGCGCGGGCGTGGATTTTTTTTCAGCCGCGAGTTTTTCAAGCAACATCAGCAAATCTTGCGCTTTGTTCATTCCACTTGCAGTGAACTGCGGCATCATGTTCCGATAGTCGCCCGCGTCATTGAAAGTTTCTGCTTTCGTGTATGCTCCGCTTAAAAGTCCGTTGGCAAGCGGCGAAAACGCTACAAAAGTCACGCCGAGTTCCTCAAGCACGGGGAAAAGTTTTTCATGCCAACGCGCCATAAGCGAATAACGATTTTGAATCGCCGTGACGGGACAAACTTTATGAGCGCGGCGCAAATATTCTTCATTCGCCTCCGAAATGCCCCAGCTTTTGATTTTGCCCGCCGCTATCAATTCATTCATGACGGCGGCGACGGTTTCAGGCTCAACTTTCGGGTCAATCCTGTGCTGATAGTAAAGGTCAATCGTATCGACTCCAAGCCGCTTCAAACTGCCGTCAACGGATTTGCGAATCGTCGCGGGCGAGCTGTCGAGAGTCAACGAGCGGTCGGGATTGTGCGCGACGCCGAATTTTGTCGCGATGATAACTTTGTCACGGATACTTTTCAACGCCTCGCCGACAAGTTCTTCGTTGTTTGAGGTTGAGCCGTCAATATTTTCGCCCGTGTAACATTCCGCCGTATCAAAAAAATTATAGCCGAGTTCATAAGCCGCACGAATCGTTTTGATTGCCTCAGATTTTTCGATTGCCGCGCCGTAAGCGTGAGAAAATCCCATGCAACCAAGCCCGACAGGATTAACAAACAAATTCGTCGCGCCAAGTCTGCGCTTTTCCATAGCCACACCGCCTTAGTCGTGTACTTTGAAATTCTGCAAAAGGTATTCAGCAACGCCGGGCGCGTCGGGATTGTGACTGCCTTTGCCCGTATCCATCGCCCGAATCTTTTCCATTTCGTCGGTTGTCAATTCAAAATCGAAAATGTTTATGTTGCCTGCAATGCGTTCGGCGTTCGTCGACTTCGGAAGGACTATAAAGCCTTCTTGAACCTCAAAGCGCAAAATTATTTGTCCGGCGTTCTTACTGTACTTGTGCGCCATTTCGACGATTGCCGGATTTGTCAAAAGTTCTCTGTTGCCGTGTCCTAAAGGATACCAAGCCTCAAGTTTTACGCTGTCTTTATCCATGAGAGAGCGCAATTCTTTCTGCTGAAAGGTCGGATTGCATTCCACTTGATTAACCGCCGGTAACGTGGAAAATTGCGGCACAAGTTCGGAATAAATTTTGGGCGTCATATTGCTAACGCCGATTGATTTTATCTTTCCTGCTTGCTTAGCCTCTTCCAATGCCCGCCAAGCTCCGAGAACATCGCCGTAAGGTTGATGAATCAAGTACAAGTCCATGTACTCCATGCCGAGATTTTGCAACGAAACATCTACAGCTTTTTTTGCCGCCTCGTAGCCGTGATCTTGCAACCAAAGTTTGCTGGTGATGAAAATTTCTTCGCGAGCAATGCCGCTCTCTTTAACTGCCTTGCCGACATCAGCTTCATTGAAGTAAGCAGCCGCCGTGTCAATGTGCCGATAACCCGCTTTCAAAGCATTTTTCACCGCGTCATAGGTCGGACCGTTATTTTCAATCAGAAAAACGCCGAAGCCTACTGCAGGAATTTTGTTGCCGTCGTTTAGTTTTACACTTTGCATAAATTTTCCTCCGTAACTTAATCGACGTGAATTAGTTCGTATTGTGGATTGCCCATTTTAAGTTCAGCCATCGCGCTAAGTTGTCGAAGTCCGTGCCGTGATTCAATTCGCTCTCGCAAATCTGCGCTGTCAGGAGCCGAGTACACGAAGTCGCAACAAGCTTGGTCTATGGCTAAAATATCAGTCGAAGCCAAAATGCCAACGTCCGCCATTGTCGGTTCGGCGGCAGAAGTTCCTGCGCAGTCACAGTCGACACTTAATCGCCGCATAACGTTCAGGAAAACAATTCGCTTGCCGAAATAGTCGCAAGTCGCTTTGCCGCTGTCAGCCATATTCTCCATAAAAGCTTCGCGCTCGTCCATTGAACCATCATGCCAATCGGTACCAGTTGGCGGCGTAGACTTTTTGAAATTGTGAACCTGTCTTTTTCCTATCTGCCCGTCAGCCATGCCGATTGCGATATTTTTCAAACTGCCGCCAAAACCTCCGCTCGCGTGTCCTTTGAAATGTGTAAGGACGACGATCGAATCATAATCAACAAGACTTTTTCCCATTGATACTTCCGGCAGATGAAAATAATTTCTTACGGGCAAGCTGACGGCTCCTTCGGCGTCCATAATGTCGACAGGGCAGAACGTCCAACCGTTTGTTTTCAAAACTTTGCGGTGCCCTTCGGTCGTCATGCGAGGTCCGGGGTACATCGTGTTCGTCTCGATAAT
>CAJOHG010000125.1:2672-4787 GCA_905234395.1 uncultured Selenomonadaceae bacterium
GGTCCGTGCGGTTCACCCGTGTGGAGTTTGATTCCAACCTTGCCAATAATTTCGCCGTTAATCATGTTGTAGAGTTTGATGAGATGAGCGGCGTCAAGCTTGTCGGTAAAATAAACTTTAGCCGCCGTGCCTGTGTACTTCGTGCCGGTGACATTTTTACTGCCGACGACGGGAGCCGACTTGAGCTTGATAGTTTTAGCCGCCTCGACAGGTTGAGTTGTAAATTGTCCGACAGCCGCACCTAGTGCCGCCACACCCGCCATTTTGAAAAGGTCACGCCGTGTAATGCTCATGTTACTTCCTCCAAATTTTTAGACTTTATCTTTTACCCAGCGTTCCACTTGCTCGAAAGATTGGGGTGCCTCCGCTCCATGAATTGCAAGTTCGTCCATAACTTCTGCCTTCGGGCAAATTTTTTTTATGTAGCTGACGGAACCGCCCAAGCCGCTACCTTCATGCGTTGCGAACGGGAAAATTTTCTTCCCGCTGAAGTCATAACGCTCAAGAAAAGTACTGACAGGCATAGGACATATTGACCACCAAATCGGATAACCCAGAAAAATTTTGTCGTAGTCGGCGAGGCTTGCGAGATAACGTTTCAATTCGGGACGCGCCTTTTGCTGAATCTCAACTTTGGCAACCTGAGTGCACTCTGTGTAGTCGGCAGGATAATCTTTTACGGTGTCGATTTCAAACAGTTCGCCGCCCGTGAGTCGTTGAATCATTTCCGCGACAACTTCGGTATTGCCCCTTGCCAGATTTTTAATCGCGCCGTTGACATAGTTCTGCCCCTTGCGCGAGTAATACGCGATTAGAATTTTTGCCATAACCTCTACTCCTCATCGAACGAAATTTGTAAAAGTCGGCGGCTCCATATGCGGCAAAGGCACGCCCAATTTCTGTGCCGCCTCTTTGCACTTCAAGAAATATGCCATGTATCGACCGAGAACGCGCATATTGAAAAGTCCTTCGCCGTCTTGTTCAACTTCAGCCGCCGTCATGCCGTGTACCATGTTCCAATACCGCGTCGAAATTACCGGCATTTCCTGAACTGTGAAGTATTTGTTAATCTGCGAGAAAACACTCGTCGTACCTGCACGACGAGCTGAAACGACTGCCGCTGCCGGTTTGAGATAGAAAGCCTTATTCGCATTGCCTATGAACTCCGAGAAAAAAAGCCTGTCCATGAAGCCAACGAGATTGCCGCTCATGCCGCCGTAGTGTGTCGGCGAGCCGAAAACAAAGCCGTCCACCTCATAAGCCTTTTGCCTGAATTCGTTCACGCCGTCTTCGATTATGCACTTGCCGAGCTTTTCGCATTTGAAACAGCCCATACAACCTCCAACTGCCTTTGCTCCGACCCAAAAAATTTCAGTTGCAATGTCTTCATGCTCAAGAGTCTTGGAAACTTCTTGCAGGGCGCGAAAAGTGCAACCGTCTTTGTGCGGACTGCCATTCACCAGCAAAACTTTCATCGGTCGTTCTCCTTGACTTTACTCGATAATTTTTATGACACGTGCAGGATTACCGACCGCAACCGCATTATCGGGAATATCTTTCGTGACGATTGAACCCGTGCCGACAATCGCATTTTCTCCTATCGTCACGCCGGGCAGAATGCTCACTCTTGCTCCTATCCACGCATTGCGCTTGATGCGAATTTCTTTGGTGAAGATGACGCGAATGTTTTTCGGTTCGTGGTTGACAGTGAACAGTCCGACTTCAGGTCCGAGCATAACGCCATCTTCAATGGTCACCGTGCCGACTGACATAACCGTTAAACCGTGATTGGCGAAAACATTCTTGCCAAGAAACATTCTGCAAGCCGCGTCGATTTGAAAAGGCGGTGTCAAAAAATTTGTCTTGTCAAAATTCCCGTTGAAAAGTTCGCGCTCAATCTCCCAAATCTTTTGCGTGTCATCGGGGTCAGTCGAATTTTCCAGCCAGCACAAATGCCGACAACGTTTGAATTCGCCGTGAGCCTCGCGTACGTAGTCAGCATCGTTAAGCACATGAAAACTTTGTCCCGCACGCAATTTTTCAAATACGTTCATTTATCCAATCCTTTCGATTTTAACCAAGTGAGTGCCAGTTTCATAATCTCTTCGTTGTTCC
>CAJOHG010000126.1 GCA_905234395.1 uncultured Selenomonadaceae bacterium
GTAAATCGGGTTGAGACTTTCGGGCGTCGCCAAAGTTACAAGCCCCGCGCCAACTTTCATCGCACTCATTGCCGCGAGAGACGCCGCGCCCGTCATGCCCCGCGAACCTGCCACGATTAAAATTTTCCCGCAAGTGCCCTTGTGCGAATCTTTAGCCCGCGCAGGCAAAAAAGTTTGGGCGAGTTCGTCGTCTATCAGAGTTTGATGAATTTCGTCGTTCAAAAGTTCGGAAGGAATGCCTATGCCGTCGACAATGAGTTTTCCGACGTAAGACGCGCCGGGACAAATGTAATGACCGATTTTGGGCAAGCCGAGCGCGACCGTACAATCAGCTTGCATAGCCGCCTCGCCGACCTCGCCCGTATCCGAATCGACGCCCGACGGAATATCAATCGCGACGGTAATTTTTTTCGCGGCATTGACCAAGCGAATCAAGCGTAGCGCACTCGGACGAATTTCGCCGCTAAAGCCCGTGCCCAATATCCCGTCAACAACCGCGTCCGAAAATCTCAGCGTGACTTGCAGACGTTCCCAAGCCCTGTCGCTGTCGAGCTGTTGAAGTTCGACGCCCATGCCGCGCAGAATTCTCATCTGAACATTAACCGACGCCGTGCGGTGATCTTTGTCGCCGAGCAAAAAAATTTTCACACGTGCGCCCGCGTTCGACAAATATCTTGCCGCAGTCAGTGCGTCGCCGCCGTTGTTGCCGCTACCCGCCAACACGCAGACGCTTTTTTTCGACACGTCGCCCAAAAGATTTTTAACCGCCTCGAAGACGCGATGCCCCGCACTTTCCATTAAAGACAGCTCCGGCAAGCCGTATTCCTCGACCGCGCTTTTGTCTATGTCGTGCATTTGTTTTGCCAATGCCACTTTCATACAAAAATCCTCCCGAAAAAATTTCTTGCATTATACCAAAGCGCGCCGACTTTTACAAAAAAATCCTTTGCCTTTTTAAAGGTGTGACAAAGAATGTTGCCGTTTTGCAAAATCGCCTTCAATCGCTCAAATGTGACGATCACGCAACGATTTTTAATTTTTTGTCCTAAAATCGGGCTTAATCGGCTCAAATGCCTTGCCGCGCCTTTTACAATCAACCTAACGTAGGACGGGAAAAATTTTGGGAGGAGGAAAAATCACATGACACCGGTTGAACGCAGAATTTTGATTAAAGTTTCGACGATGTATTATCTCGAACACATGAAGCAAACCGAAATTGCAAAACGGCTCGGCGTTGAGCGTACAACCGTCAGCAAACATTTGAAACGGGCACTGGAGCAGGGGATTGTCACAATAAGCGTTGCCAACGAAAATTTTGAGGACATTGAATCGGCAATGGAAAAGCGTTTCGGCTTGAAGGAATGCTTTATCGTCCCGAAAAGTTATGATCTTCTTGCCGTCAAACAGGCTATGGGTCGCGCAGGTCTTCAACTTTTACGGCGTATCGTCGACAATAAACAGGTTATCGGCTTGGCGTGGGGCACTTCAATTCGCGAACTCACTCACCACGCTCAAAATTCCAAAGTCCCGCAGATTGATTCGGATTTTGTTCCGCTTGACGGCGGTCCGGAAAATATCGACAGCGAATTGCACGTAAACACGCTTTGCTACGAATTGGCGCGGGCGTTCGGCGGGCGTTGCCATTACATTTATGCGCCCGTCATCACGCGCACGGCTGAAATTCGCAACGCCATTGTCCAAGACGCCAACTACGAAAAAATTTCCGCGTTTTGGAAGAAATTGGATATAGGGCTTGTCGGTATCGGTGCGCCCGTTAAGTCGTCCAATCTGGTTTGGATGGGCGAGTTCGGCAGGCAGGCGATTGAATCTTTGTCGAAAACGGGCACGGTCGGAGAAATTTGCTCCGTATTTTTCGACAAGAACGGGCGCGAAGTTAAGACCGATTTCAGCGATCGAATTATCGGCGTTGACCTCGATACGCTTAGAAATTTGAATTACTCAATCGGGATGGCGGCGTCGCGCGAAAAAGTTCCCGCGATTATGGGCGCGTGCAAGGGTCAAGCCATAAATGTTTTGATAACCGACGAAATGACCGCCAAAATTATGCTTAACGAGTGAGGCGATTGACATGTTGGGATATTTCGTGGCGTTGGCGGTTGCAGTCTGGATAGCTCAGACGGTTTTGGGCTTGCGCCAGTTCAGAAAGTTTAACAATCATATAAAGGAACTTCGCAAGGAAGGGCGCGTGGCAATCGGACGCGCTCACGGACATTTTGCGGCGGGTGTACTCGTTTTATTCGTCATTGATTCGGAGTGCCGAATTCTGCGCGGCGAGATTATGGAAGGGCGCACAGTTTTTGCCGGTTTTAAGCCTTTTAATCACTTCAACGGCTTGACGCTTTTTGAACTCAGCGGCGAACTCTGCAAGAGCATGAAACTTTCCAAGCAACAAATCACAGCGGTTATCTCGGCTCAAAAAGAATATGAATCCTACAAACTCATGAAAACCGAAGAAAGTCTGGTGGTTAATTGAATTACTTTTTATGGCTGGCTATGCCGGCACATTGTCTGGAGCAATATTTCCTTCCACTAGATTTTTTCACGGTAAATTCCTTGCCACAAATCGGGCAGGTTTTAGTCTCGCGTCCGTATTCATGGAAACATTCTCTACAGCAAAACTTTTGATTTCTTGTCACACCTATAGAAAACTCTTTTCCACAATTAAGGCAAGTGCGCGTTACACTTTTTCTATATGATTCATTAGCACATTCATAAGAACAATACTTGCGATGGTTACTCACAATGTCCGAAAAAGTTTTGCCGCAAATGGGACAAATTTTCGTCTCACGTTTTTTGAGAGACTCGCTGATACATTCACGTGAGCAAAACCTAGCGTCACTTGTTGTAGAAAATTCTTTACCGCACATTTCACAAATTTTTGTTTTAGTGGCACGAATTTTTTCAGCGATTCTTCTGCATTTAGCCGAACAGTATAATAATTGCCCGCGCCTAGTCTTGAATTCTTTACCGCATACAGCGCAATAGTGTTTGGCATTCTTCTTCGCTTCGTTTTCTTCGTTGACTGGTTTGTGAAGTCGTCTATGCTCGGTTTTGGGTAGAAGTTGCAGATTCGAGATGTCATTATTCTCATGATTTAAATCGCGATGATGAATTTCGTAGCCATCAGGAATTTCGCCGTTGAAATACGTCCAAATGAAACGATAGATACTGATTGTACATGCAAAACGCCCGGTTTTATTTCTGGAAAACTTTAAGCCTGAACATTTTACAATATTGTCGTCGACAACTTCAATGGGCGGCATGATTCCTTCGATCTTTGAAATCATTTCTTCGACAGCGAGTGATTCTTGCGGAGTTTCGGCAGACTCGCGCAACAGCTTAAAAATTTTTTCTTTATCCTTCATGCTATCGCCTCCAAAATTTTGACAAACAGCCGACGAGGCATTAAAATAAATGTGGAAAACGCCTCGATAGCTTGTGTTTATTTAGCAGTAACATTGTAGCTTATCGGAGCGTTTTCTGCAATATTCGGCTGTTAGTTGGTCGTTTTTTTTTGGTATC
>CAJOHG010000127.1 GCA_905234395.1 uncultured Selenomonadaceae bacterium
GGAAGCGTGCAAAGATCGTTCAATCGTTATACATGACGGACGACACATGGCGCGAAGTCAATCGATTTGGTTCACCAACTTTGACATTTCAAAATTCCGTGAAGACATTCCGCTCTATAAAAAATATTCGCCCGAAGAAAATCCGCGCTACGACAATTACGACGCTATCGAAGTCTCGAAGACTGCAGAGATCCCGGAAGATTATTTCGGCGTTATGGGCGTGCCGATTACTTTCCTCGACAAATACGACCCGCGACAATTTGAAATTCTCGGCGCGACGGAAAGCGAAGGCATCGGCTTTTCAAATGGACTGTGGCACGACGATTCAAAGTATCGGCAAGCGACGATTAACGGCAAGAAAGTTTATAAGCGGCTGTTCATTCGGAGGCGACAATAAAAAATATCCTTCACCTGCGCGGGCGAAGGATTTTTTTTGAAAGTTTCATTGACCGAAATTGATTCGTTCCAAAATTTCTCGCGGGCTGTCGACGATAATTTCTGCGCCGCCGGCGACAAGTTCACTGCGCGGACGAAATCCCCACGTCACTCCGACAGATAAAAATCCCGCATTGTGCGCCGTTTGAATGTCAACAGCCGTGTCGCCGAAATAAGCCACATCTTCAGGCGCGACGCCGAAAATTTTCGCACCGTTCAAAGCACGAGTAGGATCTGGTTTACGCGGTTGACCGGGTTCATCGCCGCTGACGTAAGAAAATTTTATCGGCGCAAGAATTTTTTCGACAATCGCCACTGCCGCAAAGTGTTGCTTATTCGTGCAGACACCGAGCGGAATTTTTTTTGCATTGAGCGCGGCAAGAAATTCGATAATCCCGTCGTAAGGCGCGACCTTTTTCAAACAGTTGCGGGCGTAACAGCCGTCGTAGTAAGCAAGCGCGTCGTCAACGAAATTTTCATCGGCGGACTTATCGGCGGGCAGAGAACGAATCATCAATTTGCGTGCACCGTTGCCGACGAATTGTCTGACCTCATCGAGTGTGCGTGGCGGGAAATTGTAATGGGCAAGCATTTCGTTGACGCTGTCGTACAAATCGGCAAGCGTGTCCGTCAATGTGCCGTCCATATCGAAAATTGCCGCGCGGTAAATCTTCATGGCAAATTCTCCTTTAATCGTCACATGTACAAATCGACGAGCATACCGCGAATTGCATCATGCGCCGCGACAATGTCAAGTTGATCTGCCTGTCCCAACCGAATGTGTTCAGCCATATCCTCAAGTTTGCGATCGATTTTGCGGACGGTCGTGTAGACGCGTTGACGACCCATGCGATCCCATCCTGCCGCCGTGCGAACTTCATACATGTTGCTGACTGCCGCGCCGACGAAATTTTTTATCAGCGTGCGATATTCTTTAAGCTCGTCGTAAGTAGGTGTCTTGCTCAATCGTGCCGCCTGCTCGTCAATTTTCTTGAGCATTGCCTCCATCTCTTCATGAGAGACGCCTTCCGATTGTTGCTCCATTAATTCCGTCTCGAATGTCAATTCTTTGTCTCGCGGATGATCGCTCGTGCCGCGCAAAAGTTCAAACGGGGATGCCGGGGCTCCCGCACTGCCGATTTTTACTGCCATTTCTATTCACCTCGCCGCAAGTTTATACATTTTCGCCGCCGAATGCAAGAAGAGACTGCCGACGATTAATCAGCAATCTCTCCTTTGAAAAAGGTTTCCAAAATGCCGGTTCCTCCAAATGTCTAAACCTGCCTACTCGCAGGTGGGTTCCCTAAGCTCGGTCTCTGTTACTTATCAGTGCGACAATTCTCCATCTTCCGAAATCAATTCAGGTTCCCTAAAATTCATGTAGGTTAGACATTAACTAAGTCCTCGCACATCCCAGAAGTTTCCTTCTTCACGCGCATAATAGCACGAAAAATTTTTCGTTACAAGTCTTGACAAAACGCCTTGCGTGAAAATTTTTTCAACTTTATAATCGCGGCGGGTGATTGATTATGACGAACATTGACAAACTCGCCGAAATTTTTCCGCAATGCATTACTGAATCTCAAGACGATAACGGCAAGTTGATTCGCGCCATTGACTTTGAACTTTTGCGCCAAATTTTGAGCGATGAACTCGTTGCCGGGCGCGAGGCTTATGTTTTTGATTTTGTCGGCAAGAAACGTGCGACTTCGGAAGCGTACAAGCCGATTAGAAAAACGTTGCGTCCGATTGTCGACAGGAGCCGCGACTTCGACACGACGAAAAATATTTACATTGAAGGCGACAACCTCGACGCGCTGAAAATTTTGCAAGAGAGCTACTTGCACAAAGTCAAACTGATTTACATAGATCCGCCTTATAATACGGGCAACGACTTCATTTATCGCGACGACTTCACGCAGGACGCTGACGACTTCGACGACGAATCGCAGACCGTCGACGCTGACGGCAACAGAATTTTGAATCGTGAGAGCCGCGGACGTTTTCATTCCGATTGGTGCGCGATGATTTATTCACGGCTTTTGCTCGCCAAACATTTTCTTCGCGATGACGGCGTGATTTTCATCAGCATTGACGACCACGAGCAAGCCAACTTGAAAAA
>CAJOHG010000128.1 GCA_905234395.1 uncultured Selenomonadaceae bacterium
GAGGCTGTGCGTCAACGGCACGTTCACGACCTTGAACAGCTCGGTTTCCTTATTCAGCCACGTGAACGCCGTATCGATTTTGTCGAACAGGACAATCGCACCGTCAACGAATCTGTAGCGGAAATTTTCAATGGCGTTACCGCATTTGCAAACCGCATAAACCATCGACAGCGTAAAAGATAAATTTTGCGCCTTAACCGCCTTGTAAAAATTGGTAACGTCAACCTCGAACGTCACGCAAAAACTCGGCTCAATGCAATTCCTGAAAACTGCGCAGTGAGCGGCTCGACTCCAAGTTTTTTCGTCAATAATTTTGTAAGTATTCATGTGTCAGCAGACGTATTGAATACCGAGCTTGTCGGCAATGGCTTTATCGGTCGAAACGAGCGCATCACTTCTGCCCACCGGCAAAGAGCTGTTACCAATCGGAGCCATTAACTTTCTTAACTCGGCGTCGAAGGCAAGCACGTAGTCAACAATTTTCTGCGCCCCTTTGTCAACGTCGAGCCGCTTAACAAGGCGCGGATTCTGCGTACAAATGCCGGTCGGACATTTGCCGGTATTGCAAGCGTTGCATCGCCCGTTTTCATTGCCAACACAGCCTAGCAGTTGAATTAAAATTTTTCCGACAAAAACGCCGTTGGCACCAAGACAAATCATTTTGAAGGCGTCAGCCGCCGCGTTGCCCGTCATGCCGATACCGCCGCCGCCATAAAGCGGAATTTGTCCTTGTGCGCCTTGCTCAATCGCCGCGTTGTAGCAGTCGCGAATTTTCGACACGACGGGATGACCTGTGTGGTCGAGCGAAATTTCATTAGCCGCGCCCGTGCCGCCTTGTATGCCGTCGATAAAAAATCCGCCGCAAATTTTGTACGGGTCGCGCAAAAGATTATTGTAGACCGAGACCGAAGTTGAAGACGCCGCGCATTTAATAGCAACTGGCACGCGGAATCCAAACGCCGCATTCAACGACAAATGCATTTTCTGAACGGATTCTTCGATTGAGTAAAGCCCTTGATGATTGGGCGGCGAGGATAAAGTTGCTTTGGGCACTCCGCGAATTGCTTGCACGTGAGGCGCAACTTTTTCCGCCTGAAGTAAACCTCCGTCGCCGGGCTTGGCTCCCTGCCCGATTTTTATCAGCACGCCCGCCGGGTCAACTTTCATACGAGGCATTGCTTTGATAATTCGGTTCCAGCCGAAATGCCCCGACGCGATTTGTATGATAAAATATTTCAAGTACTCTGATTCCAAAAGTTTGACGGGCATTCCTCCTTCGCCGGAACTCATTCGCACGGGCAAGCCGCATTTCTCGTTGAGATAAGCCGCCGCCATTGCAACCGCTTCCCAAGCCCGCGTCGACAACGCCCCGATTGACATATCCGAGAAAATCAGCGGATAAATCCAACGAACTGGCGGAGTTTTTTTCGTCATAACGAGTTTGCCGCCGTCCATTTGTACGGGCAATTCTTTAGGCGAGAGCACTCGACCAAGCGGCGACCTTATATCAAACGTGTGGCGAATCGAATCAAGCGACGGGTCAGTCATCTGCGAAATTCGCCCGACGATAATTTTATCAAGCGTCCGTTGCGCGTTTAAGTTTGTCCTGCCGCCACGCTTTATCGGTCTGTTGAAAAGTAAATTTCTGCGATTATCGGTATTCCGCACGGCACGAATTGCATTATTCGGACAAATTCTTTCGCACATGCCGCAACCTCGACACGCACAGTTAATATCGGCAACCTGCTTGATAACGGGAATTGCGCATTGGCGGTGAATCGGTTCGGGCTGATTCGCTTCAGAAATCGTGGTTGACTTGCGTTGAACTTCTACCTTAATGGCGCGGAAGGTACAAGACGCGACGCAACTGCCACACATTGTGCAACGCTCGGCATTATAATCAATCTTCCAGGGCAAATCGTTGACCGCCAAATCTTGAACTTTCATTGCTTCCATCTTGTCACCTCCAAATTGTTATCAATCACGACGACTTCGCGTTCATTCGGGTAAATGTCGCGCTCCATATTCCTTTCCGGCAAAATTTCGTTAATGCCGCAGACTTCAGAGGAAATTGCAATCGTGGTATCGTCGCCGCCGACCACTACCGGACGCAATTTTTTCGAGTCGCAACAAGTCATCATGCGCCCATCAGGTAAACCGGCAATTATCGTATTCGGTCCGTTAATTTCCAAGTGCGCCAGCGATTGACGAATCGACATCAAAATTTCTTTGTCGGGACGCTCGGCAATTTCGGCGAAAGGCAACGGCGTTATAACGTGCTTGTAGTATGGAATCGACCATTTCAACTCGTGCAGGACATAATGCAACGTGTACAAGAAATTTTGCGAATCGGATTCAAAGCCGATATAGCCGCGATGAAGATTTTTCTGGAACTCCTTATTCTTCGTGTAGAAAGTGTTTTCGCCGTTGGCGCACAGCGTGTAACCTTGCAGGAAAAACGGGTGCGCCGCGTATCGAACGATTTTATAGTT
>CAJOHG010000129.1:0-2067 GCA_905234395.1 uncultured Selenomonadaceae bacterium
AAATCATTCGCAAAAAGATAATTCGAGAGTTGTAAGGTTGGTGGAAATCTCCGAAGTAGCTCACGAAAAGTCAGTGGAAGTTCACTTACCGCTTATCCTTCGGATAAGCGCAAAAAAACCGCAGAGTGACGCGGATTTTTGCCGAAAAAAATTTGTAGCGGTTGAAGATTCGCGGAACCTGCGATTGGATTTTTGGGATATTATTTTTGAGAGCAATGACATCAAACACGAAAAAATTTTAGCGTTTCCTTTTCATGTGTTCTATAAATTCGTCGAAAAGTTTAACACTGTCGTTGGGACCGGGCGCGGCTTCTGGGTGATATTGAACGCTTGTAACCGGTAAAGATTTATGGCGAACGCCTTCGATTGTTCCGTCGTTAAGAGAAATATGCGTGACTTCAATCGGCAAGCCCGCCAAAGATTTTTCTTCGACTGCGTAGCCATGATTTTGTGACGTAATTGCAACTTTTCCGGTTCTTAAGTCTTTAACAGGCTGATTGGAGCCGCGATGCCCGAATTTGAGCTTGTAAGTATCTGCACCCATTGCCAACGCTAAAATCTGATGACCGAGACAAATACCGAAAATTGGTCGTTTGTCTAAAAGTTTACGGACTTCGCGAATCACGTCGGGAACGTCTTTAGGGTCTCCGGGACCATTCGATAAAAAAATTCCGTCGGGATTGAGCGCAAGAATTTCTTCAGCAGTTGTTTTCGCCGGAACAATCGTCACATGACAGTTGAGCTTACGCAAGGTATCGAGAATATTACGCTTGATACCGAAATCCATTGCCACGACGTTGAAAGCATTATTGCCAGCGTCAAGAGTGTAGCTAATGGGCGTGGTAACCAGCTCAACGACGTTTTTGCGAATGGGCAGAGCCATCATCTCGTCGATTGTATTTTGTGAAGTGTATTCGCTGACAATGACGCCTTTCATAGTACCCGCCAAACGAATTTTTTTGGTCAAGGCGCGGGTGTCGACGTCGTAAAGGCATGGTATTTTTTCCGCCGTGAGGAATTCGGGCAAAGTTTTTTCCATTGATGAGCTTGAGGGATTTACGCAAAGTTCACCGATGACGAGTCCACTGACAAAACTTTTGCGACTCTGATTAAATTGTTTTGCCGTGCCGTAATTGCCGATGATAGGATAAGTCAACGTGACAATTTGCTTGCAGTAGGAAGGGTCGGTCAAAATTTCTTGGTAGCCGGTCATGCCGGTGTTGAAGACAACTTCGCCTTCAGCTGTGACTTTTGAGCCGCCAAAAAGTTGCCCGTGAAAAATTGTGCCGTCTTGGAGTATAAGTTTTCCTTTCAAAGTTCTCACCTGCCAAATCAGCTGGCTTCGTAGGTTCTGTACATTTTGATTTCTTCAAGATTGTCTTGGAGATTCCATACGCCGCAAGGACAGACACCCGCGCAGATTCCGCAACCAATGCATTTCGATTCATCGCTGACATATTCCCAAGAGCCGTCGTCGTGTTGGATTCGTGTAATTGCCTTTTCGGGGCAGGAGTTCAAACAAATTTTGCAATCACGACATGTGCCGCAAGAAACGCAACGTAAATGCTCGTGCATGGGGTCGGGCAGATCACAATGATGACATTTCTCGAAGAATTTTTTGGAAAGGTTAACGGACGGAACAATTTTTTTCTGCGGCAGTGGAGTAATTTTTTCGCCAAGCAGAAATTGATTTATCATCAGCGCAGTCAACCTTGCATCGCCGATTGCGTCCGTCAACCTGCCGGGCTTGATGACATCGCCCGCCGCAAATACTTTCGGCAAAATTTTTTTCTCGGCGTCAGCAACTAACCAATCGCGGAATTTTTTTATGGCGGGGTCGTCCGGTAAAAAGTCGAGAACAGGCGATTCGCCGATTGAAACAATAACTTGGTCAGCTTCGATAAATTTGCCGTCGTCGGAAAAAATTCCTTCGTCGGTGATTTTTTTTGTCACAAATGGATAAATAATTTTGCCGCCAAAGTTTTCAAGTCGGCGAATTTCTTTCGGGAAGGCAGCCGGTTTCATCACATCAACGACCACGACACTTTCCGCGCCTTGTTCGTAAGC
>CAJOHG010000129.1:2128-4558 GCA_905234395.1 uncultured Selenomonadaceae bacterium
ATTGTCTTCAAGAATTCAATGCCGAAAGTCAATTTCTCCGCGCCTTCCCACGAGAAATAACGCGCCTTGTGTCCACCAACAGCAATCAATACAGCGTCACTTGTGTCGCAAATTTCGTTGAACTTGTCAGCGTCAACTTTGCAGTTTATAATGAATTTAATACCGATATTTTCAATCCGTTGCAATTCAGCTTTGAGGAGGTCTTGAGAAATTCTGGAATGCGGAATAACTTGTGCGAGTTTGCCGCCGATTTGTGCCGCGTCATCATAAACTGTGACACAGTGACCGAGACGCGCTAGTTGCCAAGCCGCCGACAGTCCGGCAACACCGCCGCCGATTATGCTGATTGTTTTGCCCGTTGAAACTTTTGGCGGCTCAATCTCGACGCGAGCAGATTCAAGCCCCAACGCTCCGATTTGTATTGATTCGTCGATTTTTCCACGCGTGCAACCTTCCATGCAAGGATTCGGGCAGAGAGTTCCGCAAACCGAACCGGGAAACGGCGTGTACTTCAAGACAAGTTTCAAAGCCTCATCGATTTTGCCTTGACGCAGAAGAGCCAGCCGCTGTTGAGTCGGAATTCCAATCGGGCAGAAAAATTGACACGGCGCAGAAAATTTCGCATTGTCCCAGCTCGGCACACGTAAACGATACACGCCGCGATTTACCGTGTTGAGAACAATGAAATCATCGTTGGCAACGTCGCTAAAAATTCCACCGTTTACCCAATCGCTTTTTCTGAACGCGACAAGGTCAGGCAAAACTTGCGGTTTCTTTTCCTCAAAAGTCAGCGGGCGAAGTTTTTTCCATTGTTGCCAATCGCTCAACTCGCCAATTAGTTCGGACTTTTCGACCGCGTTCAAGAAGTGATTCATGCCGCTCTTGAGAAATTTCACGTCGTCCGCATCAAGCTCAAGGCAAAGAATATCGGCAGGATAATCGGAAATTTTTCCTCGCACATAGACGACACCGCCGACCATTCCGACACAAGCACGTTCGCCGAGCACGGAAGAAAATTCTTCGCTGTCTACTCCACAAACGACCGCACGTCCACCGCCCATAAACTCGAACGAAAAACTGCCGACGTTTTTCAAAACCCAAAGTTCCGGCTCTTCGTAAAGCGGGTCATGTTTCATCAGCGAGCCTGTGCGCGTTCCTGCGCGTCCACCGATATAAATTTTGCCGCCGCTGGAACAATGTCCTGCCGTGTCGCCGGCATCACCTTTAACCGTGATAATGCCGCCGGAATTGAGCCAACCGACGTCAGCCGAAGTCGAACCCTCGACAATAATTTCGGTATTGGGCAAACACATGGATCCGACGCGTTGACCGGCGTTTGTGACGTGAAATTTTAGCGTCCTGCCGTCGGGGTGCCACAAAGGTCCGCCAATGTCGTGCTGACCACTCGCCGCAATGTCGAATTCAGTTTCGCCCGCCTTAACTGCCGCTTCAATCATCAGCAGAAGGTCTTGCGTCGACATGCGCTCGTTGTGCTTTATCGTGTTAATCTTCATCATTTGCAAAACCTCCTAGCAGACGTATTGAATACCGAGTTTGTCGGCGATTGCTTTATCAGTCGAAACAAGAGCATCACTTCTGCCAACGGGTAAAGAACTGTTGCCGATTGGTGCCATTAACTTTCTTAACTCCGCGTCGAAGGCAAGCACGTAATCAACAATTCTCTGCGCTCCTTTGTCAACGTCGAGCCGCTTTACAAGTCGCGGATTCTGCGTACAAATTCCGGTCGGACATTTGCCAGTGTTGCAAGCGTTGCACCTTCCTTGTTCATTGCCGACGCAGCCGAGCAGTTGAATCAATATTTTTCCGCAAAAAACGCCGTTGGCACCAAGACAAATCATCTTGAAAGCGTCAGCCGCCGCGTTGCCCGTCATGCCGATACCGCCGCCGCCGTAAAGCGGAATTTGTCCTTGCGCACCCTGTTCAACTGCCGCATTGTAGCAGTCGCGAATTTTTGAAACAACAGGATGACCTGTATGGTCGAGTGAAATTTCATTAGCCGCGCCGGTGCCGCCCTGTATGCCGTCGATAAAAAATCCACCACAGATTTTATACGGGTCGCGCAAAAGATTGTTGTAAACCGACACAGAAGTTGACGACGCCGCGCATTTTATAGCAACAGGTACACGGAATCCAAACGCCGCATTCAAAGACAAATGCATTTTCTGAACAGATTCTTCGATTGAGTAAAGCCCTTGATGATTTGGCGGCGAGGATAAAGTTGCTTTAGGAACACCGCGCAGGGCTTGAATATGCGGTCCGACTTTCTCCGCTTGAAGTAAACCGCCATCGCCCGGTTTCGCGCCTTGTCCGATTTTTATCAGAACGCCTGCAGGGTCGACTTTCATGCGTGGCATCGCTTTGATAATTCTGTTCCAACCGAAATGTCCCGACGCAATTTGGATTATAAAA
>CAJOHG010000130.1 GCA_905234395.1 uncultured Selenomonadaceae bacterium
GGACGTCCACGTCATCTACTATCAAAATCTTTTTCATAATCAAAACCTCACTGTCCGAGAAATTAACAGTCACAAATTATAGCTTGATTATAAGGGTTTATGGCAACAAAGAAAAGGGGATTTTTTTCCGAAAAAATATTTCCTGCGCAAGTTGTGTAGGCAGTGAGTTTTTTTGAAGTCAAAAAGAGCCCGTGTGAGCAGCACGGGTTCTTTTTCAAGCGTATGTGTATTATATTTTAGGAGAGCTTTAACGAAAGCCTGAACGCAGTATAGCACACGTGATAACAGTTGTCAATTAGAATTTTGATCGCGCATGACGGGCTTGCGAATGACTTCTGCGGAAACGGTGACTTCGTCCGATTTTATCGTGATGCCTTCGGGCACAATCAATTTCAACGTGCCTTTGAAATATCGTTGCCCCGTCTGCACGGTAAAGGGGATTGTCTTTAATGTGACGATTGAATTTACAACCGACTCCGCGCCGCTGATTTCAATCTGCGCGGGGTCGACGCTGATTTTGGAAAGTTCCCAACCGTCCGCCGTCGTCAGTTCGGGGACAACGGGCACGATTTTTTTCTTAATGCCGCTTTCAATGTTGACGGAAACGGTTATGACGCTCGGCACGACGCGCACATTTTGGATAACGTTGTCTTTATCGTCGACGGCTCGCATCGGGATTTGAACGTCAAAACTCGACGTGTTGCCGGTGAGATTGACATTGCCATAAACTTTAGCCGTTTGCTCGACAAAACTTTTCGCGCCGACAATGGTCACCACGTCTACCGACTTAATCATTTCCCTAATCGCCGAGTCTTGCGCGACAGAACCGCTCGTCGTGAGTTCAACAGGCATTTGCTGTTCGCTCATCGGGTCAAGCTTGACATCAAAGCCGGCGGGCGAAATACTCAACAACTCAAAACCTTGCGGCATAACGACTTGCGGAGTAATTTTGTGGTCGCCCTCGCCCAAATTTTCAAGGTTGGCATAAACGCGAAAAGCATTGGCGTTGTACTTGGCGAAGTAGGAGCGCGGCGCGCGCGTCTCAAGCTTAACGTTTTTTTGGTCGCACAGCGGAATGAATTCGTAGGGCGCGTTGGAAAGTGTCACCGGCACGGTATAGGAGCCGTCGATTTTCGGATCCTGATCCGCCATAACGTAAACCCACATGACAAACGCCGCGATTAGCGCGATTAATTTCTTTAGCAGGTTGCGGCGGAAGATATTTAAAATTTGCGTCATCATTTGCCGTCCCTCCATTGCGAAAGGAACTTTTCAAAAAATCTGTCGTCCTTGCCGACGAACGCGGGGCGAATTCTAGCCGCCAATGTCTGTTCGTCGAAATGCCGCGACAAGTGCCCGCTTTCGGCAACGGAAATTGTGCCCGTCTCCTCGCTGACGACTACAATCAGCGCGTCGCATTGCTCCGATAAACCGATTGCCGCCCGATGTCGCGTGCCAAGCTCCGTTGAAAGTCCTGTATTCTCCGTGAGCGGCAGGACGCACGCCGCCGATATTAATCTGTTGCCGCGAATTATCGCCGCGCCGTCATGCAACGGCGTATTCACGATAAACACGTTCAACAAAAATTCGGAAGAAATTATCCCGTCAATGTGAATGCCCGTGATGCTGATGTCGTTGAGTTTCATTTCGCGTTCGATAACCATCAGTGCGCCCGTCTTTGTCTGCGAAAGTTTCTTTGCTGTATCGACAATCTCCTTGACGACGCTGTCCGCCTCCTTTTTATCCATAAGCGACGCTCCGTGACTGAAAAATTGTCCTTGCCCTAAATGCTCAAGTGCGCGGCGCAATTCCGGCTGAAATAAAATCGGCAGCGCGATTAGCAACCACTCCGAACTTTTTTGCAGGAGCCAAGTCATCACGTGCAGATTGAGCCAGCCGCAAATTATCGTCAACGAAACTATAACCATTAAACCCTTGACGAGCGTGATTGCGCGGGTGTCACGAATCATTTGATAAAATTTATAGAGAATCGCCGCGACAATGATTATGTCGAAGAAGTCGAGCGGCGTTATCGTCAAAATCATGTCGCGAACTTTTGTCGGGAATTCAAAGTCAATATGCACAGGCACTCCTCCAATCAAAATTCATGTCCTGCGCTTAATATACTACAAAAAATTTTCAGATTCAATCTTTTGTTGCGCGGCTACACTTTTGCAAAGCGACTAAGGAAAAATTGCGTTCTTGCGGGAAATTTTCTCGGCGATATAATGTGCAGGAAAGGTGGTTAAAAACATGAAGATTGAAATTTGGTCGGATTACGCTTGCCCGTTCTGCTATATCGGCGAAAAGAGATTGCAACGGGCACTTGC
>CAJOHG010000131.1 GCA_905234395.1 uncultured Selenomonadaceae bacterium
GCCGTGGTTGACGTACCTGCATATTTCGCACACCAATTCCGGCAAGAAAGACAATGCAACGCCGCTGTTCGATTGGGGAAAATTTCGCGCCGTGAATGGCAAATTATTGATGCCGCTTTCTGTGCAAGTTCATCATTCCTTTGTTGACGGCATACATGTCGGGCGATTCGCGGACAAGCTCCAAAAATATTTGGACGATTTAAGGGAGAAATAAAATGTTGAAGATTGAAACCATTAGAAACCACGAGCGCATGTCGACGCAAGACCTATTGCTGATGATTGAAGAAGCGGTCAAGTCTGGCGAAACTGAATTCGATATTGCAGCGAGTGGTCAGCACGACATTGGCGGACCGCTCTGGCACCCTGACGGCAGAACGCTTAAATTTCACGTCACAAACGCCGGTCAACGTGTCGGCTCAATGTGTTTGCCGAACACCGAAATTATCGTTGAGGGTTCGACTTCGGCTGATGTCGGTTGGCTAAATTCCGGCGGAATTATCACGGTCAAGGGCGACGCGGGCGATACGGCTGGGCATTGTTCAAGCGGCGGGAAAATTTATATCGGCGGACGTGCAGGAACTCGGACAGGTTCGCTGATGAAACACGACCCGCTTTACGAGGAGCCGGAACTTTGGGTACTAAAGAACGTCGGCAGTTTTTCGTTCGAGTTTATGGGCGGTGGACGTGCCGTCGTTTGCGGCGTTGACTGCAAAGAATTTTCCTCCGTGCTCGGCGAAAGAGCTTGTGTCGGCATGGTTGGCGGTGTCGTCTATGTGCGCGGCAAAATTTCCGATTATCCCGATGATATTTTGTGCCTTGAGCTTGACGCGGACGATATTGCTTTTTTGAAAAGTGGCATGAATCATTTCCTGAACGCCGTAGAGAAATCCGAACTTATTGCCGAACTTAGCGACTGGCGCGAATGGAAGAAACTTCGCCCGCTGACTTTCGAGGAGAAAAAGCCGCAAGTTTTACCTGACTTAGCCGCCTTCCGCAAAAATGATTGGGTTAAGGGCGGGATTTTTTCAGATGTTGCCGACGATGATTTTGCCGTCTTAAACACAGTCAATCGCGGATTGTATCGGCTTAGAATTCCTTCTTGGGATAATGCGAAGTTCGCCGCGCCGTGTCAATTCTTTTGCCCGACTGGAATTCCGACTCAAAAGCGGTTGGCTCTCCTGCGTCAAGGTAAAATCGACGACGCTTTGAAACTTGTTTTGGAGTACACACCGTTTCCAGGCTCGGTCTGCGGAACTCTTTGCCCGAATCCCTGCATGGAAGGTTGCTCGCGCTCCACGATTGACGAGGCGATTAAAATTGGTGAACTCGGTTTGCAATCAACTTACGTCGAAGTTGAACCACCGAAAATTTCAACCGGCAAGCAAGTTAGCATAATCGGCGGCGGTGTCGCGGGATTATCTGCGGCGTGGCAACTTTCAAGGCTCGGTCACGCCGTCACGGTCTACGACGATGCCGCGCAGATTGGCGGCAAGCTTGCCCAAGTCATTCCGCATTCTCGCATGCCGCAGGAACTTTTGCAAGCCGAACTGAATCGCATTGAAAAAATCGGCGTTAAGTTCGTGACTGGTTGCAAAGTCGACGCCGCCAAGTTCAATCAAATCTGCGCGGAAAGCGACGCCGTTTTAGTTGCAGTCGGTGGACACAAAGCTCGTTATTTTCCGTGGGAAGGCGCGGAGCTTTTAACTTTTGGCGTTGAATTTTTGAAAGCAATCAATCGCGGTGAAAAACCTTACGTCGGCAAAAATGTCGTAGTAATCGGCGGCGGCAATTCCGGTATGGACGTTGCAACTTCCGCTTACGAGCAAGGTGCTCAAAGTGTTGTTGTCGTCGATGTCGTTAAGCCCGCCGCGTTCGCTAAAGAAATTCGGCGGCTGGAAAATTTCGGCGGAAAAATAGTCTGGCCTTTCATGACGAAAAAAATCACCGCCGATGGAATTTTTTCCGATGACGGCAGATTCATTCCCGCTGACCAAGTTATCGTTTCAATCGGTGAAGCTCCCGTGCTTGACTTCCTACCCGATGTGAAAAAATTCCGCGATTGGCTTGTTCCCGACTCTGAGAAGAAAATTTTGCCAAAAGTATTCGCGGCGGGCGACGTGATTAAGCCGGGACGTTTAACCGACGCAATCGGCGACGCAAGATTAACTGCGCTTATGATGAATCAATTCTTGCGCGGTGAAAAAATTTCTCCGTTGCCCGCGAAAAAAATCGTTTCGCAAGATAACCTTTCCAAGAAATTTTTCGAGAAGTGTCATCATTACGAGCTGCCCGACCCCATGCACGAACATTTACGTTGCATTTCCT
>CAJOHG010000132.1 GCA_905234395.1 uncultured Selenomonadaceae bacterium
TTCGCGGACAATCCCAAGAAGCTTGAAACAAAATAACCGCCTTGTACTCACAGGGCGGTTTAAAATTTCTTTTTACAGGTGATTTTGCCATGAACATTAACCTTGAGGATTTTCAGAAGGAAGTCGACTTGGCGGAGCGTTATCAAAAGGCGTTGGAGAACATTGCGTCGCTGCAGCAGACGATTAAAAAGTTTAGTCTTGAAAATGTTTTGTTGGCTCCGACTGACAGATTGATTCATTCGGGCGAGGCCGCAAAACTTCTCGGCGTCAACCAAAATAAAATCAGTTCACTCGTAAAAAAAGGTTTGCTTACTCCGCTTTACATCGACGCCGAACCGCAGAAAATTTTGGCTCAGCGAAGTACTTGCTCTGCCAGAGAAAACCACCAAAGCACACAAAGCTTCGGGCGTGACTGCCCGACGGACTGCTTGCCGTTAAGTCGTTTCGTGATTTTGTAAACGAGCAATCACTCTCCATTATCCAAGTCAAGCCTTACTTTAAATTTAAGTATTTCACCGAACTGTTTTAACTCTTCGTAATTCACCGCTCCGTTATTGATTTTACGTGAAAAGCTTTGCTGGACGTACTTTGTGCCGAAACGACGATTGTACTCTTCGCAGAGTGTTTTTAACGTGTAGCCGCGATTTTTAGCTAAAAATTTTATCTGCTGGGAAAGCGGACAAGTGTCTAAATCCATTTTCATAACGTTTCCTCCTTTCAGTTTCAATTATAAACGCAGAAAGATAATTTGTCAACAAAAAAAGTTGTGTAACCTGTTGACAACGCAACTTATTAAGTTTATAATTCAACACGTAAGGTTTAACCAAAGGCAAGGAAGCTAAGGACTAAGGAAGGAAACCCGGACGGCGGACAAGAGCCCAAGGGAGCCGAAGATAACCGAGAGTTAAGACAGGAGGAAACCAAAATGACAACCATCACCACGAAAATCGCAGAGAGCGGACGCACGAGCTTCCAACTCAACGGCAAAAGAGCTTCCAAAGCTGCAGCCATTGAAGCCGCTATCGCGAACATGAAGAACGGCAGCGACAACCTCGTCGACATCCAAATCGCAATCGACGCCGCGAAAAAAACCGTTCGCTTCGATATTAACTACTACGGCGAAATCATCTGGCAAGAAATTAAATCCGTTAAACAATACAAGAGTATCGGCGGCGGCCATTACGAAACCTACTACAGCCCCGAATGGACGCGCACCACCGAAGAACGCGCCAACGAACTCTTCGCCGAATTCGGCCTTAACACCGAAATCATTTGCAAAATGGTTTTCGCCATCAACACCGACACCACGACCGAAGCCGAAGAGAACACGGCGCAAGTCGAATACAAACCGCAGACCGCTTGGGAAAACCCCCACGACTTCACCACTGTCGGCAACCTTAACGGCCAGCCCCGCAAATACGTCGAGGTCGAAGAGACAACCGAAGACGTTATCGCGACAATCGGCCCCGAAATAATTTACAAGGCCGTCAAAACTGTTGGCGGAGAAGTTCAACGCACGATAAGCCGCGGTTTTGAAAAAGGCGGAAAAGAAATGTGGTTCTCTTTTGGAAGAAGAATTAGTAAAACCCGCGCCGCCGAACTGCTTGCCGAGTGCGGCTTCCGCTCGATTGACGAATTCATCGCCGCCGAAAAAGTTGCCGAAAAATACGCCGATGAAGTTTACTGGCCGCGTCGGGATACTAACCGCCAACAGGCAAAATTCTTGCGGAATAAAATTTGGGCGGAAGTCAAACCCTGCGACGACAACACCGAAGTCTTCAGCCTGCTCCCCAACGTCGACGACTTGAACGACGTGGAAGACGAGGACGTGGAAGAAATTGAAATGCCGCTTGTCGTGCTCAAAGACAAACTCACGGACTTGACCGAGCAGAGCTCACAACTTTTCAACTACATTCATTGCAGTGACGACAGGCAGAAAGCTGACGCGGCCTTAAAGGGCGAAATGCAGCTTATCTGCTCCGGACGCGCTCAATCCCCCGAACGGCGGCAAATTGAAGCCGAGAACGAGGCACGCCGCGCCCGAATCGTCGTCGCTGAAGCTCATTACTCCTGCCTGCAGAACGATTGCGCCAAACTCGTCGCCGCTATCGCTTCCAACGGCAGAATCACCAAAAGAAATTGGGAGGTTATTATGGACAAAAAGCCCCACGTTTTGAACAACACCGGCAATTACGAATGGTACACGCCCCCGCCCGTCATTGAAGCCGTTCGTGACGTTCTCGGCGAAATTGACCTTGACCCGGCTTCGTCGCGCATTGCCAATGAAATCGTCGGCGCGAAAAAATTCTTCACGAGAGACG
>CAJOHG010000133.1 GCA_905234395.1 uncultured Selenomonadaceae bacterium
TAGCAAGACGCCCAAAGATTGGCGCGTCATCGAAAAACCAATTCCCGCTTATGACTCCGACCAAGTTTTGATTCGCGTCGAGTATATCGGGATTTGCGGATCCGACGTCCACACATTTGAGGGACATTACAACGTGAACGCGGAGAATCTGACAATCGGGCACGAGTTCGCGGGCGTCGTCGCCGAAGTCGGCAAGAACGTAAAAAACGTCAAAGTCGGCGACCGCGTCACCAGCGAAACTACTTTCAAAATCTGCGGCAAGTGTCGCTACTGCAAGGAAGGTCAATACAATCTCTGCTCCACGCGTAAAGGTCTCGGTACTCAACAAGATGGCGCAATGGCTCAATATATCGTTGCTCGCGCCGCAAGTTGTCATATTCTGCCTGAAAACGTTTCCACCCGCGACGCGTCGATAACTGAGGCGGCGGCTTGTGCTTATCATGGCGTTTATCGCGCTGACATAAAACCCGGCGATATAGTTCTCGTGCTCGGTCCCGGTCCGATTGGTTTGCTGGTTGCGCAGGTCGTCATGAGTCGCGGCGGGCGCGTCGTTATGACCGGCTTAACTCAAGACGCTGGCAGACTGAAAATTGCCAAAGAAAGATTCGGCGTTGAATTTACCGTTGACGTTCTCAAAGATGATTTGGAAGGTCTCGTCAACAAATTGACTGACGGTTACGGCGCGGACGTTTGCTACGATTGCAGCGGCGCAGTTCCCTCCATGCAAACGGGTATGAAACTTTTGCGTAAGCAGGGGCAATACGTTCAAGTTGGTTTGTTCGCCCGCGAAGTTATCGAAGTCAATTTTTCTCACATTATCCAGAAAGAACTTCGCGTCACCGGTTCGCGCAGTCAAAATACTCACGACTGGGAGCCGACTCTCAAACTTATGAGCGAAGGCAAAATTAACGCCGACAAGATGATAACTCACGAGGTCGGTATTGACGAATGGGAAAAAGCCTATAAAGTGGCGAAGCTACTAAGGTCGTCATGCACCCGATTGGATAAGGAGAAATTTTTATGGTCAACATTGAAAATAAATGCGTCAACGCAATTCGAGTTTTGTCGGCAGATACAGTTCAAAAGGCGAAGTCCGGTCATCCTGGAATGCCGCTCGGAGCCGCGCCGATTGCTTATGAGCTTTGGGCGCATCACATGAATCACAATCCGAAAAATCCGCAATGGGCTAATCGCGACAGATTCATTTTGTCGAGCGGTCATGCCTCCGCAATGCTGTATTCACTCCTGCATTTGTTCGGCTACAGTTTGACGCTTGACGATATGAAACAATTTCGGCAGGAAGATTCTTTGACGCCGGGGCACCCCGAATACGGTCACACTGTCGGCGTCGAAGCAACGACGGGACCGCTCGGCTCCGGAATTGGAATGGCGGTTGGTATGGCAATGGCTGAAGCTCATCTTGCCGCGAAATTCAATAAGCCCGACTTCCCGATTGTCGACCATTATACGTTCGTAATTTGTGGCGACGGTTGCTTAATGGAAGGTATTTCTTCCGAGTCTTTGTCATTGGCGGGAACTTTGGCACTCAACAAGCTGATTATCCTTTACGACAGCAACAAAATTTCAATCGAAGGCTCAACTGACATTGCTTTTACGGAAAATGTTCAGCAGAGAGTTGCGGCTTTCGGTTTCCAGACCTTGACTGTTGAAGACGGCAATAATCTTGAAGAACTCGGCGCGGCGATTGAGGCGGCTAAAGCTGAAAAAAATCGTCCGTCGTTTATCACCGTCAAAACTCATATTGGCTACGGCTCGGCAAAACAAGATTCGGCGTCGAGTCACGGCGAGCCGCTCGGCGAGGAAAATGTTATCGCCCTCAAGAAAAATCTTGGCTGGGATAAGCCCGAAGAAACTTTTTACATTCCTGCTGATGTTTACGAACATTATAGCAAACTTGCCGCGCAGGGGGCAACGGCTGAATCAGCATGGGAAAAGCTTTTTGCCACTTACGCCGAAAAATTCCCCGAAGATAAAAAACTCTGGGATAAATATCATGCGCCCGTTGACGCCGAAAAACTTTTGCACGACGAAAACTTCTGGCAAATGCCCGATAAGCCGCAAGCCACTCGCGCAAGTTCCGGAGTCATGATCAATCGTCTCAAAGACATTATGCCGAATTTAATCGGCGGCAGTGCCGACTTGGGACCGTCAAACAAAACCGTTATGAAGGACGCGGGCGACTTTAGCAAAGACAATTACGGCGGGCGCAACTTGCATTTCGGAGTTAGAGAATTTGCAATGTCGGCGGCTTGCAACGGGTTGATTCTGCACGGCGGACTTCGTCCTTATTGCGCGACGTTCTTTGTGTTCAGCGACTACCTTAAACCGATGATTCGCATTGCGTCGCTAATGAAAATTCCTGTGACTTATGTTTTCACGCATGATTCTATAGGCGTTGGCGAAGACGGACCCACTCACGAGCCGATTGAACAGCTCGCGATGCTCCGCGCTCAACCGAATTTGAACGTTTTTAGAGCGGCGGACGCAACCGAGACTGCGGCGGGCTGGTATCTTGCAGTGACTTCAAAAGATACGCCGACTGCTTTAATCCTCACGCGTCAAAATCTTCCGCAACTTGCCGGCTCAAGCAAAGACGCTCTCAAAGGCGGCTACGTCATCAGCGAGGCGGCGGGCGATTGTGCGGGCATTTTAATAGCGACCGGTTCCGAAGTTTCGACGGCAATCGAGGCGCAAAAACTTCTTGCCGAAGAAAATATTTTCGTACGCGTGGTTAGTATGCCGTGCATGGAACTTTTCGAGCAACAATCCGACGAGTACAAAGAATCTGTCCTGCCGAAAAAAATTCGTGCACGCGTTGCAGTTGAGGCGGCTAGCGACTTTGGCTGGCAAAAATATATCGGGCTTGACGGCGCAACCGTCACCATGAAAGGATTCGGCGCGTCGGCTCCCGCCGCTACTCTCTTTAAAAAATTCGGCTTCACTAAAGAAAACGTCGTATCCGTCATGAAATCTGTACTTGAAAAAATATAATCCGCAATCGGACAAATTGTCCGCCCGCCGAGCTATAAGGCGGGTTTTTTTACGGAGGCGATATTTTGAAACGTGGAGCAATCTTTGACATGGACGGCACGCTTTTTGACACAGAAAAATTTTACGTAAAGGCGTGGACTGAACTGGCGGATTTTTTTGGCGTAGAGAGAAT
>CAJOHG010000134.1 GCA_905234395.1 uncultured Selenomonadaceae bacterium
TTTCACGGCAATGGTACCGACAAGCCACAGTACAGAGGCGGCAATCGCTGTCTTCGATGCAAAAAATATCGAAGAGGCAATCAAAATAGCGATTCAAACCGCGAAAATCTTGACTGAGGAACAAAAGCAGCTGGCGTTGCAAATTCTGAACATGAAAAAGTTGGATGTCTCGATATTGGAAAAATTGATGAGACGCAATGAAGAAAAAGAAAAAGCTCCGTTGTCGGGCGATATGCTGATGCCGCCTGGATTGCTCAATGACGATAGCAAATCAGTCGGAGCTTTATGGGACGAGCGCATTGGAAATATCGAAGATGTTATCAACGGGAATATGACGGTCTATGATATGGTCGTTCAGGAGCAAAAGCGGCAAAAAGCAATACACGAGACGAGTAAAAGCACGGCGCAAGCCGCTCAGCAAACGATTCAACTCGACAGGCAAAACATGGAAGACGCCAAAAAAGCACTTGAGGCGTCAAACAAGGCTGAAGGTCAACAACAAGTATTGCAAGCCGGAAATTATCTGTTGTATGACATTTTGCAAAGCGTGTCCGCAGGAAACAGGGCGCGTGCTCACATGGCGGCATCAATGGCGGCTTATTACGACTCGAAAATACAGGAGCAAGCCGAGAGTGAAAGAATCCTTGCCAACTCGACTAACATTTCCAAAAAATGGGTAGAAAATTCAAGGTAGGGTGAGATTTATGGAGCGAAAAAAATTTCTCCTGCCAACAGCTTTGATTTTTGGAATGGTGGTCGCAAATGATGTGAACGTGGCAAATGCGGCGCATGTTTTCGATAACAACGCGGCAGTGACGGAGATAGCGGGCGGCTTATCGGGCGGAGGCTGGGGCTTTGGTTCAACATTTCAAACGCAAGTAAGCAATTTGAGCAAAGGTTTGCTGGCATCAGCGAAAATAATCGCAGTGATAATGACGGCGTTAGCAGGTTGCATGATTTGTTTCGGAAGCTACGATAACAAAAAGATATTTTGGAATTGGATACTGGGAATAGGGCTGGCGATAAATTTCGGCGATTTGATATTGAATTTGTGGAGCGTGGAAAGTGTCACTGCGCCGACAAAAATCGAAGATTACAAATTGCTGATGAAAAGCGAGGACGATCCGTCGGTCGATATTTTAAGCCCGTTCATGCGCTACTATATCGGTGTGATAATGAGCGGCGCGGCAGTCGTTGCGCCATACGCGGTAAATCTGACGTTGTTGCTGGCAATGATAGACGGCGCGATAAAGGTAGCATTCGATTTAATATCGGGCGACAAGATAAAATTTTTAGTAACAATGATATTGAAAGTCGGATTCTTTATTTTCCTGATACAAAGCTGGGTCGGAACGAATTCAAGCTATCAGCTAATGCCCGCGTTGAGTTCGGGTTTCGAGACAATAGGCTACACGGCTGGTGGCGCAGAAGAAATGATTAAAGAGTACGACCGAGCAAATCCCGATTCCAATATCGAGGTGCAATCAAATCAAATAGTGACAAATGCGCTGAATTTCTTCAATATCTTTTGGGAACACGCACAACAACAAAATTTGCTGACGATATTTATCGGGTTGGTATGCGTAGTGGCGGCGGTCGTGATTTTGTTCCTGACGGCGTTGGAAATGTTCATGGTGCGAATAGAATTTTGGACAATGGCGTTGATAACGATACCGTTGTTGCCGTTCGGCATGATAAGTCAGCTGAAATTTTTGTCGGAGAAAGCAGTCGGAACAATGTTCAACTTAGCGATAAAAATATTCGTGGTGGCGTTCATCTCGACGCTCTCTGTGAATATATTGACGGGCTTGGTGGATAACGCAAGAGAAACGGCGACATCGAGCGACTTTATCGGGAACATCAGTTATTTTTTGCAAGTGTTGTTGTACGCGCTGATTCTATTCTACATGACGAAGAAAATTCCGGAGTTGGTGTTGGGACTATTGTCAGGCAATCCGTCATTGAGCGGCGGAAGTATGAAAGAAATGGCGATGAGTGCGGCTCGCGGTGCGGCAAATGCAGTTTCCAAAGGCGGCGGCTTTACAGGCGCAGTAGTCGGAGGCATGAGGGCGTTGTCCGAATCAGCCGGACCGATGGCGCAATACGGTGGCAAAGGGAATTTCGGAGCAAACGCGCTGAGCTTTGCAAATGCGGTAGGCGGAAAAGCAATGTCAATGATGGGCAAGGCAGTAAATGCTGGAACTAACGCGGCAATGTACAGAAATCCAGTTTATCAAAGTTATCAAGACGCAATTTCATTCTTGGGAAATAAATCAAACGGTCCGGAGTTACGCCTGAAGAAATGTTGAAAAATCTAAGCAATGCTCAACCTGCGACGACTGCCACACAAAAAATTTCTGATACAGCGGCTTTAGCTAAAAATGCCTCTTCGGTAGCGGCGGACGGTCTGAAAGATTTGAATAAAAAATTTCGGAAGTAGGGAGGTTGAGCGATGAGACGTGTCATAGCAATCGTGGCGTTGATATTAAATTTGCTGGTAGGACACGCATTAGCCGCTTACGACCCCGAATATGGCGACGAGGCTGGAAATTTGCCAACATTTACGGTGTTAAATCCGCTGGACGGCTCGCTGATAATAACGTCGGAGTTTTCGTTGATAGGTCGCGAACATCCAGTATTTGGAAGCGTTCGCCCGCACAAAGGTACAGACTTAGGCGCGGATACGGGCGCGAATATTTATGCGTCGCTGAACGGCACAGTAACATATTCTGGTTGGGCGGAAGGCTACGGCAACGTCGTTTATATTCTTTCGCGGGTTGGTAGCTACAATGTTGAAACAAGATACGCGCATTGCTCGGCACTTTTGGTCAGTGCGAATACTCAAGTCTCTGCAGGCACAATAATAGCGAAAGTCGGCGCGACTGGTTGGGCTACCGGACCGCATCTGCATTTCGAGATTCGCATCAATGGCGAACCAGTTAATCCGAGACGCTATTTGAAAGGATTACCGCCGTCAAGCGGCACAGGTTACGGCACTTTGCCCGATTCAATTAAAAATGTTTTCGACGCGGCGTATGATTTTGGCAAACCGTTGCGCGAAGTGATAGAAAAAGTCGGCGAGCAATGCCAAGACGCTCTGAAAAGGTTAATCGGCGTCGGCAAATAGCTCTTAATTGTGCTGATAACGATAGATTGGGCAATCAGCATGAGTTTGTACGTTGCGGACAGTGAAAACGGCACAGATTTTTTTCAAAGGATAGCCTATAAGCTAATGTTTTACGTAATGTTGATATATTTTCTGCTGAACTGGAGTGACGGCGTAGCGAATTTTGCAAAAGACATGTTCACAGGCTTTGGCGGCATGATGATGGGCGCGAGCGGCGCGGAAGCAATGGAGGCAATCTCCGACCCAATGGACATAGTATCAAAGGGCGTGCATATAATCGCGCCGATTTACAATGAGCTGTTCAAAATTCATGGAGTAATGGACTTGATGTCAAGAATTGCACTGTGGTTGCCGTCGTTATTCTTCGCGGTGATACTGACAGTCTGCTTTTTCACGATAGCTCTGCAAATGACGCTGGCTTATTTGGAATTTTATATCGCAATGGTGTCGAATTTCGCAACATTTTTCCTGTCGGGCTTAAAACAAACGCGGAAATATGCGGCGAACGGAATCAACGGAATATTTGCGGTGTCAATCAAGCTGATGTTCTTCTGCATGTTCTCGTTGATGTTGCAAATGATGATGAAAAATATCGTGGTGGAAGATTTTTACACAATCGGAGGGAACGTGACGAAA
>CAJOHG010000135.1 GCA_905234395.1 uncultured Selenomonadaceae bacterium
CTTTTAACATGCGCTTAAAATTTTCGTTGAACTCTGCGCGGGTGTAAAAATAAACTTCGGCGACATCGGTATTGCCCGCCCGAATTTCCGTGGTCGTGTAGGTGCAACGTGCTCTGTATTCCGGCAAAACCGGCGATTTAATCAACGCGTTGCCGACGGAAGATTTGCCCGCCTTTTCCAAACCGACAATCGCGACGGTGAATTCGCGACTTTTGAGTTTGTCGTGAATTTTTTTGCCGGCCGCCTGCAAATTTCTTAATGTCGTGCGTTCGTCGCCTTGAATAAGATAGCCGTCACTGTCCGTATTGAAAATTTCTTCAAGACTTTGGTAAGCGCGTCCAAGTTTGTCAATGAAAATCTCTCTGTCGCTCATAATCGGACTCCTTTAAAATTTTTGGGACTATTGGTAAATTAATTAACGTCAATCAGAGGCCGTCACGGATGACGGCCTCGTCCGCAATTGAAACAGGATGTTTCACTTGCGGACACGATAACGCACGATTCCTCACACGTCGGAACAACTTTGAGCATCGCCCCGCGAGGGGTCTTTTCTTTTGGTTACTTTTCTTTGGACACGTGAATAGTCAAGTCAAGTGCAACATAGTTGAAAAATATACTTCCCACGGTGTTTTATAACCCAAACATTTTCGTGGACGGCGATTTAATTGAGCAACGACTTTTTGTAAATCTTTATCGCTGAGTTGCGTAAAGTCGTAGCCCTTCGGAAAGTACTCGCGAAGTAAGCCGTTGGTATTCTCGTTGGTGCCCCGTTGCCACGGCTGATGGGGCGGCGGAAAGTAAAATTCTACTCCCAACGCCGCCGTTACTTTGCCGTGCAGTTGAAATTCTCTGCCACGGTCGGGCGTTAGCGTGTGTAATGGTTGACCTTGCAAAGCCTCAATCATCGCCGTTTTAACTTCTTTGCTGCCCAAGCGTGCCAAAGGAGCTGCGAGGATAAAACGACTTTTCCTGTCGACTAAAGTCAGCAAACCCGATTTGTGATTAAAGCCGACAATGGTGTCTGCTTCCCAATCGCCGAACCGACTGCGGTCGTTTACAGGACGTTCCGACAACTCGTGACTTATCGGGATTTTGCCGCGATTAGACGAGTAACCTTTCGGACGACGCGGTTTGCCACGGTGCCGAAGTTTACGTATCGCGCCGCGATTGCCTTCGGAACGGCGTTGCTCCGCAGTGTCGAACATTGCGGCATAAATGCCCCGATAAATCGTCTTGTAACTTATCTGAATCGGGTAATTTTCGAGTTTGAGACGATTGGCAATTTGTTCGGGCGACCACTGACAGCCGAGGAACAATTTTTTGACCAAGGCGAACAAAGCCGGATTTTCAAGTAACTTGTGCGGGCGACATTTCTTGCGTCGGCGTTGATAATTGGCTTGAGCTTTGCTCGGCAAGTAATCACCGCCATTTCGGGCAAGTTCGCGAGAAATTGTAGATTTATTTCTGCCGAGCAATTTGGCGATTTGGCAGATTGATTTTCCGCCGGCTTGATGAATTGCTATCAATTCGCGCTCCGTTATGCTAAGATGTTTGTAACTCATGGTTTCTCCTGCCTTTATTGAGTTATAAACATTTTAGCAGGAAACTATGAGTTTTTTATCTGTTGCACTTAGATTGTACATTCACGCAAGCAAAGAAAAGTTGATTAAACAAACTCAAATTGACGAATGAATTCAATCGAAGTCAGCGCACCGCAACGCCATAAAATCAGCCGAATTAAAGAACTCTGTGCGAATGACGCATTGCGTGACAACAAATCGTCACGGCGACGGGCAAGCCTGCGATATGCGTGGGACCCCATTCGACGTTGACTGCCAAAGCGGAAGTTGTGCCGCCGAGTTGAGGTCCGATACCCGTTTGGTTAATCATGTCCAAAAGTTCCTGCTCAAGTTTGGCGTATTCGGGCATCGGGTTGCGTTCGTCGATTGAACGGGTCAAAGCTTTTTTCGACAACAGCGCGGCTCTGTCCATCGTTCCGCCGATACCGACACCGACAACCATCGGCGGGCAAGGATTCATACTGGCATGCATAATAATTTCCATAACCGCCTTTTTGACGCCTTTAACGCCGTCCGCAGGTACAAGCATTTTCACGCCGGATTTATTTTCAGAGCCGAAACCTTTTGGCGCA
>CAJOHG010000136.1 GCA_905234395.1 uncultured Selenomonadaceae bacterium
TCAAATCAGCCCAAATCGTGTCAGCGTCGCCGGAATATTGTCTGCCGCCGTAGCGCGAAAAATATTTGGGATTTTTGTGCCACGTGTCGATAATCGGGAAGCCGCCGTGATTGAGAGCGTGATAGACCAGCGACGAGCAATCGTAATCGGGACCTTCGCGCGATCCGGTATAGGGATTGTAAGGCGTGGCATTTTCCGCACCTTGCGAGTAGCCGTGAGTTTCGTCGTTGGCAATTTCAATAGCCCATTGAACAGCCGATTCAACGCGTGGATCAATCGCCTGCGCGGGAGCCGAATTCATCATCAGAAGACCTCCTACAATCGCCGCCGCGAAAAAATTTTTTATCATGAGCTTACCACCTTTTTAACAGTTAGACGTTGTGACGACGTGAATCAACTCCAAACTCCTCACTCCTAACTCCTAACTGCATTGACCACCTTGAAAAATTTTTTCTTGCCCTTGCGAATGACAATCGCGCCGTCAACAAAATCAGCCGAGCCCAAAACGTAATCGACATCAGAAACGCGCGTATCGTTGAGCGTCAAACCGTTCTGCGCAATCAATCGGCGACCTTCAGCCTTTGAATCGATAATCTTTGCTTGGCTTAGAACGTCCAAAAGTTTTTTGCCGACAGCGTCCGAAATTTCAATGGCGGGAATGTTATCGGCGTCCTGTTGCGAAAACATTTTCAGCGCGGCGATTTGAGCTTGATTGGCAGCGTCTTCACCGTGTACAAGTTTCGTGACTTCGTAGGCGAGAATTTGTTTGGCTTCGTTGATGGCGGCACCTTCGAGCGTTGAGAGGCGATTGACTTCATCCATCGGCACGAACGTCAACAAACTCAAGCACGTCCGAACGTCCGCGTCGTCGACATTGCGCCAATACTGATAGAAGTCGTAAGGCGAAACTTTTTCCGCGTCAAGCCACAATGCTCCGCCTGCAGTCTTGCCCATCTTCGAGCCGTCACTCTTGAGCAAAAGTTTATTCGTCAAGCCGTAAGCCGCGCGACCTGTTTTGCGCCGAGTCAATTCAACGCCCGCGATAATGTTCGACCATTGATCATCGCCGCCCATCTGCAAAATACAATCGTAATCGCCGTTGAGCTTGTAAAAATCGTAAGCCTGCATGACCATATAATTAAATTCAAGGAACGTCAAACCTTTGTCCCAACGCTGCTTGTAACATTCAGCCGCGAGCATTCGATTAACCGTGAAATGTGCGCCGACTTCCCGAAGCAAATCGATATAGCCGAGTTTGCGGAGCCAATCGCCGTTGTTGACCATGAGAGCCTTGCCGTCGCTGAAGTCAATGAATCGCGCCATTTGCTTTTTGAAACATTCGCAGTTGTGTTCGATAACGTCATCAGTCATAACCTTGCGCAAATCAGAACGCCCGGAAGGATCGCCGACAGTTCCCGTGCCGCCACCGACAAGACAAATCGGACGATGCCCGGCGCGTTGCATATGAGCCATTGCCATCAGCGCGATGAAATGTCCCGCGTGCAAACTGTCAGCCGTCGGATCGAAGCCGATATAGAACGTGACTTTTTTCTCGCCAAGCAATTTTTTTACTTCGTCAGCGTCGGTGCATTGAGCAATGAAACCGCGCTCCGTCAAAGTGTCGAATACGTTTTCCAAAGTTATTGCCTCCTTTTCACGTGCGGCATTATATCAGTTATCAATTCGTGTTGCAAAAAAATAATCGTCGGCAGGAAAATTTTGGCGGCGGCAGAAAATTCAACGCGGAATTCGTAATGCGTAATGCGCAGTGAACTAAGCTTTAAGGTTTAAGCTTTAAGCTGTAAGGAAAATTCCTAAAAGCTCAAAGCTTAAAGCTCAAAGCTAAATGCAGTTTGGAGGCGAAACTTTTTGGCAATCTTTTCCGCAGAAAGCAAACGTTTAATCCGTCGCATCGACTTGACGCTTTTATTCGCGGCGACGGCGATTGTCATATATGGACTCGTGATAATTTCAAGCGCGACACACATCAACACGCCCGGCGAAGAGCGTTTCTGGTTCGTGCAACGGCAAGGAATTTTCGCGGTCGTCAATGCAGTGCTCGCCGTATTGTTCATGAACTTCGATTATCGCGGACTTTCTCAACACGGCAAAAAACTTTACATCTTCAACTTGATAATGCTCGTGGCGGT
>CAJOHG010000137.1 GCA_905234395.1 uncultured Selenomonadaceae bacterium
GGAAAGCATTTACATTTTGAGGGAGGCGTATTGCAAACTCGGCAAACTGGGAATGCTCTGGTCAATCGGCAAAGATTCTACAGTATTGCTTTGGCTGGCGCAAAAAGCGTTTTTCGGACACGTGCCATTTCCGTTCATACACGTCGACACATTGAGAAAAATTCCGGCAATGATTGAATATCGCGACCGCGTGGCAAAGGAACTCGGCATAAAATTAATCGTCCACACGAATTGGGATGCCGTAAAGCTCGGAGCCGGTCCCGCTCTCGGACGCTTGGAATGTTGTCGGTTGCTCAAAACCGAAGGCTTAAAACAGGTCGTCAAGCAATACGGCTTTGACGGCTTGATAGTCGGTGTTCGCCGCGATGAGGAAGGTTCGCGCTCAAAGGAAAGAATTTTCAGCGAACGAAACGCCGAGGACGCTTGGAACTATACGAATCAGCCGCCGGAATTATGGAATCAGTTCAAAACGGATTTCCCGAAAGGTCATCATATCAGAGTTCACCCGCTGTTGTCGTGGACGGAACTTGATATTTGGCGGTACATACGCCGCGAGCAAATTCCCGTGATTGATTTGTATTTCGCCAAAGACGGCAAGCGGTATCGCAGTTTGGGTTGTGAATGTTGTACGGGCAAAATTGATTCGGACGCCGATACGCTCGAAAAAATTATCGCGGAGCTGAAGTCAACGAATATCGGCGAACGTGCCGGACGCGCTCAAGACAATGAAGACTCCTACGCTTTGCAAAAACTCCGCCGCGAAGGCTACATGTAAAAACGCCCTGAAAGCCCCGTAGAGCGTTTGAAAATGCTTCCTTGTTCTTCTCGTGTGAACCCCCAAAAACGCGTTGTAGGCGATTCTAGGGCGTTTATGAGGCATATTTGCAATTCACTTACACGTGAATTTTGAGGTGAAATTATGAGCGAGTTAAAAATTGTTTTCGTCGGGCACGTAGATCACGGTAAAAGCACGATTATCGGGCGATTGCTCTACGATACGAAATCATTGCCGCAAGGTGTCGTCGATAAAGTTCAACGCATTGCCGACGAGACCGGTAAAGATTTTGAGTTCGCCTATCTGCTTGACGCCTTTGCCGAAGAACGTCAGCAAGGAATTACAATCGATACGACGCAACTTAAATTTTCGACGACAACGCGGGATTATCTGATAATCGATGCGCCGGGGCACAAAGAATTTTTGAAAAACATGATAAGCGGCGCGGCAAATGCAAATGCGGCGTTTTTAGTTATCGACGCTCAAGCGGGCGTTCAGGAACAATCGCGGCGTCATGCTTACCTGTTGAGTTTGCTGGGTATCAAAAAAATTTTCGTCCTCGTCAACAAAATGGATTTGGTCGGTTATTCGGCGTTGAGGTTCCTTGAAGTTTCCGACGACATCAAAAATTTTTTGGCGACGATAAAAATCACGCCGCAAAGAATTATCCCGATAAGCGGCTTTGTCGGCGATAACGTCACGGAACATTCGGAAAATCTTTCGTGGTACGCGGGCGAAACGCTGATTGACACGTTGGATAAAATTTCCGGCGTCGAGGAAAATTTTTCTGCGGCATTGCGCTTGCCGATTCAAGACGTTTACAAATTCGACGAGCGACGAATCATTGCAGGGCGAATCGAGTCGGGAAAATTGAACGTCGGCGACAAGATAAAAATTTTTCCCGAAGGTCGCCAAACCGTTGTTATCGAGTTTGCTCATTGGCAGAAACGAGATAAAAAATTTTCTGCGCAGACGGGCGAAAGTGTCGGAGTTATTGTCGCCGATGAATTTTTCAACAGGCGCGGCGAAATTATTACGCTTGCAAATGACGTGCCACCTAAAGTTTCAAATCGATTGCGGGCCTCGGTATTCTGGCTCGGAAAAAATTTTTTAACGGTTGGCAAAAGCTACAAGCTCAAATTGGCGACGGCTGAAGTTGAAGCGACGGTTGAAAAAATAATTCTCACGGTCGATGCCGCAACTTTGCAACGTCAAGAAAATTCTTCCGCGCTCAAATTGAATGATGTCGGCGAAATTATTTTCAAGCTCAAAGATAAAATTGCCTTCGACGAATTCGGAACATTTCAAGCAACGGGGCGATTCGTTCTTGTGGACGGCTACGACGTTGCGGGCGGCGGCATTGTTCTTGACGCAAACTTCCGAGGTGGACGGAACGATTTTCACCGACGGCAAGCTGAAATTTTGCGCCGAACTCTTCAACGAATTTTATTACGACGTGGAGCAACGCAAGATAACTCAAGTTGCCGAGAGCAAAAATGAAAATTATCGTGTCGGCGACACAATTCAGACGACGGGATTCAGCTACGAATATCCTGACGACTTCGACATAATTTTTTTGAACGCGGGCGGCTTCGTCAAAATTCGCGGCGCAAAAATTATTTCAATCGGTCGGCTTGAGAATTACGCCTTTGAAAAAGTTCCGCTCGTCAACAGTCGCGGTTTCGGCATCAAAGTCAACAACGCTGAAAGTTTTGATTCGTTCTTGAGAGAATTTGCCGCCCTTGAAAATTCCCGTGACCTTGCCGACTTCTCGAACAAATATTTTTTCCTGAATCAGTTCCGCGAGCTGAAATTTTACTTCGACTACGTGATTTAAGCAGGTGAGGCAGTTGAAGACGAAACAACTTACATTAACGGCGATGATGACGGCGTTTGTATTCGTGGCGACGTTTGTACCGAAAATTCCGATACCATTGGGCTACGCTCACCTGGGCGACGCGGCAATTTTTTTAGCGGTGATATTTTGCGGGCGGCGAATTGGAATCTTAAGCGGAGTAATCGGCTCGGCATTGGCGGATTTCTTGAGTGGCTTTCCAGTATGGATTATACCGACGATTTTAATCAAGGCGGCGGAGGCAGAAACATTTTGGCGACTGCGCGGAAAAAATTTCCTGCTCGCGCTGATAGTTTCGTCGCTTTTGATGACGGCGGGCTATACGTTCGCAGGAGCATTTTTCTACGACAGTTTGAGTGCCGGGCTTACGTCGACGCCGGGACTTTTGCTCAAATCAACAGTAAATATTTTCGTGACGATAATAATCAGCGCGGCGATAAAAAATCGAGGTGGTGACGAAGTTCTTGACTTCGCACTAGCCGAAATGCAAAAAATTTTAAGTGGCGAAGTAATATTCGTGGCGCAGGACACTCGACTTATGCAAGTAGAAATTACTCAACGACGACGGCTGGCAGATTGGTCGGAAAAAATTTCACCGTGGAGCGAAGAAGTCAAAATCAATCTCGCAAACCAAATTGCCCGCGAATTTTCGACGCTCTCTTACGGGCGACTGGTCATAAAAATTCAAAAAGGGCGAGTGTCGCAAATGGAACGCACAGTTCAAAGCCGATTCACCGGCTTGGATGGCGAAGGCATTTAGGAGGTCTTTATTATGGCAAAAATTTATAATGAGTTTCAAGAGCTAATCGGCAACACGCCGCTTTTCCGAATGCAAAACTTTGAGCGCAAAAATAATTTGTCCGCGCAAATTCTCGCAAAGCTGGAGTATTTCAACCCTGCCGGTAGCGTTAAGGACAGAATTGCTTGGGCAATGATCGACAAGGCGGAGCGCGAAGACAAACTTAAATCCGACTCCGTGATAATTGAGC
>CAJOHG010000138.1 GCA_905234395.1 uncultured Selenomonadaceae bacterium
TCAGCCTCAATGCCGACTTCGCCCAAAACCGATTTGGCATGTTCGCAAGCAAGTTGTTCGTCGTCGACAATCAAAACGGAAAAATCTTGCGGGCGCATTTCGTGCGATTCGGTTGAGTCGCCGCGCGCCGAGTCTTTCAACGGCAAGTTCACAACAACTTCCGTGCCGACGCCCTTTTCCGACTCAACAGTTATGGAGCCGTTCATCATCTGCACGATATTTTTTGTAATGGCAAGTCCCAAGCCCGAACCGCCGTAGCGCGAAGTCGTCGTATCGTCTTCTTGACTGAACGGCTCAAAAATTCGCGGCAGATACTCTTTGCTCATGCCAATGCCGGTATCTTTGACTGTGAAACGGAAATTGCTTTGCCCGTCAAACTGCGCGGTGCACTCGATAAGCAAGGAGACTTTGCCGCCCGCGTCGGTGAACTTGACCGCGTTGCCGAGAATATTAACAAGCACTTGCTCAAGCTTGGTGTCGTCGCCGATATAGTATTTGCCAATCGCGCCCTCCATTTTGCAATCGTAAGTCAAGCCCTTTTCTTGGCATTGCGCGTCCATCAAGCTGTTAATCTGATAAACAAAGGACGTCCGCTCTCGATGCGGCTCATGTCGAGAATGTCATTGATAATCGACAGGAGATAGCGGGCACTCGTCCCGATTTTTTCAAGGTGCCCTTTGACCGTCGGCGACAAATCTTTTTCGTGCAGAGCAATGTTATCAAGCCCGATAATCGCGTTCATGGGCGTGCGGATTTCGTGGCTCATGCGCGACAGGAACGCGGTTTTGGCGACGTTAGCTTGTTTGGCTTCGGTGAGCGCGGCTTTAAGGCGTTCGTTCTGTTCAATTTGCTTGCGTTGAATTGCGGTCGTGTCGCTTTTGAGCAGGATAAAAAACTCTGCGCGGGGGTCAATGGTATAAAAATCCAGACGCTTATAAAAAATTTCGCCGTCGATTTTGCAGGCAATGTTGACGACGTAAGGTTCCGCCGCCTTGATTTTTTCTTTAATCGTCGAAGTCTTGAGCGCGGTACGCATATTATTTTTAAAATTGTCGTCGCCCTCAAGGACGGGGAAAACTTGCTCGTGCAGATATTTTTCGTAATTGCCTTCTTTGGTCACGGGGAAAATACTGCCCTTAGTGATGAGCGACGAATCGCCGACAACCACGCTGTATTTATCATTGACGAGGTAGGCAACCATATCGAATTGCCGCGCCAAGATTTTATCGAGCAATGCGCCTTCGACTTTTTCCTTGCCGGCTTCCTGTTCCGAGACGAAAACTATAGTCTCGCCGGTTATGGGGTGGCGCGTGAAGACTGCGCGATAATTCACGTAACAATAATGCCCGTCCTTGCGCCGCGAAAACATGTACATTGACAAATTGTTATCGCCGCGTTTGAACAGGTTTATAATATTTTCCGCGTTGAAGGTGTTCAGAAAAGTTTCGCGCTCCTCCGCAATGGGATAATTCGCCGCGCGGAGGTTAATCAGTTCGGAATAGGAGCGAATCGCCGAATCGGTGCCGAATAAATCTTTACCTTGAATATCTTCAACCTTGTTGCGCGTGAGATTGGCGCGGAACATTGAAAGCGTCCGCTCGTTGGCGCGATAAAAATTGTCGCCGATTGACATGTAGGTCGTCTGCAAACGCTGTTCATAAATTTTAACCGAAGTCACATCAAAATATCGGCAGTAAACGTAATGCTCGTCGAAGTCGTCAATGAACGTGAAATTCACGTTACACCAAACGATATTGCCCTTTTCCGTGACTTGGCGAATCGTCAAATCTTTGGTGCTGTCTTCGGAAATGCGGCGGCGGAGCATACGACGGAGCGCAAGTCGGTCGTCGGGGTGCGTGAAAATTACAACGCTGCGTTCGTTTAAGAGTTTCATGACTTTGGCAACGCCGCACTCCATAAGACGCGCGAAACTTTTTGAGACTAAGACCGCCTCAAATTTCCCGTCTTTTGTTTCGTGCAGGAGAATTGTCGCGCCTTCCATTTTCCAAATCGAACGCATGAAGTTATTCCGCGCAGATTTTTTCTCGTGCTCGGTTATGTCGGTCAAAATGAATCCGACGTAAGGCGCGGGCAGGTTGTTAAGCGGCGTCGATAAAATTTTCCCGCCGCCGAGCAGATTATTTTCGTTGACCAACTCGCCGATAAAATCTTTTGTTCTGTTGCGATTTTGCCAGAAATTTTCAAACGGCTCATTACCGAAAACAATACGATAATCATGCAGGGAACCGTCCTCATTTTTAACGGGCTCGCAAATAATTATGCTGATTGGCAGTTCTTCAAATTTTGACGTATCGAACGGCAATGAACTGTTCATGAATCCTTCCTCGCTCTCAAAAAATTTGGGACGAGACTCAATCCGAATCTCGCCCCGAATTATAGCAGGTATTCTTCATTTTGGCTAAAAAAATTTTTCGTCCCCTTTTTGTCAAACAGTGGACTACGCAAAACCAACTGAGACGGCGGCGGCGCGACGCGCTGATTCGGCTATTCTATTCAATTTGTTTGTTGAACCTACTTTCTTTCACCGGCGAAAGAAAGTAGGCAAAGAAAGCCGCCTCGCAGGGGCGAAGACCGGCTACACCGCAATCCTGCGGTGGACGCCGGCGGCGCGCGTCCATGCGCGC
>CAJOHG010000139.1 GCA_905234395.1 uncultured Selenomonadaceae bacterium
AATATTCCTGAGGATATTCTCCGGTATTTCTCGCAACAATTTCGTCGGCGATATTTTTCGGGACTTCGTCATAATAGGCAACTTCCATTGAGTAAGTGCCGCGCCCTTGAGTTTTCGAGCGGAGGTCGGTCGCGTAGCCGAACATTTCCGAAAGCGGAACAAAGCCGTGAATTATCTGCAGATTATTGCGCGGCTCCATGCCGTCAATCTTTCCGCGTCGCGAATTCAAATCGCCTATAACGTCGCCCATATATTCTTCGGGGACGGTGACTTCAACTTTGACATAAGGCTCAAGCAGGACGGGTTTGGCTTTTTCAGCCGCCGCCTTGAACGCCATGGAACCCGCGATTTTGAACGCCGCCTCGCTTGAATCGACTTCGTGGAAGCTGCCGTCGTAAACAGTCGCCTTAACGTCAACCATGGGATAGCCCGCCAAAATTCCGTTTTCCATTGCCTGTTTGACGCCCGCCTCAATCGGATTGATATACTCTTTCGGAATGACGCCGCCGACAATTTTATTTTCAAAGACGAAGCCCGCGCCGGTTTCGTTGGGCGAAATTTCAAGCCAACAATGACCGTATTGCCCGTGCCCGCCCGTCTGACGAATGAATTTGCCTTCGCCTTTGGCAGTTTTGCGAATCGTTTCGCGGTAAGCAACTTGCGGCTCGCCGACTTTGCAATCAACTTTGAATTCATCCAACATGCGGTCAACGATAATTTGCAAGTGAAGTTCGCCCATGCCCGAAATAATAATTTGTCCGGTTTCGGGGTCGGTGCGGACTTTGAAAGTCGGATCCTCTTCGGCGAGTTTTTGGAGCGCAATTCCCATTTTGTCTTGGTCGTTTTTCGTTGCAGGTTCAACCGCAACGCTTATGACGGGGTCGGGAAATTCCATTGACTCAAGGATAATCGGAGCTTTGTCGTCGCAGAGAGTGTCGCCCGTCGTCGTGTCTCTCAAGCCGACAACCGCCGCGATGTCTCCGCTGTAAAGAAAATCGATTTCCTTGCGATTGTTCGCGTGCATTTGCAAGAGCCGCCCGATACGTTCCTTTTTGCCTTTGGTCGAGTTGTAAACGTAACTGCCGCTTTTCAAAACGCCGCTGTAAACTCTGACGAACGCGAGCTTGCCGACGAAAGGATCCGTCATAATTTTGAACGCCAACGCCGCAAAAGGTTCGTCGTCGCTTGCAGGTCGAGAATCTTCCTCGCCGTCGGGTTTGACGCCTTCAATCGAAGGAATATCCGTCGGAGCGGGCATGTAATCAACTATCGCGTCGAGCAACGGTTGAACGCCGCGATTGCGATAGGAAGTGCCGCAAGTGACGGGCGTCATTTCGCAGGAGATTGTTGCCTTGCGAATCACGGCTTTGATTTCGTCGATTGTGACTTCCTCGCCGCCGAGATATTTTTCCATAAAATCATCGTCTTGCTCCGCGCAGGCTTCCAAAAGTTTGTCGCGATAATTCTCCGCCGTCTCCAACATGTCATCGGGGATTTCGACTTCCTTTGAAACTTTGCCCAAATCGTCTTCGTAGACAACGGCTTCCATTTTTACGAGGTCGATAATTCCCAGAAAGTTATCTTCCGCGCCGATTGGAAGTTGAATTGCAACGGCGTTTGTGTGAAGGCGGTCGCGCATCATTTGAATGACGTGATAAAAATCTGCGCCGGTGATGTCCATTTTGTTGACGTAAGCCATGCGCGGGACGTTGTATCTTTCCGCCTGCCGCCAAACGGTTTCCGTCTGAGGCTCGACGCCGCCGCGAGCAGTTAAAATCGCGAGGGCACCGTCCAAAACTCTCAAAGACCTCGTGACCGGGCGTGTCGATAATGTTGATTCGAGTATCTTTCCAGTAACAGGTTGTCGCGGCGGAAGTGATTGTGATACCGCGTTCCTGCTCCTGTTTCATCCAGTCCATAGTCGCCGCGCCTTCGTGGACTTCGCCGAGTTTGTGATTGACACCCGTGTAGAAAAGAATTCTCTCGGTCGTAGTCGTCTTGCCGGCGTCTATGTGCGCCATGATTCCAATGTTGCGAGTTTTTTCTAATGAAAACTCTCTTGACACTTAACTTGCTCCTTACCAGCGGTAATGCGCGAAAGCCTTATTCGCCTCCGCCATCTTGTGGGTGTCTTCTTTCTTTTTGACAGATGCGCCGGCGTTGTTGGCGGCGTCCATGAGTTCGCCGGAAAGTCTGGCGTCCATAGTTTTTTCGCCGCGCAGTCTGGCATAATTAACCAGCCAACGAATTCCGAGAGTCTGACGACGGTCGGGGCGCACTTCGACGGGGACTTGATAGTTGGCACCGCCGACGCGACGCGCTCTGACTTCCAGAACCGGCATAACGTTTTTCAATGCCGTCTCGAAGACTTCCAGCGGATCTTTGCCTGTCTTTTCCTTAATGGTCTCGAAGGCGTCATACACGACGCGCTGAGCTACGCTCTTTTTGCCGCTGAGCATGACTTTATTTATGAACTTCGCAACCGTCTTTGAGTGATAGACAGGATCCGGCAGAACGTCGCGTTTAGGCACAGAACCTTTTCTTGGCATTGCTACGTTCCTCCTTAGAAATTATTTCTTCTTAGCCTTAGCCTTCTTTGCGCCGTATTTGGAACGCGCTTGCTTGCGGTCTTGAACGCCGGCGGTATCGAGGGAGCCGCGAATAATATGATAGCGAACACCCGGCAAATCTTTGACGCGCCCGCCGCGAATAAGAACAACGCTGTGCTCCTGCAGATTGTGCCCGATACCGGGAATATATGCAGTGACTTCAATGGCGTTGGTCAAGCGGACACGCGCAACCTTGCGAAGTGCCGAATTCGGTTTCTTGGGCGTCGTCGTGTAAACGCGAGTGCATACGCCGCGTTTCTGCGGGCACTCTTTCAGAGCCGGAGCCGTTGATTTTTCCTCCAACATCTGACGACCTTTTCTCACTAACTGATTTATGGTTGGCATGCGCCCACCTCCTTCCAAAATTTTCGTGCCTCTTCTGAAAAGCGGCGTAATATTATCATTGCCAAAAATGCTTGTCAAGCCCTTCATGACGCCATCTTTATGCACAACTCGTTATCTTCAATTCAAATCGGGCAAACGGCGTCATTACGCCAATTTCCAAATCGAGCAAATTTATCTGCGCGGGCGAAAATTTTTGACGTGAAATTTAAATTGCACCCTTCCGAATCAGGAAAATATCGCCCATTTGTCCGAGCGAAGTATTTGGTCTTTCTATTGTTCGCAATTTTTATGGACATAACCGTTACCTCCGTGTAAAAAATTTTCCGTTAAAAATTTGCAATCATTCTACTTAAAATCGGGTTTAGCGTCAACAAAATGCAAGTTAAAAAAATTTTGGCGACGGCAGGAAATTTGGCGTCGTGACGCCGTTTTCGGCTTATGGGAAAAAATTTTACACCAAAAAACGAGTTGTCCATAAAGATGGCGTCAAATTAAGCTTGACAAGCATTTTTGGCAATGATAATATTACGCCGCTTTTTGAAGGCATGAAAATTTTGGAAGGAGGTGGGCGCATGCCAACCATAAATCAGTTAGTGAGAAAAGGTCGTCAGATGTTGGAAGAAAAATCAACGGCTCCGGCTTTGAAAGAGTGCCCGCAGAAACGCGGCGTGTGCACTCGCGTTTATACGACGACGCCCAAGAAACCGAATTCGGCACTTCGCAAGGTTGCGCGTGTCCGCTTAACTAACGCGATTGAAGTCACTGCATATATTCCCGGAATAGGGCACAATCTGCAGG
>CAJOHG010000140.1 GCA_905234395.1 uncultured Selenomonadaceae bacterium
TGCACACATAGACGCTCTCAGAATCTTATTTTTTTGCTTTCTTGTCTGTAACCATGTATGTCCTTCCTAGAGTGTGTTGGTAAACGTTATATTTGAATCATGATGGAAGCAAGAAAGATGAAATTCTCAAAGCAGGAGAGCAATTTGTCGTAACGAGTAGCGATATGCCGATAATTCTTTATGCGTAAGAAAAAACGTTCAACAACATTGCGAGCCTTGTAAAGTTCCCGGTCAAAAGGGTGTCTTATGACGGAATTGACTTTATCGGGAATACATACCTTAGCTTTTTGAGCTTGAATAAAATCTCGAATATGAGCGGAACAAAAAGCTTTATCGCCCAAAACAGTTTTCCCTTCCAGATTTACTTTGCTCAAAAGCTCAGTCGCACACTCTGAATCGTGAATATGTCCGCCGGTCAGCAACAATCCGATGAGTTGAAAATTTTCAGTAACGAGAGCATGAATTTTGGTGTTCTTGCCGCCCCGCGACACTCCGATTGCTTGATTGCCCAAGATTTTGCGAGCACCGGCTGCGTGCTGATGTACTTTGCAAAACGTCGAATCAATTTGAACGAGGAGATATTTGTCCGTGTCGGCTACCATTGCTTTTAAGATGTTCTCGAAAACTTTTTGAGCACACCATTGGCGAAATTTGTGATAAATGCTGTTCCAATTACCGAATTGGGGTGGCAAATCACGCCATGGGGCTCCTGAAGACAACATCCACAAGATTGCATTGAACACCGTTAAAGGATCTAATCCCGGTCGTCCTGTTGACTTCGGTTCAGGCAGTAGCGGCGCAATTATTTCTTCTTGCCTTTTTGTAAGGCAGTATCTTTCGTGATAGAATGAGTTCGACATAAGCATTTCCTTCCGGCAGTTTGTCAAACTTATTCTACCAAAGGTCTTGCTTATTTTTCATCTTTACACTTTACCAACACGTTCTAGTCCCCGGTCCCTCGTCCCTAGTCCCTAATTTGGGCACGCAAAGAAAAAGTAGACCCGCACGCGTCGCGGGCAAAAAAATCGCACGAACCAAATTCTCAAACACAAGCCGCCGCAGAACAATTTTTCAAGCGCGGAATTTTTTTTGCGGTATCCGACGATACCTGCTATAATCAACCGCCGAACAAAAATTTTTGGGAGGACATCATGAAGATTTTGGCACGACAACTTACTTTGGATTTGTACAACTGCGACACGAACCGCCTGGAGAACGTCGACGATATAAAAGACACATTGAGGAGCGTGTTCGGGAGCGTGCCGCGTCTTTGTGCCGAGGCTGTCGACGAGGATCATTGCGCGATTGTCGGCGCGTTTGCCGAAGGACACATCGCTTTGCACGTCTACAAAGAACTGCGCTACGTGGCAGTCGACATTTTTACTTGCATTGAATCCGACGACGTGGAGGAGCGTGCAAAAGTTCTCCGCAAATTTTTCCGCCCCGACAAAATAAAATCCACGTTCCTTAAGCGCGGCGACTTCGGTCTTGAGCGCGAAGTCAAACCGAAAATCAAAGTCCGTGTTGCACCTTTGAGACGCGTGAAAAATGCCGGTGCAAAGGTTGTTCGGAAACTGCGCGGAAACTAATCAACTGTGAATTGGAGTGAATCATACGGGATGACATTTACTGAAACAGCCGAACTTTACCGCAGCGTCGGCAAATCGCGGAAGTGCACGTTCATATTCTGCGCGGATCACGGCGTCGCGAAGATGAATGTCAGTGCATATCCGCAAGCGACGACTGCCGACATGGTTAAAAATTATCTTGTCGACAGAGGAGCCGCCGCCAATGCCTTCGCGAAATTTGCTTACTCGGAACTTTACGTCGTGGACGTCGGCGTTGACGCGGACATTTCAAATTTGCCGGGACTTGTCGACAGAAAAATTTCTCGCGGCACAAACAATATCGCCGAAGGAGCCGCAATGACTTTCGAGGACGCCATGAAGTCCGTGCGAATCGGCAAAAATCTTGCTGAAGAGGCAATCAAAGCGGGCTGTAACTGTTTTCTTATCGGCGAAATGGGAATCGGCAATACGACTGTCGCCGCCGCAATG
>CAJOHG010000141.1 GCA_905234395.1 uncultured Selenomonadaceae bacterium
CTCTTAGCGGACTTTGTTTGAGAATTTTGACCAAAATTTTAGCCTTTAACTTCTGTCTTCTGCTTGCACGATTCGGCAAGATTAAATCTTTGATTTTTTAACCCTCACAACGGGTTAAATTATTTAAGAAAAATTTCAAGTAAGCATCTGTCATAAAAAGTTTGCTCCGACCAGTATAAACAATATGGAATTTAAGCAAACCAAGCGCGATTGAAGTTACGGCTCCGATTGAGTTTGTTTTTTGTTGAAAAGCAACGGCTCGCATTTCGCCGACGCAAGCAAAATATTCGTGCGGACGAGTTTCAAGCGACGTTCAAGCGCGTAGAGAATCACGGCGTCGAATTTTCTGCGCGGATAAAGTTCCGGCTGATTTGCATACTTCAAAAGGTGTTGCGTCTCGTCGACGGAAAATTTCAGCTCCAAGGCAAGCGCGAGTAAAATTTTTCTGTCGGGATTAGTCTTGACGATTTTGGGCGGCGTCTCTCCGACAGGAATGATTTGATACAGATAAGCGCGCGAAATGCCAATGACCTCGGCGAGTTCGGGAATGTTGAAATTTTCGCCGCGACTTTGAACTACGCCTTTGATGTATTCGCCGACTTGCGGGTTGCAGGAAAATTCGTTCGCGTTGCCGTGAATCAGTTCGTCGAAATCGTCTTCGGGCTTAGCTTTGGCGGCAATGTGAATCTCGTTAAAAATTTCGGTAGTGCGTTTCTTCTGTCCGCCGAAAAGCAACCGGTCTGGCTTGTCGTAATGCATCGTGCCCACTCCTTTGATATAATGACAAAAATTTTTCGGAGGGTGATTCGTGGTGCTGACGAAATTTTTGCGGGAACATTATAAACTGCTGAAACGAATTCACAAGTCGGCGGCGAACGAAATTTTTCTTGTCGAGGACGCGCTCACGCATGAACAATTCGCACTGAAAATCATTGCACGTCCAAAATTGCTCTATCCGGAAATTGCGGCGATTGAGCATCCGAATTTGCCGAAAATTTTTCTGGTCGAAGAGACTGACGCGACAACTTACGTCGTGGAAGAATTTCTGCGCGGACAAAATTTGCAGGATTATCTTGACGTTCACGGCGCGTTAAATGAATCAACCGTTGCCCGAATTGGAACGGAGCTTTGCGATTGTCTGGCGGCTTTGCACAGTCGACACATCATCCACCGCGACATCAAACCCGCGAATTTGTTTCTGACGATTTCGGGCGAATTGAAGTTGATCGATTTTGATGCCGCGCGTCGTGAAAAGCCGAATTCTTTTGCCGACACGAATTTGATTGGCACGCCGGGATTTGCCGCGCCCGAACAATACGGCTTCCATCAAACTGACGAGCGCACCGACATTTACGCATTGGGATTGACGTTGCGAATGTTGGCGGGCTACGAAAATTATCACGGGACTTTGACGGCGGTCTTTGATAAGTGCACCGAGTTTGATCCGCGCAAACGTTACGACTCCGTGAAAAATTTGCGGCGTGCGATAATTCTGCGTCGACACCTGCGCGGGCGGAAAAAATATTTCGCGGCATTCTTCGCAGGAATTATCGCGTTGTTGAGTGTCGGAAGTATTGCCGATAAAAATTTTCCGCCGTTGAATGTCGGAGCCGTTGCAGATAAAAATTTTCCGCCGTTGAATGTCGGAGCCGTTGCAGATAAAAATTTTCCGCCGTTGAATGTCGGAGCCGTCGCAGATAAATGCAGATAAAAATTTCCCGCCGTTGAGTGTCGGAGCCGTTGCAGATAAAAATTTCCCGCCGTTGAATGTCGGAACCGTCGCAGATAAAAATTTCTCGTCGTTGAATGTCGAGACCGTCGCAGATAAAAATTTCTCGTCGTTGAATGTCGGAGCCGTCATCGATAAAAATCGTCTTGAAAAAATCATCGCACAGACCGCGCAGATTGTCGCCGAAAAAAATTTGGAGCCGCCGCCGTCAATGTCACGTCAAGATTTCGCACGGCAAATGGCTAATCTTTCCGACGCGGAGATTGACGCCAAGCAGAAAGAATATCAGCGACGATTGGAAATGAATCAGCGAATCCGCGAATTCAAAGCCGCATTGCCCGAAAATTTATCTGCCGACGATAAGCGCGAGGCTGTACGAATCTACACGTTGCGGGAGCGTGAAAAGTTGCTCGACGATTGAACGCCGAAATTTTACAATCGCCCGATTCTCTGATATAATCGCCGCCTACAACGATTGAAAGGAGACCGATTATGGATAAAAAAGAAGCGTTGGCAGCGGCAATGAAGCAAATCGAAAAAGACTTCGGCAAAGGCTCAATCATGCGGCTCGGCGACGACACGACTCGCATGGACATTAAAGCAGTACCGACGGGAATTTTGCCGCTCGACGTTGCGTTAGGTATCGGCGGACTTCCACGCGGACGAATCACCGAAATTTACGGGCCGGAAGCCGGCGGCAAGACGACGGTCGCTCTGCACATAATCGCATCGATTCAACAGCAAGGCGGCACTGCGGCGTTCGTTGATGCTGAACACGCACTCGATCCAATGTACGCCAAAAGGCTCGGCGTCGACGTGGACAATTTACTGCTCGCGCAACCCGATACCGGCGAACAAGGTCTTGACATTGCGGAAGCTCTGATTCGTTCGGCGGCGATTGATGTTGTCGTTATCGATTCGGTTGCCGCGCTCGTCCCGAAGTCCGAAATTGAAGGCGAAATGGGCGATGCAAACGTCGGACTTCACGCGCGAATGATGAGCAAGGCAATGCGAAAACTCACCGCGCTTATCGGCAAAACGGATACCGTCGTAATTTTCATCAACCAGATTCGCGAAAAGGTCGGCATAATGTTCGGCAATCCGGAAACTACAACGGGCGGTCGTGCGCTGAAATTTTATTCGTCGGTGCGTCTTGAAGTGCGTAAAGGCGAGGCGATTAAACAGGGCACTGAAGTTATCGGCAACCGCGTCAAAATCAAAGTCGCCAAAAATAAAGTAGCTCCGCCGTTCCGCACGGCAGAGTTTGATTTGATTTACGGCGAAGGTTATTCGCGGCTCGGAAGCATCGTCGATATGGGCGTTGCGTTTGAAATTGTCGACAAAGCCGGCGCATTTTTCTCTTACAAAGGCAACAGACTCGGTCAAGGGCGCGAGAACGCCAAAAAATTTCTGCGCGAACATCCGGACATTTCGGCGGAGATTGAAAATAAAATTCGTGACGCCGTGTTGAAATCGCTAAAGCCGATGCCGACGATGGATTCGGAAGAGATTGACGAGTCGGAAAATTTTGATGCCGATGATTAGGGAATTGACTCGTTTTGAGGATTGAATAAAAGAGACTTCAAACAAAAAAATATTATCCTGCATGTAGAAGCACAGCGGGAGTAACAAAGATGTCGAAATTTCAAAAAGAGTAAGCACAGCCAGGATGTGTTCACATTAAAGAATCAATAATCAAAGCAAAAGTAATAAAACCAGCAAATATAGCGTCAAGCTTATCATAACGAGTAGCAATTCGACGAAAGCGTTTCAAACGTCGAAACAGTCTTTCTATCTCGTTGCGTTGCTTGTTGCGTCGCTTGTAAAGTTCCTTGTCATAGTCCCATTGTTCCTTGAAGTTTTTCTTGGGCGGAACTACCGGCTCATAACCGAGCAATACGGCAAGCTC
>CAJOHG010000142.1 GCA_905234395.1 uncultured Selenomonadaceae bacterium
TGTTCGCGGGTGATAAGTTCTTCAGTCCACCAAGGTTTAGCTTTTTCGATGTGATAAACGCCCGTCACCGCAATTTCCATAATGCTGAACGGGTCGTCGGGGCTACCGCTCAATGCGGGATAATCCGTGTGCGAGGAAACGTTAATGCCGTTATCGAAGAAAGACTTCATCGGATAACCATGAAGTGCCATTTCTCCCTGAAATATTTTGAGCATTGCTTCTTGCGCACTTTCGGAATTGTGATGCCAAAGCAGACCTGCGACGACCTGTATGTTATGATCAGCTATACGCTTATAATCGGGCTCGTTGACGTTGCGCAGGTGAACAATCGTATTGCGCATTTCGTCCTTGCCGCCGTTGACATAGGCATTGACGACGCTATTGACTGCCTTGTTGCCCATTGCGTGTATATGCATTGTCAAACCTTTTTCATTTGCCTTGCGCGTCAAGTCTGTAATTTCCTCTTCCGTCCAGTTGGCGATTCCTTGGTGCCCGTCGAGATATACCGGGTCAATAAAACCTGTGCCGCTTTCGGGTGTGCCGTCCATTAAAAGCTTAATCCAATTCGGCTTTACCCGTGTAGAAGCGAATTTTTTTGCGTCAACTGCTTTGGTCAAAGCCTCGTCAACATCCATCCAGCTTTCAATTTCGTAGGGCAGACCCAATACGAAGTGCAATTTGCCTTCCTTGTCCATCTGTTGAGCTGCCTGATAGTAATTGGTGTTCGCGAAATAGTTGCCCCAGCCTTCGTGGTACATGGTGTAACCTTCGGACAACATGTGGTGTTCGATATCTGCCAAGTTGGCTATTGCCCTGTCAAGAGAATACAGATTCTCATGGTCGATGAATTGCCGCACGTAAGTTTGCGCCTGTTCCGACAGAAAACCGGTAGGCGTGCCGTCAGCACCGATTTCAATCACGCCGCCGCGAATTTCTTTTTTGAGGACGGTGCCGTCCGCATTCATGATACCTGCGCGGACAAGCATGGCAGTGTTCGTCAGAGCCTTGTGGCATTCGTCGTCCAAAAAGTAAACGGGAATATCACTGCAGACGGCATCCAATTCTTGGCGGGTCGGTATATGAGATTGAAAGCTAAGGAGATTCCAGCCTTGACCAAAGACAGTCGTTGAGCCGTTCGCTCGTGCTTTTTGGACAGTCGCGGGCAGAATTTCCGTCATGAACTTTTGCGGAGTGTCATCCATATTCAACATGGCACCGACAGTCGAAAGAGCGTAACCCAGCATATAATGAGCGTGACCGTTGCCGCAACCGGGCATCACAAGACCTTTGCCGGTGTAGTCGATAACTTCGGTCTTGTCTTTGTCGATAAACGATTCTGCGCCCGCCTTGTCGCCGACGTAAACAAATTTGCCGTCCTTAACTGCGAACGCCTCGACGATTTTGTTGTCTTCGGACGTGAAAATTTTTCCGTAAACAACTAAGTCAGCGGGCTTGTCAGAGCCGCCGCCCGACGCCGATTTGTCACCGCCGCCGCAACCTGCGACAAGGAAACCGAGTGCTGCCAATGAAGTCGTTTTAATAAAGTCGCGACGAGTCAATTTTTCAATCATGGAGGTAAGCCCCTTTCAAACATTTGGGCAAATTTTATCAGCAACGTCAACAGCAAGTCAAGTCAAGATTGTTTTTTTTTGAGAAAATTCACTGCGGCAATCGAAAAAAGCCGAAACATAATCGTGCCGACTCCGAAATTTCCGTGTCATGCGGAGAAAACTTTTTTGCCTTCAAAATAAGTTGCCGCGGGTTTCGCGTCGTGAATTTCAGTTTCGGGACAAGTCAGCACGTCTTTGTTGACAAGCAAGAAGTCAGCGTATTTGCCGTTGCTGATACTGCCGCGTTCGTCCTCAAGGAACATTTGTTTTGCGACGTTGATTGTCGAAGCCGTGATAAACTGTTCGCGGGTGATAAGTTCTTCAGTCCACCAAGGTTTAGCTTTTTCGATGTGATAAACGCCCGTCACCGCAATTTCCATAATGCTGAACGGGTCGTCG
>CAJOHG010000143.1 GCA_905234395.1 uncultured Selenomonadaceae bacterium
ACTTTCACCGTCCCGTATCAGAGCGGCACTCGCGACAGGCTTGCGATTCTCACTCCAGTCGGAATGAACAACTGGTACTACGCGATTGTAATTTCACAAGATTTGATTCGCAATCAGAGTCACGCGCTTTCAATCAATTTGCTTATCGTCGAATTCGTTTTGATTTTTGCGTTCGTCTTGCTTTTCGTCACGATTTTGCACTTGCTCCGAAGTATGGCGGTCGTCGAAATGGCGAATGACCGTTTCCAAATGGTCACGAGCCAAACGCAGGCGATTGTTTTCGACTACGATTTTGTGAAACAGCGACTTGATTTAAATGGAAATTTAAAATTCATCAGCAAAAATGCGAAGGATTCTTATTCAACAGAAGAAATTTTTGATGAACTCGGAAAATTGCTCCACGAAAACGACAAGTCGATTCTCGATGAAATTATAGATTTGCGGAACAACGACAAGGCTTCGGTTTTGAGCGAAATGAGAATTCAGTGCGCGGACGGAAATTATTACTGGCACAGGCTCACGGGAACGGTTGTCCGCGATGATGACGGACAGCCGCGCCGATTGGTCGGAAATTTCGTGAATGTTGAGGACGAAATCAACAAGCAAAAACTTCTCAAACAAAAGGCGGAAATCGACCCGCTTTCGGGATTGCTCAACAAGGGCGCGTTCACGGCGTATGTTTCGGACTTGCTTGCCGAGTCAAACGAAGAAAATCTCTACGCATTCTACATCATCGACCTCGACAATTTCAAAAAAGTTAACGACACGCTCGGTCACATCGTCGGTGACCATGTAATTTCTGATGTCGCGCAAAAACTCTGCACGGTTTTCAGCGAAAATGACTATGTGGGCAGAATCGGTGGCGATGAATTCGCGGCGTTCCTCAAACTTTCGGGAACTGGTCTTAAAATGGGGCGGAAAATTATCGAGGCGAAGGCAAAGGCGGCTTGCGCAATCATCAATGAGATTTATTCGGACGACAAAAACGAAGTCAACATCACTTCGAGCATTGGCGTTTCGATTTATCCAAAAAACGGCAAAAAATTCGAAGATTTGTACAAAAATGCCGACAGCGTGCTTTACAAATCCAAAAACGGCGGCAAGAATCAGTACAACATCTGCGAATAAAAAGAGGTACAAAATGAAAAAACTTTTAAAGATGGCGATTTTCGCATTAGGATTGGCGACACTCCTATCCTGCAAAAACGACAGCAAACTAACGGTCGGAAGTATTCTTTTTGACACGAGCAATGAGTGGTTCGTTGAGGCGATTGCGGGAATGCAGGACGCTTCAAAAGATTTGAATGCCAACCTTTCGGTAGTTGACATTTACTATGACGGGGACGCGGAGCGGGATTCAATTCGCGAGCAACTAAAAAACAAGGCGGGTGCAATCGTTATTTGTCCGCTCACCGTCGAGGACACGGGAAATGCTCTCACCGAAGCGACAAAACTTGGAGTTCCAGTCGTCACTTGGAACACGGTCGTTGAGCCAAAACCGAACGCAGAAATTTTGGTTGATGCAAAAAAACTCGGAAGTGCGACGGGCGACTATCTTGTGGACTATGTTCACAAAAACGGTCTAAAAGATTTGAAAGCATTCCTTTTTATCGATAAATCTTTCTCAATCGGAATCGCGCGATGCGATGGTTTTCGAGAGTCTATAAAACCGCTTGTTGAAAGCGGAGAACTTGAAATTGTTGCCGAAAGCGAAGGTCAGCTCATTGAGGAAATAAAAGTCACGCTCAAAAAAATGCTTGCCGAGCGGGGCGACATTAATTTTATCTGGTGCTGGAATCAGATGACTCTCGTGGGAACTGTTGAAGTCTTGAAAGAATTCGGTCGTTCTGACATTCTTGTTACGGGAACTGATATGAGCCTTGAACTTGCGAAAGATATGCTTGGCGATGAAGTCAACTTGATTGCGGTCACGACCCAGCAGCCGTACAAAATGGGCTACGAAGCCGTCGCCACCGCCGCAAAACTCGCGAACGGTGTGAAT
>CAJOHG010000144.1 GCA_905234395.1 uncultured Selenomonadaceae bacterium
ACTTTGACATTTCCAAATTCCGCGAAGATATTCCGCTCTATAAAAAATATTCGCCCGAAGAGTATCCGCGCTATGATAATTACGATGCTATCGAAGTCAGCAAAACTGCAGAGATACCTTGCGATTATTACGGCGTTATGGGAGTGCCGATTACTTTCCTCGACAAATACGACCCGCGACAATTTGAAATTTTGGGCATGACTGAAAATCTCGATTTATATGGATTGAAGACACGGATATACACTTCACAGGAATGCCGCGACCGATATTTTGAGTTGTTCGGCAAACCCGGAACCTACGATTTAAATGCGGCAGGTGTCATTAACGGCAAGAAAAAATATCAGCGAATTTTGATTCGGAGGCGATAAAATGTTCATTGATACGCACTGTCACTTAGAGGACGAAAATTTTTCATCAGATCGCGCAGAAGTTTTGGAACGTGCCAAAGTTGCAGGCGTCGAACGAATTATAAATTTCGGCAGCACGTTTCAAAGTTCAATCGCCGTCACGGAGCTTGCGAAAACTTTTCCCGAACTTTATGCGGGCGTCGGAATTCACCCGGAAGAAATTGACGACTTCGACGACAAAACTTGCGCACGACTTGCCGAACTTGCCGCCGATAAAAAAGTTATCGCAATCGGTGAAATCGGCTTGGATTATCATTGGGAGAAAGATTCGCAACGGCGATTGATTCAGCAGAAAATTTTTATTGAGCAGTTGGATTTGGCGCGGCAGTTGAATTTGCCTGTATGTGTTCATGACCGCGACGCTCATGCGGACACGTTGAAGATTTTGCAGACGGAGGCTCGTGACTTGCGCGGAGTTTTGCATTGCTATTCCGGCAGTGTCGAGACGGCTCGCGAAGTTTTCAAGCTCGGTTGGTTTATCGGCGTTGACGGACCTTTGACGTTCAAAAATTCCGCTAAGTTGCCCGAAGTCGTCAAGATGGCTCCGCGTGACAAATTGCTAATCGAAACTGATGCGCCTTATCTTGCGCCGACACCTTATCGCGGCAAACGCAACGAGCCTGCTTACGTCGTGGAAGTCGCGAAAAAATTGGCGGAGATTCGCAATGAGACTTTGGAAGATGTTGCCGAATACACCACTGTCAACACCCAAAATCTCTACAAAATTTTTTGACGCGGAGGTTCAAACGTGAAGACTTTGATTTTTTGTGCACGCGACATTCGCGACTACTTCGGCGGAATTATAGATGCGCGGGATTTGAACGTTGCACCCGACCTTTACAAAAATTTTTCCGCTTTGACCGACGCGCCCGATATTCAAAAATTTTTGCGCACCTTGCTGGAAATTTACGAGCATTGCGACGCCGGGCTTAACTCTGCGATTTGCGGCGAGACCGGCATTGACGGCTTGCGATTGGATTTCAACTTCGGCTTGCGCCTTGAAATTCCCGCCGGAAATTTTCATGTTGTGATAAGCGATGCTGACGGCGGAGAAATTTTTTTTGAGCGCGATATTTCCGACGTGCGATTGATTTCCGTCGAGAAGTATTTTATTCGTTGGCAAGTCGAAATTTTTTTGGACGGCGAGAAAATTTTTTCACACGCCGTGGACTTCGCGGAGCAACCGATTCTTATCGCGTTCAACAAAAAAATCGGACTCGGCGATACGTTGGCGATGTTGCCGTTCGCGAGAGAATTTGCCAAAGTTCACGGTTGCCGCGTCGAAATTTTTCTGCCCGACTATCTGCGCGAATTTGCCGCCAATCTCTATCCCGAATTGCCGCAAGTCGACACGGTGAGCTTTGAACATTACGCAACGTATTTTTTGTCAATGTATGGCGGGAATTTTCCGTTGTGCCACGTCGATTTCAGAAATGAGCCGCTCAATCGCATGGCAGGCACGATTCTTGGAATTGACACTTTGCCGATTAAGCCGACCTTCAAGCCGACTTTGCCGCGTCAAATTGTTGAGCCTTACGTTTGCATTGGCGTGCAAGCTTCCACGACGATTAAGCGTCGTCGACTGTCTGAAAAATTTGGGTTATCGAGTTCTTTGCATTGACAAGCACGCGCAGGAAACTAACGACGGTCAAACGATTTGCAAGCCCGGCGGTGCGGAAGATTTCACGGGAAATTTTTCAATCATGGAACGCGCGAACATGCTCCGGCACGCGGAATTTTTTATCGGCTTGAGTAGCGGACTTGCGTGGCTTGCTTATGCGGTGAATTGTCCCGTCGTGATGATTTGCGGCTTTTCGCAAGATTGGTTTGAATTTCACACGCCGTATCGTGTCGCAAATCGTCTCGTGTGCAACGGCTGCCTAAACGATATTCGCGTGAATTTTGTTTGGGATGTCTGTCCTCATCACAAGGGCACATCGCGCGAATTGGAATGCCAGAAAAAAATTTCGCCGCGACAAGTTCTCAACGCCATTGAACGATTGATTACCGATAAAAATTTGTGATGGTGACCGTGATGAAAACTTTAATTTTTTGCGCCAAAGACGTGCGCGATTATCTCAATCTTGACCGTGAGACTTTGGACGCCGTCGGAGAAATTCCTGTGCGCGACTTGTTGGCAGATGATACGGCTCAAAAATTTTTGCGCGACAAGATGAAACTTTATCCGAACTGCGCGGCGAGTTTGTCGTTGCCGATTTTATTTGATACGGATATTGACGGGCTTAAGTTGGATTTCAACTTTGGACTGCGGCTTGAGATACCGCACGGAAATTTTCACGTGACGATAAGCGACGCCGACGGCGGTCAAATTTTTTTGGACGAGAATTTGTCTGACGTGCGATTGATTTCGTTCGAGAAATATTTTATTCGTTGGCAGATTGACGTAAGCCGCGACGATGAAAAAATTTTTTCGCACACGTTGGATTTGACAGGGCAGCCCGTGTTGATTGTCGTGCATTTAACCGGCTTGGGCGATATGATTTCGCTGTTGCCGCACGTTAAAGCGTTCAAAGATTTTCACCGTTGCGAAGTCAAGATTCTGTTGCGAGAGTACATGCGAGAATTTGCCGCCAATCTCTATCCCGACCTGCCGCACGTCGACATTGCCACCGCCGAAAATTACGCGACGTATTTTCCGATCATGTGCATTGGCGACGACCCGACAAATCCTTTGGATCTTCGCAACGAGCCTATGGAACGCGTGCACAGAAAAATTTTCGGATTGGACACTTTGCCGATTAAGCCGACCTTCAAGCCGACTTTGCCGCGTCAAATTGTTGAGCCTTACGTTTGCATTGGCGTGCAAGCTTCCACGACGATTAAGGGCTGGGATATCGTCGTCGACTGTCTGAAAAATTTAGGTTATCGCGTCCTTTGCATTGACAAACACGCGCAGGAAACTAACGACGGTCAAACGATTTGCAAGCCTGACGGTGCGGAAGATTTCACGGGCGATTTTTCAATCATGGAACGCGCGAACATGCTCTATCATGCGGAATTTTTTATCGGGCTGTCAAGCGGACTTGCGTGGCTTGCTTATGCGGTGAATTGTCCCGTCGTGATGATTTGCGGTTTTTCGCAAGATTGGTTTGAATTTCACACGCCGTATCGTGTCGCCAATCGTCTCGTGTGCAACGGCTGCCTAAACGATATTCGCGTGAATTTTGTTTGGGATGT
>CAJOHG010000145.1 GCA_905234395.1 uncultured Selenomonadaceae bacterium
TTTTTCCGGAAACGGAGATGCCAAAAATTACCGACGCACGTTTCAAAGCATTGTCCGCGTCCGCAATCGGCGTTCCGATGAATGATTTTCTAAAGCTCACCAAAATTCCTATCGTGCTTTATTACGGCGACTACATTCAGATTGGCTCGGAAAACGTCGGCGAGGACAAATGGGGCACTGAATACGCTATGGCTGAACAGTTCGTCGCGGCAATCAATCGTCACGGCGGCGACGCAACGCTTGTACACTTGCCGGAAATCGGAATCACGGGTAATTCGCATTTTCTTATGCAAGAGCGAAACAACGAAGAGATTATGAAGCTGGCACTCGCCTGGTTGAAATCGAAAGGACTGGACAAATGAACGTATTTGAAAAATTGCGTGCGGGACAAAGTTTCCACGTGCTAAACGATGAAGATTATGTGCGCGAGGCTCACGGCGAATTCAAACGTTGCAGACACCTTTGTTGGCTGGCGAACTCGACTGACCCCGACGAGATTGAGCGCGAACTTTTCAACGGAAATTTTGACGCGACAAATTTTCTGACGCCGCCTTTCCAAATTGACGCGGCTTGCAGAGTTTTTCTCGGCAAAAATGTTTTCGCCAATCACGGCTTGACGGTTATGTCAGTCGGAACGGTCACGATTGAAGATGGCGTTATGCTAGGTCCGGAAGTCGGACTGTTCACGGTCAATCACGAGCCAAAAAATATTCGCGTCATTTTCACCAAAGAAATACACATCAAGCGCAATGCGTGGATAGGAGCACGAGTCAGCATTTTGCCCGGCGTGACGATAGGCGAAAATGCGATTGTCGGCACAGGTTCTGTCGTCACGAAAGATATTCCCGATAACGCGGTTGCTGTTGGCAATCCTGCGCGGGTCATAAAAATTATCGAGTGAGGTACCGAGATGTCAAAAATTCTAATTGCGTATTACTCGCGCAAGGGGCAAAATTACGTCAATGGCGCGATAAAAAATTTGGTGAAGGGCAATACTGCAGTCGTCGCGGAAATAATTCAAAAATTCATTGGCGGCGAGCTGTTTGAAATCGACACTGTGAAAGATTATCCTGCCGATTACACCGAGTGCACTCAGGTTGCCAAAGTTGAGATTCAACAAAAGTCTCGTCCCGAATTGAAAAATTATCTCGCAAGCCTCGATGACTACAACAAAATTTTTCTGGGTTATCCTGTGTGGTGGTCAATCCCGCCTATGGCAGTTTCAACTTTCCTTGAGCATTATGATTTCAGCGGGAAGAAAATTTTTCCGTTCGCAACACACGAAGGTAGCGGCTTGGGTGGTTCTATAAATTACATAAAAAAAATTTGCCCGGAAGCTGAAGTTATGGACGGACTTGCGATTCACGGAGCAGAGGCGGCTCAAGGAGCCGTGCAAGTCGAACGCTGGCTTAAAGGTAAAATTTAGAGGCGATACGACTATGAAAAAACGCAAACTCGGCACGACAAATTTGTTTGTTAATCCGATTGGGCTAGGTTGCATGGGCTTTTCTCATGCTTATGGTGCGGCAATCGAAAAATCCGAAGCGATTAAAACGATTCGCGCGGCTTATGAACTCGGCTACAATTTTTTCGATACGGCTCAATGTTACACGGGCAAAAATTTTGACGGCTCGACTTCCAACAACGAAGAAATTGTCGGTGAAGCGTTGAAAAGCGTTCGCGACAAAATTGTCATTGCGACAAAATTCGGCGTGGCGCACAATTCCGACCGCTCCTTGACTCTCGATAGTTCGCCCGCAACGATTCGCAAATCTGTTGACGGCAGTTTAAAGCGACTCGGAGTTGAGACGATTGACCTTTACTATCAGCACAGGATTGACGCGAAAGTTGAGCCGGAAACGGTCGCCGCTGTCATGGGTGAATTGATAGCGGCGGGCAAAATTCGTAGCTGGGGCATTTCGGAGACGAACGAAGAATATTTGCGCCGCGCTCATAAAATTTGCCCCGTCACGGCGATTCAAAATCGTTATTCGATGATGGCGCGTTGGCATGAAAAACTTTTTCCCGCGTTGGAAGAACTTGGCATAACTTTTGTAGCGTTTTCGCCGCTTGCCAACGGACTTTTAAGCGGAGCATATAAGAAAGCTCAAACTTTCTCGGAGGCGGGCGACTATCGCAACATGATGCCGCAGTTCACGGCAAACGGAATTAGCAAAGCTCAAGATTTGCTGACTTTATTGCAAAAGCTTGCGGAAGAAAAAAATTCCACGCCGGCACAAATTTCGCTAGCGTGGATGCTTTGCAAAAAACCTTACATTATTCCGATACCCGGTAGCCGAAAACTTTCACGACTTAAAGAGAACTTCGGCGCGGGAGAAATTTTTCTAGCCGGAAGAAATTGCAGACATCGACGCCAAACTTGACACTATGGACTTTGACGTTTTTGGCGGTTCGCCGACCAAATGAGGTAAAAACTTTGATTAAACAAATAAAATATTTTCAAGCGGTCGTGCGTTGCCAAAGTTTTACAAAGGCGGCGGACGACTGTTTCATTTCGCAATCGGCAATTTCTCAGCAGATACAAGCGTTGGAAAAAGAATTGGGCGTGCAACTTCTGCACAGAGAGCGCAGAAAAATTTCGCTGACGCCCGCCGGAGAATTTTTTTATAAGAAAAGTCTGGTCATAATCAGCGACTTCGACCGCCTTTGCGCCGAAACCATAAAATTTTCAAACGGCGTCGAGCAAGAACTTTCAATCGGTTATCTGAGAGATTATCACGGGCAGGAACTTGCCTGCGCTTTGCAGGAATTTCAGACCAAACGCCCTGAAGTTTCGATAAATCTTTTGAGCGGCACGCAC
>CAJOHG010000146.1 GCA_905234395.1 uncultured Selenomonadaceae bacterium
GGCATAAGTCAGAACATGAAACGCGGCGCATTGCACAGACTCCAGCCACATTTCGTCGAGAACTTTTTTCTTGCGGCGTTTCAAAAATTAGGCGGTCAAATTTATAAGCGCGGCAATGGTCGTTACGAAATTACTCGTGTACCTGCCGCCATTCGTAATAAAGCCTTGAAAGGTCGTTTCGCGGAGCCGATAGCGGGAAGTTATGAGCGCATTTGTTTTGCCAAAGAGAATTGTCATATTGCGGGCGTAGTCTCTGCAATTTTGGTAGCTCCTACGAATCCACTTTTGGACGCCGTGAGTGCTTTTACTTTGGATAAATTCGGCGACACCTTGAAGCAAGGAACAATTTTTATCGACGACAACGACAACGGGAAAAATTTTCGTCTGCTTTTCTATGTCGAAGTCAAATTTCAGGACGGGCGGCGCGAGACCATTGCCAAGCGATTGCATTTCGTGGAAATTCCGGAGAACGGACAAGCTATCCTTGTAAGTTATGCTCCTTATCTCGATTATCGTTCGCCGAAAGAATCCGAACGTGAAGAAATTTTGTCGACAGCTCAAAAAGCAGATTGGCTCAAGGGAGATATTGAAAATATTGCCGTCAGTTATACGATAAAAAATCTCATACCGTCACACCTGCGCGAAGTCACCGCCGATAAGAAAAGTTATTTCGATAAATTGGAGCAGGCGGTAAGAGAACGGCTCAGTAGCGAAATAAATTACTGGGACAATCAGGCGCGGGAACTTCGCGACAAAGACAAAATCAACTCTGACCGTGCGACACAACGCGCCGACGATTTAGCGAATCGCTTGAATCAGCGGCTTGACGAAATTGCTCTGCAAAGAAAAATTTCTGTGGCGTTTCCTGTCGTAGTCGGCGGCGCATTGATTGTTCCGCGTGGTTATTTTGATTCGACCACCAAGGAAAATTTCTCCGCCGATGCTGAAGCTCGCTCTCGTGTCGAGAAAATTGCAATGGAAGCCGTCATGAAAATTGAACGTGAAATTGGCAACTCGCCCAACGACGTAAGTAGCTTGAAATGCGGCTACGACGTTGAATCTGCTGAAACCGACGGTCGGCTACGATTTATTGAAGTCAAGGGAAGAAATTCTGTCGCTGATGAAGTGACCGTAACCAAAAACGAAATCTTAACTGCGCTGAACTCGCCCGAAAACTTTATCCTCGCTATCGTCACGGTCGACGGAAATTCAGCGTACGTGGTTTATCTCAAGACGCCGTTCACTCGTCCGCCCGACTTCAATGCTGTCAGCGTTAACTATAAAATTTCTGCGCTTATAAGACAAGGAGAAATAATTTTGGAAAGAAATTTTGGTTAGCTCTACCAAAGCTGAAAAGAATATGATAAAATACATTGCGGCGGCTTTGTAGCTGTCGCAAAATTTTTGTGTGTTAAGGAGGTGTTTGGGCTGAAGAAAAAGTTAATCGAAGTGGCAATGCCGCTTGACGTTATCAACAAGGCGTCGGCACGTGAAAAATCCATTCGACACGGACACCCCTCAACACTGCATCTTTGGTGGGCGCGGCGTCCGCTGGCAACCGCGCGGGCGGTACTTTTTGCGTCATTGGTTGATGACCCGTCCGAACATGAAGATAAATTTCCGACGCCCGAAGCTCAGCAAGCCGAGCGTGAACGTTTATTTGAAATCATTGGCGAACTTGTCGAATGGGAGAACAGCGGCAATGAAGAAATTTTTGCCAACGCGCTTGCCGAAATAAAAAAATCTGTCGGAGAAGATTTGCCTGCCGTGTTCGACCCGTTCGCCGGTGGCGGAACTATTCCCCTTGAGGCGCAACGGCTCGGCTTGAAAGCTTATGCCTCCGATTTAAATCCCGTCGCTGTTATGATTAACAAAGCGATGATTGAACTGCCCGCGAAGTTTAAAAATCAACTGACAAACTTATCGGCGGCTATCGCGGCGCGGAAGGTCTTGCCAATGATATTCTCTACTACGGCAAACTTTTGAAGGAGAAAGCTTTTGAGAAAATCGGCGAACTTTATCCAAAGGCTGACGGCAAAACCGTTATCGCGTGGCTTTGGGCGCGTACCGTCACTTGCTCGAATCCAGCTTGCGGTCATCATATTCCGCTTGTCCACTCGTTCAAGCTCTCGACCAAGCAAAAAGTTTTCGTTAATCCGATTGTCAACGGCGATAAAATTCGCTTTGAAATCTGCAACGGCTCCGACGCTCCCGAAGGCACCGTCAATCGCAACGGCGCACGCTGTCTTTTCTGCGGCGCAAATGTTCCACTTGAGCATATCCGCGCAGAGGGCAAAGCCGACAGGTTGTCGGCTCAACTCATGGCGATTGTCGCCGAAGGTGAACACGGCAGAGTTTATCTCGCGCCCGACCCCGAACACGAAAAAATTGCCGACGTGCCCAAGCCCGATGATTATCCCGAACAGGAAATGAATCAGAAATGCCCTGACCTTATAAGCGGGCGCGGCTATGGCTTTAATTATTGGCACCAACTTTTCACAAACAGACAGCTGACAGCTTTAATGACGTTCAGCGATTTAATTTCCGAAGTTCAAGAGCAAGTGCAAGCAGACGGCGGCTCCAAAGATTATGCTGACGTCCTCGCCGTATACTTAGCTTTTTTGATTGATAAACTAGTAGTTGGATAGTAACGCTTGGAGCAATAAGAAACACTTTTTCCCGTCAAGCAATCCCAATGAATTGGGATTTTGCAGAGGCAAATCCTTTTTCCAATTCAAGTGGTTGTTTTGACAACATGCTGGAATGGATTATAAAAGTTATTGGAACAATCCCAACAAACTTAGTTGAAGGTGTTGCCAAACGCAGTGCGTTGAAAAATTTTCCATTAAATGAACCTGTAATTGTTTCGACAGACCCGCCCTATTATGACAATATCAGTTATGCTGAGTTATCGGATTTTTTTTATGTATGGTTGCGTCGTCCGCTGAAGAAGATTTATCCTACAATTATGGGACAAATGTTTACGCCTAAAGAGGACGAACTTATTGCTGCCGCTTATCGTCACAATGGGAGCAAGTTGGCGGCAAAAAAATTTTTTGAGAATGGCATGTTCCAAGTCCTTCAAAATATCTATGAAATTGCTCACGAAGACTTTCCGACTACGATTTATTATGCCTTCAAGCAACAAGACTCCGAAGGCGATGGCGCGGCATCGACAGGTTGGGAGACCATGTTGACGGCGATAATTCGCGCAGGTTTTCAAATCACGGCAACTTTACCTGTGCGAACAGAACGCTCCGTTAGAACTAACGCAATAGAAACAAATGCTTTGGCGTCTTCGATAGTTTTGGCTTGCCGCAAACGCCCGCCCGAAAACAATCTGTGCGACAAGAGCGATTTTCTCCGCGAACTCAAAGACG
>CAJOHG010000147.1 GCA_905234395.1 uncultured Selenomonadaceae bacterium
CTTTGACCACTTCGATAAAAATTCCGTCATCCGAACCGGTTTCAATCTCTCGACGATAAATTTTCCCGTCAACCACGACGAAAACTTCATTTCGTGCCGGCGAAGTCATTGCCGTAAGCGGTATCGTCAGACAACTGCGCGGCATATTCATCTGCAAAGCTGTTGCATTATAATTTTGCGGTTCAAGAAGACCTGCGCGGTTATCGACTGCCCAAAGAATCTTCCTTATAGACGCGGGAACTGACGGCGAAGGAGTTATCTCGACGATTTGCGCCGTAAACTTTTGTTCTCTTCCCGAATTGCCTGCCTCGTACTCCGTATCGTAAATTTTTGAGAAATCTGCGCGGTTGAAATTGAGCGTTGCCATATCGCCCGGCTTAAATCTCTTGGTAAATTTGTCTTCAATGTCAACGGAGAAATTCAGCGTCCGAAAATCGCCGACCAATGCCATTGCAGTGCCCGCCGTCACATGCGAGCCTTGCGTTTTGTACAAAATCAAAACTTCGCCGTCGATTGGCGCGATTACTTCGCTGTATGAGTTCTCAATCAAAAGTTGTTCCTTCTGCGCGGTTAAATATTCCTTCTGCGCAAGCAATGATTCCTTGTGAACATGAGCATTTTTAAGATTTACTTGCGCTTCTTTGTATGATGCTTCGATTTCCTCAAATTTTTCTGCCGTGACGGCTTCTTGAATAATCAATCGGTTGTACCGCTCAAAATCACTCTTGGAGCGAGCAAGATTAGTTTCCGCCTTTAAGATTTCGTTGTCGCTCTGAATAATTTCATTGTCGACCTTGAGAATATCAATATCAGCCTGTCGAATTTTTATTGATTGAGTGTCATTCGTCACGGTAAACAGCGGTTGCCCTTGAACGACGCGATCATTTTTTTCTACATCAATCGAAGTGACTCTGCCGTCGAGTAATGCCACCGCGTCCGCCATTTTGTCCGAATAAAGATTCAGCGTATCGAGTGCCAATCTCGGCTTGAGTTGTCGCATTTGAACTTTCGCCCCGCGCAGAGGAATTGTCTGGTCGCTCATTCGCTCGGCTATTTGACTTTCGCCGCGCTGATTTAAATACGTCCCGTACACTACCAGAGCAATTATCAGGACTAAAATCGTGCCCAAGCCCAAAAAAAACGGTCTTTTCATTATTTCACCACCTTAAATCTTTCTACTCACCATGAAATTTTTGTAATCTCCACCGGCTATAATTTGTTCCTCCATTACTTCATACTTCCAATCTGTATAAAATCCAAACAACTCGCCCGACTTCCAAAAATATTCATTCTTCTGAAATAAAGATTGCTCCAAATTCTTGCTTGCGACCGTCTCGAAGATATTTAAACCATTCTCATTCGTGTGACCTTTTATTTTCTCGAAAAGTGCCGCTCTGTCGCGAATTGCTACTCCATTTAGTCCGTTCAGCGAATAAATTACATCGAATCTGCCGACGAAGTCATAATCCAGTAAATTATCTTGTGTCAATTCTATTTTTACTCTTATCAATTTCGCTAACTGCCGTGCACGCTCGATTTTTATCGCCGAATTGTCAAAAGCCGTGACGATATAGCCCAACCGCGCCAGTACTAATGCACAATAGCCGTCATCACATGCCATTTCCAATACTCTCAACGGTTTCGTCGGCGGAATCTGATTTAAGACACTGTTCAATATCAAGTTCACTGACGGCTTCCAGAAATACTTGCTTTTTAACAGTTCCTCGTCTTCATTCGCTATTTTCACGATTTCGGGTTTGTAGCTTAATAAAAAATCTATGCTGACATTGAACATTGCCGCGATTTTTGGCAGATAATGTAATTCCGGATACGTCTGCCCCAATTCCCAGCGCGAAATCGCTTGTTTTTCCGAGACGCGTCGCCATTTCCTCTGTTGTTATCCTGCAACTTTTCCGTAGTTCTCTAAGTGGCATAAAGATTTTTTTTCTCATTTTTCCTCCTCCCATACGTTTTATTGCTGGCGAAAAAGTCTACTTTTAATCTGTGCGGAATTTAAACCTTCGGTTGATTAAAAATTTTTATTCGGGTTCATGTTGATTGACATTTCTAAGTGAAAAAGATAGAATGCAAAAAAAAATAGGAGGTAGATATAAAAGTAGACAAATTCGCCGACTCTCAGCCGTTATTTCTTGCCCAATTTAGAAATGTTGAGTGATGAACTCCCAGAATTCTTGCCGCTTCCCGTGCTGATATTTTATTTTCTTTCCACTGAGCGTACACTTGCGGATATTCTTGCGGTTTTACTTTACCGGGGCGTCCGAATTTTACTCCGCGAGCTTTGGCGGCGGCGATTCCTTCCGCTTGCCGTTGTTTGGTCAAGTCGCGTTCTATTTGCGCGAATGCCGACATAATTTGCAAGACTAAATCAGCGATAAGCGTTCCGATTAAGTCATTTTTACGGCGCGTGTCGAGGAGCGGTGTATCGAGCACAACGATTGCCACATTTTTTTCTTTTGTGATAATGCGCCACTGCTCCAAAAGTTCCTCGTAACTTCTGCCAAGTCTGTCAATGCTTTTGATGACGAGCGTATCGCCGGCTTTTATTTTTTTCAGCAGTTTCCGGTATTGCGGACGGACAAAATCTTTACCACTCTG
>CAJOHG010000148.1 GCA_905234395.1 uncultured Selenomonadaceae bacterium
GGTGACACACCAAATTTTACAAGCGAATACTCACGCAAGGAAAATGCTTAAACGCGCAAATATTGACTTAGACAAAGCGGTAGATGACCTAAGAAACGCGCTGTTCGTAAAGACAATGGAAGAGCCGCAAACGAGTTTCAAGACACGAGAAGTGTACGACCTGATTCGTCGGCAATATCGTGCCCTGAAAAAGGAACATGAGGATTTATTCGTTGAAAAATTTCACATCCAACGTCAGATAATTTCTCCTCAACGCGCTATCTTTATGGCGAAAAATATATTTGTGCACGGCGACTTCAAACGACTGCGCGTGGAAGTAAGACGGTACAAAAAAGACGAGCAAAGGCTCGCTCCTAAATTGCTTGCTTATGCTAAGGAAGAAAAAGAGTTCCAAACGCGAGACTGGTCAGTATTCCCGCGCTCTACTTTCTTGCAAGAGCAGTATTATCTGACCAAACAGCGGACGATTCTGGAATTGGAGAGAAGTCGCCTCGACCAATTCAAACTCTCTCTTCAAAAGAAGCAAGCCGAGTTGGAAACTTTATGTCGCCAGCCTGAAGCGACGAAAAAAATCGAAGAAATAGCGACTGGCATTCTTCGCAAAAATTTAAGGTTCGTTCGCAAACTCGAAAAAGTCGAGAATCGCGATAAAGAAATAATTGAGCGAATGAATCACACCCAAGACTCTCGATAAAGTCCATACTCGTTATCGCGTCACTTGTTCCGACACGTTGACGAATACTCAAGCGGCATCACTTATTGCCGATGCAATCTTATTCGAGCCGGAAGCAGTCCAGCTGGTCGCCCGTTCCGACGGCAATAATCTGGAAATGGAAAAAGATTGGGAGATGATGAGTGAGTTTGATAAAGACGAACTCATTCGCAAGAAGATTATTCGTGAGTTGTGAAAGCTTAGTGAGTTTGCTTGAGATATTGCAAATCGCCGTACCAATAGGAAGCAGTGGTACCGCCGTCAATCAGAAAATCTGCGCCGCTGATAAACTTTCCGCGACTACTCATCAAAAATTCTGCCAAGTCGCCGACTTCATCGGGAGTACCGGCTCTTTTTGCAGGCGACGCCTCCAACATTTTGCGATAACCTTCGCCGCGAGGTCCTTTGAGTTCGTCGGCGGCAAGTGGCGTGATGATTATGCCCGGACTGATTGAGTTAATAGTCGCGCCGCGTTTACTCCACGGCGTCGCTTGACCTGCCACACGCAACACATTGCACCGCTTGGAATACTGATAGGCTTTGAGCGTGTCGGTTATCGCCTTGAGGAACGGCAAGTTCAAAAGTTCTTCGGTCGGAGTCGTGGCGAGTTGAAAATTTTGTTCCTCCGTCAAGGCTCCTAGCCTGTGCCCCGATTGCGACGAGATTATCACGCCGGAACCGCCTTCCGAAATTATTTTGCCGAATTCTTCAAGCAAAACCGCTGTGCCGTACAAATCGACGCGCAAAATTTTTTCGACGGGAGCTTGAGAGGGACTCACTCCTGCTGCGCAGATTAAATTTTTCACCGCGCCGAAATTTTTTGCGTGTTCGACGAGTTTCAAAATTGATTCGCGGTTTGAAATATCCACAGCGATGGTTGAAGTTTCAAAGCCTGCGCCGTCAAAAATTTTTGCCGCCGCGTTCGCCGCCTCAAGTTTCAAATCGCCAAGCACGATATGTTTACCCGCACCGACTCTGCGAGCGATTGCCTGACCAATTGAACCTGTACCGACTAATACTACAACGTCTTTCATGAGATGACCTCCTTTTCTGGAAAAAGCGGACGTAAAATTTGAGCAAACTCCTCGATATAATTTTTGAGCGTATCGGCGCGCCAAAATGCATAATACTTCCTATAAAGTTGCTTGCCCTCGCGCATGAGCGGGAGATGTTTCACGCCGGAAGAATTTTTTGGCGGGCGCGTGAACTCAATCGGAAAATAACCTTTATTCGCGGCAACGAGAAGATGCGCTCTCTCTAAAGTCTCCACAAAAATAAATTCACTTTTCACGCCGAAATATTCCTTGAAAAAATTTTCCTCAATGAACTGCTGGTTTTGCGGCGCAATCAAAATTATCGGCGTATTCTTTAAGTCGTCCACAGTCAAAAATTCCAACTGAGTCAGCGGATTACTTTCGGGCAGTTCGGCGTACAAATATCCCCGCGTCAGAAAAAAGTTTACGTATTGCTCTGAAGGCTCGCGCCGCAAGTCGCTGATGACCACGTCCGCTTTGCCGGTCCGCAAATTTTCGTAAAGTTCCTCGTGCGTGCCGCTCAAAAGATTTATCGAAACTTCAGGGCGTTTGGTCTGAAATTCCTGCAAAGCGCAGGCAAGTTCCTGCCCGTGATAATCTCTCAGATA
>CAJOHG010000149.1 GCA_905234395.1 uncultured Selenomonadaceae bacterium
GTTTTGCTCTTGTGATTCCGACGTACAGCAAGCGTTTTTCTTCGTCGATATCCGCTCCGTTGCAGTTTGACGGCAGAACGCCGTCGACCAATCCGATCAGAAAGACTGATTGCCATTCCATCCCTTTCGCCGCGTGAATCGTGGACAACGTGACCGCATCTTTCGCCTTCGCCGCCAGTTCCTTTATCTTCGCGAGTTGGCCTTTCACGCTTTGAACTTGCTCAAGAAACGCCGCAATCGTCGGAAACTTTTGCAGTTCGCCTATTGCGCTCTCGACCGACAGTGTCATTGCCTTCCCGAAGTAATTGCCCAGTCCGTGTTTGACAACGTGGCGCAGTGCCGCTGACGGTTCAAATTTTTCGGTGGTCTCGATTGCCGTCGCCAGTTCGACTATGCAGTCGCGGTGAAAGGCTTTGCGGGCAAGTAACGGCAAACTCGACAGAAGCGAACACTTTTGTTCCGCCACCATCGCTTCAACTTCTCCGATTCGCTCTTTTTTCAGAAAGAACAGCGGCAAGATATTTTTCAGCGCGTCCGTCGAGGTCGGCTCCGTCATGAACTTGAACAGCGCGATAATTTCACGCCACGGCTTTTGCGCGTACTTGACGAGTAGCGGCGATTTCGTAACGAACGGGATTTTGCGCTCAAGCAACGTGCTGATGATTTCGCTCGTGACCGCCGTCGAACGGTATAACACCGCCATTTCCGAATATCGCTGTCCTTGCCCGTGCAGTCTCTCAATTTCGTTTGCGACCAATTTCGCCTCATCTGTTGCGTCCAGTGCCGTCAAAAACTGCGGCGGTATCGAAACGATTTTTGAGGCCGGAATTAACGGCTCGTATTCGTCCATGACGCTGTTCGCCAGTTTGAGTATCGCAGGGTTGCAACGATAATTCTTCGTCAAGCTGTGAATCTGCGCCGTCTTGCTCAATTTTTCCATTGCCCCGAACGCACCGCGAAAACCGTAAATCTGCTGTCGAGGGTCGCCTGACAAGCACAGATTCTTCGTCTCCGCCGTCACAATCTGCAAAAGTTCGACTTGGGCAAGATTTAGGTCTTGTCCCTCGTCGACTTGCACGAAGTCATAGCGGCTTTGCCAGTAGTTCCTCAGTCCCGCATGTTTCTGCAATGCTCCCGTCGCGAAAATTATCATCGTGTCGAATGTCACCGTGTGTGTCTCTTTGAGCATTGAAAGAAACTGCCTACGGACGCGCAATGTCGAACGGGACGCACCCGCAACACCGTGCAATGAACGGATGACTTCTTCGACCGTCGTTTTGGATCGCCCGATTAAGCTCTCGATTGCCGACGTTTGATTTTCCGTGCTCGTTTCCATGCTGAATTTCCAGCCGCTGCTTTTGAGGACGTGATACGCCAAACTGTGAAACGTGCTGATTGTGACGCCGTGAATCGCTCCGACTCGTTGTTGCAATTCCTGCACTGCCGCTTTCGAGAACGCAAGCATGAGCACCGTTGCCGTCGGATAAATTTCGTGGAGCCTCTGCAGACGTGCAACGAGGGTCGCCGATTTTCCCGTGCCCGCCCCGCTGTTGATGACGTGGATGCCTTCGAGCTGTTGGATTGCGGCAAGTTGTTGGTCGTTGAGTTTCGTCGTCACCTTGACGGACGCCGCCGACTGCGCTTGAAGCGTAAGTATTTTTGTCATTGTTAAAACCTCCCGAATGTTTTTGAACGCTGATTGACGGAACAATTTTTTAATGGTGGACTTCTGATCACTTGACTCTCTCCTTTCCCTGACGGTCTCACTCTTTTAATCAATGGTGGGGGCTAAGAAATTTTTATTCGATTATCAATGTTAAGGTTGCTGGTGGGTCGATAAATTTTTCTTTTTTGGAAATCGACATCTGGTTTTACTGGACACTTCTGACAAAAATTTTTTTGCCTTGTGTAAAAAATAAAACGCCTTAGGGGCTGTTGGTAAATTCAAGTAAAGAAAAAACACAAGCAATGATAAAATGAGTTTGAAAGTAGGTCATTACTTATGTCAAATTCATTTTACCACAAAGAATTAACGGACGCGCAATGGAACAAAATAAAATTCTTGTTTGAAACCGAAAAGAGAGTCGGACGCCCGGCACTTAATCCTCGCAGAGTTCTTAACGCGATTTTGTGGATACTCAAGAGCGGAGCACGTTGGCGTGACTTGCCCTCTCGTTACGGCAATTGGAACAGCGTTTACCACAAATTCCGCAAATGGTGTTCTCAAGGCTTGTTTGAGCAACTCCTCAAAATCATCAATGTCGACGCGAACAACTCTGCTTTGCTTGAAATGGATTCGACCTTTTGTAAAGTCCATCAAAGTGCTTGTTCGAGTCGAAAAAATGAAGCGATAGGCGCGTCACGCGGCGGCAAGAACACCAAAATTCATGTCCTGCTCAACGAGAAAATGCAAGTCATAAATGTAGTCTTAACCGGCGGACAAATTAACGATTCCGACAAAGCTTTTGAATTGTTTGACGGAGTTGAGCTCACCGGTAAGAAGGTGCTTGCCGACAGGGCTTACAGTTGCGATAAAATTCGCTCTTTCCTTCATTCTCACGGGGCAATCGTTTGCATTCCCGACAAGGTTAATTTCAAAATGAAACACGAATTCGATGCTGAACTTTACAAAAAGCGCAACCTTGTCGAGCGTTTTTTCCAACGAATCAAGAATTATCGTCACATTGCTTTTCGTTTCGATAAGTTGGCTGTCTGTTTTCTTAACTTCGTTTTACTTGCCTCTGTCGCTATTCACTTTTAATTTACCAACAGCCCCTAGAAATCTTGAGTAGGTACCAAGCTTCTTTCGACTTGAGCTTCTTTTCTTTCCAAAGAGCGTAGACTTTTTTCCAGTTCGAGGGGAACTTTATTTTGGGGCGACCGTAAGGTCGTCCTGTTTTCGTTTTCCCCGTTTTGCGCCAAAGAGCGATACCTTCCGCTTGTCGCCGCCGAATATTCTCACGTTCTTCCTGC
>CAJOHG010000150.1 GCA_905234395.1 uncultured Selenomonadaceae bacterium
TATATGAAAATCCGTCCGAAGTCGTGCGTCCTGCTCCAACCAAAATTCGTTATTCGATTCGAGCCAATCAATTTTTCCGTATTTAAAGCTGAAAAACGCCACCGCCTTAAAAATTTCGGCGTAATCGTCCAAGTGCGGCGTGAAATAATATTCCGTCAGAGAATTTTTCAACTCGTCGCGCAGGTTTTCAAATGGTGTATCGCCAATTCCAAGCACGTTGACGCCGTTTTTCTTCAAGCGGTCGCAGAAATTCCAATAATGCTTCGGAAATTGCGGTGAGATAAAAATAAAGTTCATCGTCCTGCCTCCATTGCGTGATGCATGTGTTCATGTTGACTTTGCGGCTCCGTCATTCCAAAAATCATCGCTACATGACTTAATATCAAAAATACCGTCAACAAGAGGAAATGGGCTTGTCGGCGGGCTTTGTCATTGAGATTTTTGCCGACTAAGCCGATTTCCAACAGCGTTGTGCCTAAAAGCGGCACCGCGCCTATGAGGTATGACATGACAGCTATTTCATCGAGCAAACCGCGCCATTCAAGGGCGGGCAACACGTTCAGCGAAAGATATATCACTACAAACGCGAAATAAATCCCGATAATTATCCCAAGAACTTTGCTCGCGCTTGAAATTCCCGCGCTTGACCTTTCGCCGCGCCACAAGATATAAAATTCCACGGCTGATTCGTCATTATCAGTTCCATATAATTGGTCATATTATCACCGACTCTCTGCGTTTGGCGGCATTTTCTATTACTCGCGTCTTTGTGCCGTTAAATCCGTAAATTTTATGGATAAAGACAAATGCCTCGTCGCCTTCTCGCAACGGTACTTGCTCCAATCCGCGAAAACCTTTCAACAACTGCCCTTTAACCTCAATGTCTATCTGAATCATGCTCCCGCGAAAATATGTGCCGCGAATTATTCCTTTTTCCGTCGTCACAGGCATTGGTTGCGGCATTTCTTCTATCGTCGCGCCGATTTCCAAAAATTCGGGGCGTAATATCCCTTCATGCGGTTCATAATCATCAAATCCTTTGAAAATCGTATAATCTGCCACTTGAACGCTTTCGCCGATAAATTTTGCTACAAACGGCGTCCTCGGGGCTTGATAAATTTCTATCGGAACGCCAGCTTGCTCAACTCGCCCGCGATTCGTGATTATTATCTCGTCGGCTACCTCAACAGCCTCGTCTTGGTCGTGTGTCACGAATATTGCCGTGATTCCCAGCTGATGTATCGTTTGCTTCAGCCAGCCGCGCAATTCTTGCCGAACTTTGGCGTCTATCGCCGCAAACGGCTCGTCAAGCAACAATAATTCCGGATTCGGGGCTAATGCTCTTGCAAATGCCACTCGCTGACGTTGTCCGCCCGATAATTGCAACGGATAACGCCTCGTGAAATTTTTTAGCCCGATTAACTCCGCTAATTCTTTTATCCGCGCAGATATTTCCGCGTCGGGGAGTTTTTTTACGCGCAACCCGAACGCTATATTCTCAAAAACCGTCATGTGCTTAAACAGCGTGTAACTCTGAAACAAAAATCCGATTCCTCGTTCGCCCGGCGGTAAATCGTTCACTTTTCGCCCGCCTATAAAAATTTCTCCGCTGTCGGGCGTCTCAAGTCCAGCTATCATTCGCAATATCGTCGTTTTTCCACTGCCCGAAGGTCCAACTTCCCGCGCTCAATTTCAAAGCTCACATTGTCCGACGCCTTGAAATTTCCGAACTTTTTATTGATATTTTTGACTTCAACTTCAAACATTCGCTACACCAACTTTCAAATCGGCGGCTTGCTCTGAAATTTCCTCTTCAATCACTTTTTCTTTGCTATAATGCTCTACCACGTTGCGCAATATCAAAATTACTATCGCTAACATGACTAAAACCGACGCGACCGCAAATGCCGCCGTGAAATTGTATTCGTTGTATAAAATTTCGATGTGTAAAGGCAATGTGTTCGTTTTTCCGCGAATATGTCCGCTTACAACGCTCACCGCGCCAAATTCGCCCATTGCTCGCGCTGAACATAGAATTATTCCATATCCTAACGCCCATTTTATGTTCGGCAAC
>CAJOHG010000151.1 GCA_905234395.1 uncultured Selenomonadaceae bacterium
TGCGCGACGCTCACGGTCACACTATAGTTAAGCACGACCTGTTTAATCACGACGGCTTAACCCGCGACGGCATCGCTGAGGCTTTTATTGAGTTTGCAAAACGCGAGGGCTTAAGTTTTTTTGAAAACAGCTCCTTCGACGCCGCTAAATATAAAATCTTGTCGGAGGAGCTTGAATGTACAGAAAAATTTTTATCAACCTGCGCGGCGAACAAAGATTTTCGCATTGACAGCGAGTATTTTAAGAAATGTTACTTGAAAATTTTTACTTCATCATCGAACAAAAATTTAACTCTTGAGGATATTGCAATCGTAAAAGGTGGAAAGCGATTGCCTTTAGGTGAAACTTTTTCAACGGAAGGCACCCCGTACATACGAGCCGAAGATGTTAAAAATAATTTTGTCGACTATTCGAGTTCGCCCAAAATATCAAAACGAGTTTATGAGCAGATAAAACAATATCAGACAAAGAAAAATGATGTTCTTTTAACAATCGTTGGTAATATTGGGGATGTCGGGTTCGTAATGTTTGACTTGGATATTTGCAACCTAACTGAAAATTGCGTTCGATTGGAATCAAAAAAGGTCAATCCTTATTATTTGTTTGCTTATTTCCTTTCAAAATACGGTCAAATACAGATTGAACGAGAAAAAGTCGGAACTGTTCAACCTAAATTAGCAATAGAACGAATTAAACGATTCAATATTTTTGTTCCGGAAGTCATATTTCAAAACCAAATCGAGAATGTAATAGAATCAGCGCACAAAAAGTTACAGCGAGCCGACGAAAGCTATCACGTTGCGGAAAAAATGTTGGAGCGGTCGTTGGGCTTGGAAAATTTTAAACCGAGCGCGGAAAACGTTGCGATAAAAAGTTTCAGCGCGTCATTCGGATTGAGCGGACGCCTCGACGCAGAATTTTATCAGCCAAAGTACGATGACATAGAAAAAAAGCTTGCGGAACTGTCCGGCGGGCGACGTGTGAAAGATTTTTTCAGACTCGTTAAAGATATTTGCGACCGCCGCGCAGATTGTTATCGGTACGTTGAAATTGGCGATGTGAACGTTTCAAACGGCGTGGCAGTGGCGAATTTGATTGCGACGGACGACTTGCCCGACAACGCAAAAATTATGACGCAAGCAGGCGACATTCTCGTTTCAAAAGTTCGTCCCAATCGCGGCGCGGTAGCGATTTTGCGCGAAAATAATTTGTTAGTGAGCGGCGCATTTGCTGTTCTTCGTTCAAGTGGAAAATTTTCTGTTGAAGTCTTGCAAGTCATGTTGAGGACAAAAATTTATCGCGATTTAATGTTGAAATACAACGTCGGCACGTCTTATCCCGTCATAAAGGACGAGGACGTTTTGAACTTGCCGTTGCCATGTGTCGAAGTAGAAATACAAGAAAAAATCGCCGCGCAGGTTGCCGAATCGTTCAGACTGCGTGGCGAATCGGAGAAATTATTATTCAAAGCAAAGCGAGCCGTCGAACTTGCGATAGAGCAGGGCGAAGACGCCGCGATAAAAATTTTTCAGCCGTCAAGTTGACGGTTTTTTTTGACAAGAAGGCGCGGCGAATTTATAATCAAACAGAAATTTTTCATGTAGGGAGATGTGCACTTGAACTTAAAAAGATTTTGCGCGACGATAATATCAATGTCGATAATAATTTACGGAGCGGCGACGGGCGCAGTCGGGATGCCGGCGTCGGAGCTTATGCGGCTTGACGAGGCACCGCGCGGCGAAGTTGCCCAACCAATGCAACAGACGCTGACTTCCGAAAATTCGGGGCTGAGTCCCGGCTACTCGGTCACGCCAATTCAAAACACAAGACCTGTCGCGCCCGACGACGTTTTACCGAACGTCACGGCGACGGCGGCGATAGTTATCGAGGCGTCAACGGGGCACGTCCTCTACGAACGCAACCCCGATAAAATCATGTTCCCCGCGAGTACGACAAAGATGATGACGCTGATAACCGCGCTTGAGGGCAACAAGCTTGACGAAATTGTTACCGTCGGTCCCGGTGCTTACAACGCGGAAGGTTCGACGCTTTGGCTTGATGTCGGCGAAAGAATTCCGCTGGGCGATTTGCTTTACGGCATGATGTTGATTTCGGGCAACGACGGCGCGATTGCGATTGCGGAACATTGCGGCGGGACGGTTGCCGACTTCGCCGCCCGCATGACGGCACGCGCTCACGAACTCGGCGCGACGAATACCAATTTCACAAACGCCAACGGCTTGCCCGACCCGAATCACTACACGACCGCCCGCGACTTGGCGACTATGGCTAAGCACGGCTTTTCCATTCCGCACTTCGAGGAGATTTGCTCAACCAAAGAAGTTTCCTTCCCTTGGATTCACGTC
>CAJOHG010000152.1:0-1451 GCA_905234395.1 uncultured Selenomonadaceae bacterium
TTTAAAGCCGACCAGCATAATCGCGGAGGTGCCGATGTCGGAGATGTTATTGAAGGCGTCGGCGACAATGGAAATCGCGCCGCTCAGAAGTCCGATTGCCAGCTTGACGCAACCGAGCAAAATATTTATGAAAAAAATTTTTAAGCTGTCGACCCGCGAAGGTTACGGCGAGCTTGTGAGTTTCGCGGGCATTTTTGTTAATCTGCTGTTGAGCGTCGTCAAGCTGATTATCGGGTTCATGAGCGGCGCGATTTCGATTATCGCCGACGGTTTCAACAATTTTTCCGACATGGGAACTTCCGCCGTTATGCTTGCGGGTTTTAAGATTGCCGCCAAACCCGCCGATGAAGAACATCCTTTCGGGCACGGTCGCGCAGAATATCTCGCGGGGCTTTTTATTGCGGCGGCGATGATTCTTGTCGGCTTAAATCTTTTGTATTCGTCGATTGAAAAAATCATCACGCCCGAAACTTTGAACGTCGACAAAATAACTTTGCTTGTGCTGAGCTTATCGGTTGCGGCGAAATTTTTCTTGGGGCTTTTCTATCGACATGCGGCGCGGAAAATAAATTCGGCGGCGATAAGCGCGGCGGCTCTCGACAGCTTTACCGATTGCCTCGCCACAAGCGTCGTGATAATTTCCGTCGGCGTCTATCTTGAATTCGGCATAAACATTGACGGCGGCGCGGGCATTTTTATTTCGGCGTTCATTCTGCGCGGCGGCTTTACTTCGCTTAAAGAAATTTTAAATCCTCTGCTCGGCGATAAGCCCAATCAAGAATTGCTCGACGGCATAAAAAAAACGGTCACCGACGCGCCCGAAGTTTTGGGCGTTCATGACCTGATTGTTCACAGCTACGGCGCGAAGAGAATTTTTGTTTCGATGCATGTTGAAATGCCCGCGACGTTGAAACTTTTGGAGGCGCATGAGATTGTTGACCGCTTGGAGCGCAAGCTTCAATCGCAATTCCAAATTTCCGTGACATTGCATGTCGACCCCGTTGTTATCGGCGATAAAAATTTCGAGGAACACCGCGAACTTGCCGAAAAAATTTTATACGACATTGATTCGCGGCTGACGTTGCATGACTTCCGAATCGTGCCGTATAAATCGGGCAGGAAATTGATTTTTGATGTGGCAGTCCCTTGGAACTTCTTAATGACTGACCGCGAACTTCGCAAGGAATTTCAGCGGCGATTGATTAAATTGCACTCCGACGACCGCGCGATAATTCATTTTGATCATCAGTATTGCTAAAAATTTCTTTGTACAAAACAGGCGAGCTGTGATATTATTGTCAAAAATTTTCAGTGAGGGACAAGATGCCAAGAGATAATTTTTTGGGCAAGAAATATTTGTACGAGGTATTGCCGATGTTGAAATGGGTAGCGGAGCAAGTGCCCGGCGGATTTTTTGTGTACTCGGCGAAAGAGCCGTTCGATATTTTCTA
>CAJOHG010000152.1:1655-2332 GCA_905234395.1 uncultured Selenomonadaceae bacterium
TTCCCCGAACACGGCGATGCCTTTTACGTTTTTATCAGCGACATAACCGAACGGCGACTGATTCAGGAGGAAAAGTTGCGTATGGAAATGGAATTAGACAGACAAAAGCAGGCAAACGAAGTCAAAGCGGCGTTCCTGTTCAATATTTCGCACGACATTTTGACGCCGCTCAATTCGATTCGGGGCTTTACGGAGTTGGCGCGGCGGCATATCAACGAACCCGAACTTTTAAAAACTTATCTTGAAAAAGTCGACGAAAGCAGCCTGCAAATGCTGAACCTCGTCAACGACTTGCTTGACATGAGCAAAATCACATACGGCAAGACACAACTGCGCTCCGAAGTTTGCGACTTGGAAGAACAAGTTTTGGTCGTCGTGCACTCGTTCAAAGCTAAGGCGGAGAAAAAAAATATTTCACTTGAATGCGTCTTGAACTTGCCGCGCGAACTGGTTTATACCGACGACGTGAACTTTAAGAAAATTATCTCCGCGCTCCTCGACAACGCGATAAAGTTCACACCCGCTGGCGGTCACGTCAAAATCACGGGCAAGAAGAAAAAAGTTTCCGAGTCGGGCTATATTCGTTGCGAGTTCATAATTTCAGATGACGGCGTCGGCATGACGGAAGATTTTATGAAACGCATGTATGAAACTTTCGAGCGCGAAGAGACTTCGAC
>CAJOHG010000153.1 GCA_905234395.1 uncultured Selenomonadaceae bacterium
CGTAACATATTTTTGAGGACAACCGCCCGCCACATCGCCCGCCGCATACAAATTTTGTAACGTCGTCTGCCGATTCTCATCAATCCAATAGCCCGCCGCCGTGTGTCCGCCGATTATGTATGGCTCTGTGCCGGAAACTTCGACGTTAAACTTGCTCGGCGGTGCGTTCGTTTCAATCCATTTCAAAGTTTGCGCCGGCGACATATTCAAATATGCCCCGTACAAAAATTTTTCTTGCTCGGCACTGATTCCGATCGTTTTCAAGTAACATGGCGCACGTCCCGCCAATTTTTCACTCGTGACCGCAAAAACTCGTTCAGAAGTCGTGTTGCCGTATTTTTTTTGATAAAATTCGCCGCGTGAATTGATTTGCGCCGCTCCTACTCCTTGCGCAAGCGTTCCTGTCGGCGAAATCGTATCTTTACAACGCAGAGCAACAAATCTCATCTCAAAAGTCGTCATTTCGGCACCTGCGCGGATTCCCATTGCATATCCCACACCTGTATTGAACGGCGGATACCAAATTTGATGACGAGAGCCGCCAGCATGATTCGGCAAATAAATTCCGCTCGCTCCGCCCGTCGCAATCAGCGTAATTCGTGAACCCGTAAAAAATTTTTTCTCGTGTACTGAAACCGTATGCGCCCAAAATTTTCTCTCCGTCACGGAAAAAATCCGTTATGTTGACGTGATTAAAGATTTTCACATTCGGAAAACTCTGCGCGGCGTCGGCAAGGATAATTTTTATGTTTTCGCCGTTGATTTTCACATTGCGCCAACCGCGTTCAACATAATTGCCGGCTGAATCCTTTTCTATCACCAAGCCGAGCCGCTCAATCTCTTTTGTAACGTGATTTAATCTCTGCGCCATTGTCAGAAGTAATTTTCGGCTCGCAATCCCGTGCGCATCGTTTAGCGCGTAGTTCACATAGTCTTCGGGCGTGTGATTTTTGCCGATGTAAGCGTTCAGCGCATTAACTCCCGCCGCAAGGCAACCGCTACGTCGAATATCCGCCTTTTCCACGATACAAATTTTTATTTCAGGATTTAATTCGCTCAAACGTATCGCCGCGAACAATCCTGCCGCTCCGCCGCCGATTATCAGCACGTCCGACGTAAAAAATTTTTTCATGACCGTTGCTCCTGCACGAATCGGATAAATTCAAATCCGCTACTTTCGCCGTGTACATTTGATTCCCCATTTGCGGCACCATCATTTCCGGCATTCGTTCGCACATGACGAGATTTTTTTCGTAGCACGACAAAATTTCTTCATGCGAATGTTTATAGCTGTGGCAATCGCGGCGACTCGCATACACGCAGTAAAAATGCTTGCCGTTATCGGGGAGCTTGCGCTCGTCACTCGTGATCATGTCCGCCCAAATCTGATAAACGTCAGTCGACTGAGCAAAATTTATCATATCAGGCGTATAGCCTCCTGCAGGACGCATGTTGACTTCAAGCCCGACGAAATCGCCTACTTCGCCTAAGCCTGCCTTTGTCTCCGTCAAGCGGAAAAATTCCAAATGAACAAAGCGACTTTTCACGCCAAAAGCTTTTGCCGTCGCTCGTCCAAGTTCGCAAAGTTTTTCGGGCGCGTAGTCTGTCGTGTAATATGACAAATCCAGCTGTTTCAGGACAATATCCATAACCGAAGGAGTCCATACCGTCATTGCCTCCAACAGCGGCTCAGAATTGCTGTTCAAAATCGCGTCGTAGGAACAAATTTCGCCCATTATGAATTCTTCCAAAACGTAAGGCACTTTGAGACCGTCCGAAAAAAATTTTTCAAGTTCGACATCGTTCGATAGTTTGAGAGTATCGGTCGCACCGACTCCAACGTCCGGCTTGGCAATTACCGGATAACCAACTTCAGCTATAAAAACTTTCGCGGCGTCTTGCGTCGTGACTTTATGCAGTCGAGCAGTCTCAACACCCGCAAGCGCGTAATAAGCTTTCATCGCCGACTTGCTTTTTATGCGGCTGATATTTTCAACTTTCTCGCCCGTCGTAATGTTAAAATCTGTCCGAAGACGGGCGTCTTGTTCAAGCCAATACTCGTTGTTCGATTCCAGCCAATCCATCTTGCCGTATTTGAAACTGAAAAAAGACACCGCCTTAAACACCGCGTCATAATCTTCCAACGTCGGCAAGTAGTAATATTCCGTCAATGCCGCCTTGAGTTCCCCGCACAGATTATCAAACGGCGTGTCGCCTATTCCCAGCACGTTCACGCCATTTCTTTTCAAGCGGTCGCAGAATTTCCAATAATGCTTCGGAAACTGCGGAGAGATAAAGATTAAATTCATCAAATTATCACCGACTCTCTGTGCTTGGCGGCGTTCTCTATGACTTGCGTCTTTGAGCCGTCAAATCCGTAAATCTTGTGAATGAACACAAAAGCTGGGTCGCCTTCGTGCAACGGCGGTTGCTCCAGTCCGCGAAAACCACGCAGAAGTTGCCCCTTGACCTCA
>CAJOHG010000154.1 GCA_905234395.1 uncultured Selenomonadaceae bacterium
TCAACAACCTTGCGGTCAACTTGCGCCTTCTCGGCAACGTTTACTATCAATTCAGCTCTCGTCATAGAAAGAAATTCCTCCCTTCAAAAATCACCTGCAGAATTTAGCAGAATGTCTAAAAAAAATCAAGTACTTTTTATTACGCCGTTACGTCAAGATTGTTTCCTATATTCGGGTCGAGACTTTCGATAACCTCCAATGCCTCTTCCGCCGCTGCAGTGTCCGACTGCATTGCCATTTTCAAAACCGAAATGCCTAACTCCTGCTGTACTTTTGCCGCGTTCATATCGACCGACAGTGCCGCGATTGCCATATCCATTGCCGACAACTCCTTTCCTTAGTTGACTGTATCTTAGCACAGGAACCTTGCCGACGCAATAGCCAATTTACTTTGTGGCGATAATCAGCGCGATAAAAATCAAATCTTCGTCGCCAATCGTCTCAATGCCGTGCGTGTCGCCGTCCGCGCAGTAAGTCGTATCGCCCGCTTTGACCTCGTAAGTCTTGCCGTTGTCGGTGTAAAGCCCCTTGCCGCTCAAAATGTGATAAGTCTCGTTATTGTCAACGTGCTTGTGAACGCCGAGCGAACAACCCGCCGGAATTCTGACGCGCGCGAACATTTGACATTTCCCGACCATTTCTTTTGGCGTCAAAAGGTGCGTGATAAAAATTTCGCCTTTGCCGCCGGCTTTGTTCTTCGCCGAAACCGTATTCTGCTCAATAATCGGCATTTTAAAACCCTCCGTCTTTAAAAATCGTTGTACTCTTGCGCCTGTGCTTTTTCTATGCGCTTTGCTTTGAGTTTTCTGAATCGCTCGACCGTGTTAAAGATTTGCTCTTTGGTGTAGGGCTTTGTTATGAAGTCAATCGCGCCCATTTTTAAGCAGGTCATCAATTTTTGCGGCGTGTTCATTGAACTGAGCATGACGACCGGCACGCTGGGGGCGACTTCGCGGATAAATTGCAACGCCTCAATCCCGCCGACTACCGGCATGACTATATCTAAAATGACGCCGTCGGGTTCTTGCTCCAAAACCGCCGTGATTGCCTCTTTGCCGTTGATTGACTCGATAACTTCGCAGTCGTGGTGTTCGAGTTCTTCGCGCAGTTTTTTGCGCAGGAGCCGCGAGTCGTCCGTTATCAGTATTCGCAATTTTTCTTGCTCGTCCATAAGTATCGCCGCCTTCTTACAAATAATCGCCCGAAGGCGAACATATATTTCCGAAACTCCTCACGGAGAAAATTTTCTACATGGCGGAGAGGGTGGGATTCGAACCCACGGTGCCTTTCGGCATCACCGGTTTTCAAGACCGGCTCCTTAAACCGCTCGGACACCTCTCCGAATCGCGCCGATAATAACAAAATCCTTGCGCAATGTCAATCTTTGCCCGCGGGCAGAATCAACAAGAAAAATTATAAGGAGGATTTTTTATGGCAGAAATTAAATTTGTCGAGAGCAAAAATCTCAAGGCGAAGCCCGACGTTTCCAAAATCGGATTCGGGACGCATTTTTCGGATTATATGTTCGTGATGGATTACGACGCCGCGCAGGGTTGGCACGACGCACGGATTGTTCCGCACGAAAAAATTTTGCTTGACCCCGCCAACGCGACTTTGCATTACGGGCAAGCGATTTTCGAGGGCATGAAGGCTTATCGTCAAGGCAACAAAGCTGTCGTCTTCCGCGCAACAGATCATCTTAAACGCCTTAATCGTTCCGCGCAGATTTTGGATATTCCGGAAATTCCGTTCGACGTGGCGCACGCGGGCTTGATGAAACTCATCGACATTGACAAGGATTGGATCCCGACGAAAAAGGGGCAAAGCCTTTACATTCGCCCGTTTGTTTTCGCGACCGACGAGGTTTTAGGCGTGAGCGTCAGCAAGAAATATAAGTTCATGATAATTTTGTCGCCCGTCGCGGCGTACTACGCTCACGGTTTCGCGCCCGTTAAGATTTTGGTTGAGGATAAATACGTCCGCGCAGTTCGCGGCGGCTTGGGTGCGGCGAAAACTCCCGCGAATTATGCGGCGAGTCTTCATGCTGGGCTTGCGGCTCATCAAATCGGCTTTGACCAAGTGTTGTGGCTTGACGGCGTCGAGCGCAAGTACATTGAGGAAGTCGGCTCAATGAATATTCTGTTCAAGATTAACGGCGAGATTGTCAGTCCGTCGCCGCAGATTCAAACGTCGATTTTGGACGGGATAACGCGCCGCACGGTCAATCAAGTTGCAAAGTCATGGGGCGTCCCCGTCGTCGAGCGCAGAATTTCAATCGACGAGATTATTGCGGCTCACGAGGACGGTCGTTTGGAAGAAGTCTTCGGTAGCGGCACGGCGGCGGTAATTTCTCCTGTCGGCGTCCTTCGCTACAAGGAAAAGGATTATGTTATCGGCGACGGCAAAATCGGTGCGTTCGCGCAGAAAATGTACGACTATATC
>CAJOHG010000155.1 GCA_905234395.1 uncultured Selenomonadaceae bacterium
AAAACGTCATTGCTGCCCGTCTTTAAAACGTTAGTGACCGTGCCGAGCTTTTTATCTCCGTCGAAAACTTCACAGCCGATAACGTCAAAGATATAAAACTCGCCGTCGTCGAGCGGCGCGGCGTCTTTCCTGTCGACCGTCAAAAATTTATTCGTCAAAGCCCGCGCAGATTCGCGACTGTCCACGCCCGCGAACTTCATAAAAATCTGCCCGCCTATGTGCTTGACGCTCTCGATATTAAAAATTTTCCCGCCGACAGAAATTTGCTCAAGGTTATCGAAACGCCCTTCAAAATCTGTCAGCGGAATTATTTTCAACGTGCCGTCGAGTCCGCGAGCCGCCCCGACTTTCCCGACGATTATTTCTCTAACTTCCGATTGCAATAAATTTGTATCCTCCAATCAAAGCCCCGGCACCGTCACCATGTTAATTTCTTTCACGCGCAAATGATTTTTAATCAGCCAAACCGTCAACATTCCCTCCGAAAAATATCCCATCATGCGCCTTGCAAAACCTTTCAGTTGATTCAGTGATGTTTCTCTTAAAACTTCCCGCGTCGAATCAATCATGAATGAGAAAAACCATTCGCAATACGCATCGAAAACATTTTTGCGAGCCACGAACATATTTTTGGCGTAAACAATCGGCAAACCCATCCTAATCGAATACGTTCAGATAATCGGGGTGAACTCGCATAAGATTTTTTCTTACAGTCGCATAAGCAAATGTGAAGGCTTTTTCGTCACAAGCCCGCTTGACAAGCTCTTTCCACGTCATAGTGATATAGGTAAATTTTAATACAATGATGTCGTGGTCTTCGAGCAGTTTGAAGGTTTCTTGCTCCGTCAAGAAATTTTTGGGGTTCGCGGTGAAAAAGAATCGGCGATAATGCGACAGCCCGATAATATCATGCGAAGTATTTTTCCACATCCAATAAAGCGCGGTCATTTCGTTAATGTCGTGATTTAAATTACTGATGTTATCGCCGGTATCGTCGCCGGGATAGCCCAAATCTTCGCCGAGTGCGCGTCCCGCATGAATCAGCTTGTAGCCGTTCGGAAAAGTTTTTATATGTTCGGGCGGCAAGGATTTATGAGTGACGACGTACATTGCAAAATCAGTCGGCGGCGTGTGGCGATAGCAGAGAATCCATTGCCCCGAAAAACTCGGACGCACCTCAACCTTTTTGAACTTATCTTTATTGCCTTGAATATACTTGGCGAGTTCGGAGCCGTTTCGCGCAAAAGTTATCACGAGGTCGGCGGTGTCTTTTAAAAGGTAAAAGGCGGCGTCGAACTCGGCGGGCGTCTTTTCGGAAAGTAGCGCGGCGTCATAGTGGCGAAGGCAGCATTCAGAAAAATCTTTGCAGACGCGGCGGAAAATATTCTCCTTCATGGGATAAAAATCGCCGTCGTAAATACAATCAATCGCGGTTAAATCATTTGGCTCCTTCGTGAACAGCTGACCTTTAAGCAAATGCGCGTCCGCATCAAGCAGAGTTTTTATCGACAACTCTTTTAAAAGCCGTATCAAATGAATATCGGCTTGCAAGTCATAAAAGTTATCGCGCGGAAGATTTTGGAATTCCAATATCAGAGCGCGGAACACCCGCTTTGCCTAAAGCCCCTTCGCCTGACCAACCGCTTAACATATGACATAAATTTGCGTCGTTGAAGACGATAAAATCAGCTCCGCCACTCCGAATCATTTTCAAAAGTTCGTCCGCCCTACAAATCTTATCATTGAGCAAAAGATTTCCGTCCTGCGCAAAATCAAACTTTTGACCGTTCAACGCACCGCGAAATTGCACATGCCCAACGATTTTAAAAGGACGTTGCCCGCCGACGCGCGAGATAAATTCTGCCTCATCGCCGCAAAGCAAAATCTTGGGGACAAAAGAACTCTCGTTGTTCATAAAAATCCTCCGAAAATTGCTTAGCTGCGAATGGCAATGATCTTGTCATCTTCTACCAAAATTTCAACGTTCATGGCGTCGCGCAGATTGTCTCCGATTTTCAACTCAACTTGCCGTTCGGTCGTGCCCTGCAGAATTTCCGCGCCCAATGCCAACTTTTCAAAAGTCTCCTTGCGGCGATGAGCCTCGTCCAAACGCCCTTGACGCGGAGCCATTTCGCCGCTGAAAAAGCGTCTTATCTGCTCCTCGTGTTGCGGATTGTTTTCAAGCTCGCGTTGCATGTCGATATTTATCTGCTTGAGTTCGAGTTCCATTTGCTCCGCGACTTTAACAGCCTCGTCGATGAGCCGCGCGCGCAATTTCTCCGTCAACTTTGCTTTGACCGTGACCGGTACCGTCATCGTGATTTTGTTCATTTGAATTCCTCCAAAAAATTTTTCATTACGCATTGCGCATTACGCACTACGAATTAAAAAAGCGGCAAGCTGTAACTGCTCACCGCGCCTGCTTTGTCATTCGATGTCAACTGAAACTTTTTTCTTCTCACGTGTTGCGGCGGACTTGACTATGGTACGAATCGCCTTAGCAATTCGCCCTTGTTTGCCAATGACTCTGCCCATATCTTCTTTCGCGACGTGCAGTTTCAAAACCGTGCGATCTTCTTCTTCGACCGCCTCAACTTGCACCTCTTCGGGTTTTTCGACAAGTGCTTTTGCCAGCACCGTTACAAGTTCTTGCATGATCTTTTACCTCAACTAGTCTGTTAAATGATTACTTCGCAGCTTGCGCCGCCTTACGCTCGTCGTGGATTTTTTTCATGATGCCCTTTTTGCTAAGGAGCGAGCGAACTGTATCGGTCGGCTGTGCTCCGTTTTTAATCCAGCCGATAACTTTTTCCTCGTCGACATTGACAATGGCGGGGTTTTTGGTCGGGTCGTAATTGCCGACGATTTCAATAAAGCGACCGTCGCGCGGCGAACGTGTCCGCAACGACTATGCGATAAAACGGTTGCTTCTTCGCGCCCATCCGATTGAGCCTGATTTTTACCAACAATTTCACCACCTTACTGTTTTTTGAAAGGAAACTTACTGCCGAGTTGCCCCAAGATCCCTCCGAGATTCGGGAGCGTCGGCATCTTCGGCTTATTATTCTTCCCTTTCTTAATTTTTCCTTTTTTGCCCTTGACTTTTTTTGATGCTTGTTGCTGTTGAGTTTGACTTGTCTTGAACTTGCGCATCATCTTGCGCATTTCCTCGAATTGCTTAAGGAGTTTATTCACGTCGGCAACTTTCGTGCCGGAGCCCATTGCAATTCGCTTGCGGCGTTTGGCGTCGATAATGCTTGTGTCGGCGCGTTCCTTCGGCGTCATCGACAGGATAATTGCCTCCATGTGCTTAACTTCTTTTCCGTCAAGATCAAGGTCGACGCCGCTGAGCTTTTTCTTAAGCCCGCCGAGTCCCGGTATCATGCCGAGCAAATCGTTGAGCGAACCGAGCTTTTTAACCTGCTGAAGTTGCTCCAGAAAATCCTGCAACGTGAATTCGTCGGCTTTGATTTTCTTGACCATTTTTTCCGCAGTCTTCGCGTCGATTGTCGATTGCGCCTTTTCAATCAAGCTGAGCACGTCGCCCATACCCAGAATTCTTGACGCCATGCGGTCGGGGTGGAAAATTTCCAACGCCTCAAGCTTTTCGCCCATGCCGACAAATTTTATCGGGCAACCCGTCGCCGCCTTGATTGAAAGTGCCGCGCCGCCTCGCGCATCGCCGTCGAGTTTCGTCAAGACAATTCCGTCAACGCCAAGCGCATTGTGGAAAGTTTCTGCAACGTTGACCGCCTCTTGACCAATCATCGCGTCGACGACAAGCAAAATATCATGCGGCTTGACTGTCGCCTTAATGTCTTTAAGCTCCTGCATAAGGCGTTCGTCGATTTGAAGACGCCCTGCCGTGTCGATTATCAGAGTGTCGCGGGCGTGCTTGTTCGCGAAAGTGATAGAGTCCTTAGCGATTTGAACGGCGTCTTTAATATCTTC
>CAJOHG010000156.1 GCA_905234395.1 uncultured Selenomonadaceae bacterium
GTTGGAGGGCAAAAAAAAGCCGAGTCTCAAAAAGTTGGCTCGGAAAGTTTTTTTTGTGCCGGAAAGTATGGACGTGAGCGTCCTTTTAAAAACTATGCAAACAAATCGTTCGCAACTGGCAATAGTCGTTGACGAATACGGCGGGACGGCGGGCATGGTCACGATTGAAGACATTATCGAAGAAATTGTTGGCGATATTCAAGACGAGTTCGACGAGGAACGCCCCGACGCCGAGAAACGCGACGAAAATTTATATTCGATTGATGCCAAGATGCTTTTGGAAGAATTGGAAGATGAATTCGGCATTACGATTGAAGATGAGGACGTTGACACGGTAGGCGGCTGGCTCAATGACAAATTGGGCGGCGAACCTAAGGTCGGTCAGTCCGCCGCCTGCGAGGGCAATACTTTTTACGTTGAGGAAGTCGAAGGCTTACGAATTACCCGCATTTTGATTCGTCTTGCCTTACCAAAAAAAATTGCCGAGTAATCAAGAAAAAAGTAGCGGGAAGGTGAAACCTGGTCGCACAGGACGTGCAACTTTAGGTTTTAGGTTTTGGGTTTTAGGTTTTAGCTGATACCTGAAACCTAACCCCTAACCCCTATTTTGGGCGCAGCAAAGAAAAGTATGAGAAATCACTTATTTCTTATCCTTTTTGCCTTTGGTAATGTTCGTGGCGATGTCGATAAAAAGTTTGCCGTCGAGATGGTCAAGCTCATGTTGAATACAGCGTGCAAGAAGCCCTTCCGCCTCAAGAGTTTTTTTCTTGTTAAAGCGGCTGATATATTCGACGCGAATTTTTTCTGCGCGTTCAACGTCGCCGAAAAGGTCGGGGCAAGAAAGACAGCCTTCATTGTCGATAACGGTACCTTCGCGGAAAGTTATGACGGGATTAATCATGTCATAACGATTTTTTTTATCAACGTCGACGACGCAGGCGCGAATCGCAACGCCGACTTGCGGCGCGGCAATCCCGACGCCTTCACTCGCGTACATTGTCTCCGCCATATCGTCCAAAAAATTCCTTAAACGCTTGTCGATTTTCTCAATCGGTTTGCAAATTTCTTTCAAGACGGGGTCGCCCGCCTTTTTTATTTCAAGCAATGCCATAATTCAACCTCCCAAAATTTTACTCAGCATTTCGACGCCGCGCAGATTTTTTCCTACTATCTCGTTGCGAACCTATGTTTGACAAAAAAATTATGTCATGCTAGGATTTTTGTAAATGAAAAAATTTTGAGGAGGTCAAGTAATGCACAGCCTGTTTGTTATAATTTTCATAGTATCATTAATCGCGCTTTTATATTTCTTGCTGAGATTTACTATTTTGGTCATACGTAAGCAAAGCACGTCAAACTACAGAAAAAAATTAATCGTATCGTCAATAACTTTGGCGGTGTCATTGATTGTTATCGGTACGATACCGAAATAATCGGAGCAACTTGCCGCTACAAATTTTTTATTGCTCGTCGTCCTTTTGATTGTGCTTGCGAACGGCGAACTTAAGCGGCGTACCTTCAAAGCCGAAACTCTCGCGCAGGCGATTTTCGATAAAGGGTTCGTTGACGAAGATTATAAAACGCGGCGGGCAAATGTCCGCTTGCGTCACGAAGAAAATTTTAGCCGACTTGCCCTTTTTACTCGGCGGCGGATTGACGGCAACGGCGTCGCGAATCAATTCATTAAGGACGCTCGTTTGAATACGCATTGATTGTTGCTCCGCCACGAATTTAACAAGCTCCGTCACACGTTCGACGCGCTGACCGGTTAAAGCACTCGCATAGACAACGGGCGCATATTGCAAAAAGCCGAGACGTTCCCGCAAGTCGTCCGTAAAGCGATTAGTCGAGCGGTCATGTTTGTTCGGGAAAATATCCCACTTGTTGACGACGATAACACAGCCCTTGCCCGAATCGTGCGCGTAGCCCGCGATTTTTTTATCCTGCTCGGTGACGCCGACGGGAGCCTCAATCAGCATAAGCACGACATCTGCGCGGTCAATGGCGCGGAGCGAACGAATCACGCTGTAACGTTCAACGGCGTCTTCAATCTTCGACTTGCGCCTCATTCCCGCCGTGTCAATCAGCGTAAATTTCGTGCCGTCCTTGAAAAAATGCGTGTCGATAGCGTCGCGGGTTGTGCCGGGAATATCGCTGACGATAACGCGCTCTTCGCCGAGCATTTTATTGACCAGCGACGACTTGCCGACGTTAGGACGCCCGATTACCGCAATTCTTATCTCGTCCACGTCGCGAACTTCCGTTTCTGTTTGTGGAAAAGTTTTTATCACGGCGTCGAGCAAATCGCCCAGATTGAGCGCGTTGCTTGCGGAAATGCCTATCGGTTCGCCCAAGCCCAAGTTATAAAATTCATAAATCTCTTGCTCCAAGTTCACGCCGTCGATTTTGTTCACGGCTAGAATTATCGGCTTTTTTGAGCCGCGCAGGAGCTTTGCAATATCTTCGTCGGCTGAAGTCAGCCCCGCGCGCCCGTCAACGACAAAAATTATCGCGTCCGCCTCTTCGACCGCGATTTGAGCTTGAACTTTGATTTCCGTCAAAATTTTATCGGCGGTTTTAATTTCGATGCCGCCCGTGTCTATCAATGTGAACTCGCGATTGAGCCACGT
>CAJOHG010000157.1 GCA_905234395.1 uncultured Selenomonadaceae bacterium
GGCGAAATTGTCGGCAAACTTTATGATGCGCTCCACTCGCAATATCTCAATCCCGATAACGAACATTCTTTGACAAGCCTTAACAAACTTTGCGTTAGGATTGTTTTTTGCTTGTTCGCTGAATCATCTGGCATTTTTGGCAAGCATAAAATCTTCCGTGACTGGTTAGAAGGCTCAAGAAACATTCGACAAGATTTAATTCTGCTTTTCGACGTGCTCAATACTCCGATTGCCGAGCGCGACCCGTATCTTGACGACACGCTGAAAAAATTTCCGTTCGTCAACGGCGGGCTGTTTAGTGGCGCGATTGAAATCCCGAACTTCACGCCGCAAATTAAGGAACTGCTACTCGACGAGGCGTCAAGCGGTTTCAACTGGGCGGGGATTTCTCCGACTATTTTCGGCGCAGTTTTTGAGTCGACGCTCAATCCGATAACCCGTCGCGCTGGCGGTATGCATTACACCAGCCTTGAAAATATACACAAAGTCATCGACCCGCTTTTTTTAGACGACCTGCGTAACGAACTTCAAACAATCAAACAATCTACACGCAATCGCAAGAAAAATTTGCTTGCATTTCAAAAAAAGCTTGCGTCGCTGAAAATCTTCGACCCTGCTTGCGGCTCCGGCAATTTTCTCACCGAAAGTTATCTGTCTCTGCGCCGACTCGAAAACGAAATCCTCAAAGAACTTTTTCAACCCGATTAAAATTTCTATCGGGCAATTTTACGGCATTGAGATTAACGACTTTGCCGTCGCCGTTGCTCAAACTGCTCTTTGGATTGCCGAATTGCAAATGATTCAGGAGACGCAAGAAATTATTCATCGCGACTTGGATTTTCTGCCGCTGAAAAGCTACGCCAATATTCAAGAAGCCAACGCGCTAAAAATCGACTGGCGAACCGTTGCGCCCAGCGTCGACTTCATCATCGGCAATCCGCCTTTCGTCGGTCATCAATGGCGCACTCCCGCGCAAGTCGAAGATATGACGCTCGCTTTTCCCGAATACAACAAACACGGCAAACTTGATTACGTCGCCGCTTGGTACAGCAAAGCCGCTAACTTCATTCACGGCACAAAGATTGCTTGCGCGTTCCTGTCAACCAATTCTATCGTGCAAGGTGAAAGTGTTCGCGTCATGTGGGAATATTTATTCAGCAAAGGCGTTTCAATTAACTTCGCTCATCGAACTTTCAAGTGGACGAGCGAAAGTACAGACATCGCCGCCGTTCATTGTGTAATCATTGGTTTCGCGAACTTCTATGCTCCTGTTAAAAAAATTTTCGACGGCGACAAAGTCATCATTGCTCAAAACATCAACGCTTACCTGCTTGACGCACCGAACGTCTTCATTGAGAATCGCGGCAAACCTCCTCACGGCTTCCCGAAAATGACCAAAGGTAGCCAACCCACTGACGGCGGTAATTTAATTTTGTCTCCAACCGAACGCGTCGAACTCATCGCCAAAAATCCACTCGCAGAAAAATATATTCACCAATTTGTTGGCGCGGCGGAATTCATCAAAAGCAAACTCCGTTATTGCCTCTGGCTACTCGATTGTCCGCCAAATGATTTGCGCAAAATGTCGCTCGTCATGAAACGTCTTGAACTTGTACGAGAATTTCGATTGAAAAGTCCAACCGCTTCCGTCAGACGCGACGCCGAACACAGATTCGACAGCCGAATACAAATTTTCTCGTTGTGCCAGAAGTCAGCGGCGAAAACAGGAAATACATTCCGATTGGTTTCTTGACTCCGAATATTATCGCCAGTAACTTGCTTTACACAATTTCCGACGCGACACTTTATCTTTTCGGCGTGCTCACCAGTTCAATTCACATGGCTTGGGTTCGCATCGCTGCAGGGCGGTTGAAGTCAGATTATCGTTATACACCAGCTGTCTACAATAATTTTCCGTGGTGCAAGCCGACCGACAAACAACGCGCCGCTATCGAACAGTCCGCGCAAAAAATTCTTGATGTACGAGCCAATTATCCCGACGCCACTCTTGCCGACCTGTATGATCCGCTTTCCATGCCCAAAGATTTACTCGACGCACACAAAAAAAATGACCGCGCTGTTGCCTCTGCATACTGTCTTGAAAATATCTCGGACGATGAATCAAAAATCACCGCCGAGCTGTTAAAGCTCTATATTTCTTACACGAACAAACAAAAAAGGAGCTGATACATAATGGGGGATGGTGGCTTAATGGAACCTTTGCTTGAAATTGCTATTGAAAAAGCAAGAGCTAAGACAGAAAGGGAAAATAAGCTGAATAGTATCCGTAGCTTAATGGAAACCATGAACTTTTCGGCTCAACAAGCTATGGACGGTCTCAAAATTCCTGCCGACAAACAAGAAGAATACCGTAAGTTATTATAGACGGTTCCCTACTTTTACAACCACTCTTTCCATTTTTCTTGTCTCTTCCTCTGTTCATAAATTCTTCAACGTATTTTCTGGACGGAGGTGATTTTTTATGCGCGTTGGATATGTTCGCGTTTCCACCGTCGAGCAGAGTGAAGAACGACAGATTATTGAACTCCGTGAAAAAGCCAG